>CAZSTP010000036.1:0-20013 GCA_964609325.1 uncultured Novosphingobium sp. | reverse complement strand
GGCCGAGTGCCATGCCGAGGTGATTTTGGCGGGGTTGCGCAAGGTTTAGGTTTGGGTTGTGGCTGGTGTCGCGTGTGATCCTTCGACAAGCTCAGGATGAGCGGGGTGGGGGAGGCCGTCCGCTTTGGTTAAGTTTATGGACCCGTACATCAACCACTCCGCTCATGCTGAGCTTGTCGAAGCATCTGCGCCAAGGGTTGGCGTTGTGCCATTGCCCACCCCGCTGCGACTAAATTCGCCTGCGGCTCATTAAGTCTCGCTCCCCTCCCGCAAGCGGGAGTGGTTCAGGAGAGTTTTATCTTCCCCCTTCCCCCCTTCGACAAGCTCAGGATGATCGGGAAGGGTCGGGGATGGGCCTACAGCATTAGCGGGCGGGCGCAGCGGCACCTTCTGGCAGGACCAGAATCTGCACGGCCTTTTCCACGCCCAAGTAGCGTTTCGCCATCGCCTGCAGATCCGCCGCCGTGAGCTTTTCCAATCGCGTGCGGGCGGATTTGGCGCGGAGCAGGCGGTCGGGTTCGGTCTGGGCGCGTTCGGCAAGGTTCATCCAGCCGCTGTTGGATTTGAGCGCGTTGTCGATGCGTTCGAGCATGGGCGCGCGGGCGCGCTGGATGACGTCGGGATCGACCGGAGAGGTGGCAAGCGCGCGCACGGTTTCATCGAGCGCGGCGCGGGTGTCGGCAATGTCTGCCAGATCGACCGAGGCGGCGACGGCGAAAGTGCCGTAACCGGTCCAGACGCGGCTGAGGCTGCTGGATGCGCCGGGGCTATAGGCTTTGCCCAGTTTTTCGCGCACGGTATCAAGCACTTCGATCTGCGCGACTTCGCTCAACAGGGCGAGCGCCATGGCCTCTTCGGGATCGCGGTCATCGCGGGTGGGCCAGACATAGCGGACGATGGCCTGATTGGCCTCGCCGGTATGGCGCACGAGGGTGAGGCCGCGTTGCGGGGTGAAGGCGCGCTGGCGTTCGGCAGTGTAGGGGCGGAAATCAGGTTCGCGCGGAGGCAGCGCGCCGAAGGTTTGCGCAACAGCGGCGATGGTGGCCGCTTCATCGATATCGCCGACAATGGCGATTTCGAGCGCGCCCTTGTCAAGACGGCTGGCAAGCGCATCGCGCAATCGGGCGTAGGATAGCGCCGCATAGGCCTGCTGCGGTTGCAGGGTGAAGCGCGGATCGTTGCCCGACAGGATGCCGCCGATGGCATTGCCCAGCGCCGCGCCGGGAGAGGAGCGCAGGCGCGCGAAGAAATTGGCGATGTTCTGGCGGTAAACCGTTTCGCCTTCGGGCCGATAGCCGGGATCGGTGAGCATCGCGGTGAACACCTGCAATTGCAGGGCCAGATCGCGCGGGGTGGTGGTGGCGCTGCTTTCGAAAGTATCGCCGCTGGCACCGAGCCCCATCGCAACAGAACGCCCGGCGAGCAGGGTTTGCAGATCGTCCTCGCTGTGCTTGCCCAAACCGCCGCGCGCCAACACGCCGGTCATCTCGGTGGCGAGCGGGTTGACGGCGGTATCGAGCAATTCGCCGCCATCAAGATTGAGGCGGATATCGACGCGGTCTTTGGCAAGACCGGTGCGCTTGAGGTTCAGCCGGACGTGGTTGGCAAAACGGATGGTGCGGATGCCGTAAAGCGGTTCGGTGGTATCGGACACGACCGTGCCGGGGGTGCCGAAGCTGGTATAGGCAAAGGGCGCGGGGTTGGGGATTTCATCTGCTGCAGCCTTGGCATGGGTGGCCTTGTCCCATGTGCGTGCCAGCGCCTTTGCACCCTGTTTGGGGGCGGTGCGGCCCTGCCAGCGGATGAGCGGGGATTTGAGCGGGACGGCCTCTTCGCGCAGGGCGGCCATCACCGCTTCTGGCGTGATCGTGCCGGCGAACCGGTTGAAGCGGGCAAGGCCGGATTCGGGCGTGGTTGGCACGGCATCATCACGGATCAGCGCGAGGGCCGCGCTGACAAGCGCGCTGTGCGAGCGGGTGTCAGCACCGGCAGCGGCGTTTTCAAGGCCGGTGCGGATATTGGCGAGTTGTTCGTTGATCTCGGTTTGCGTGAAGCCGCCCGCCATCGCGCGGGCATAGGCACCTGCGGCAGCGGCGAAACCGCGCTGCCAGCCGCCATCGGTGGTATCGACGATCAGGTTCGTGGTGCGACCAATCCTGAACACCTCGCTGGTGCCGAAGCCTGCGCCGCGAAAGGGCGGGTTGACGGTGCGCGTCATGCGCTGGAACCGGCGGTTGACCACGCCATAGCCGATCTGGCGCAACAGGTTGCGGCGGCGGTTGGCGATGGTGTCGGGCTCGTCTGCCCAAGCACCGTGGCGCGATGCGGTGATGCGTTCTGACAATGAGGGGTCGAGGTGGATATCGACTTTGGCCTTCTGCTTCGGGTCGACTTTGCCCTGATCGGGGCGCGGGGTTTGCGGCTTTGGCTGCCAATCGCCAAAACGGGCGCGCAGGGCCTGTTCGACCACATCGGGATCGAAATCGCCGACCACGATCATGGTGGTTTTGGAGGGCACATATTCGCGCGCCCAGAAGGCTTTGAGCGTTTCGGCTGTGGCTGCGTTCAGCGTATCGACCGTGCCGATGGGCAGGCGTTTGGGGTAGGTTGCCTGCGGATAGAAGAAGGCGAGCTGGTCTTCGAGATTGGTGCGTTGCCAGCCCTGGCCATCGCGCAATTCGGACAGGACAACGCCGCGTTCGCGCTGAACCGCTGCGGGATCGAAGCGGAGCTCGCTGGCGGTCTCACGCATGAGCATGAGCGCGGTATCGAGCAGCTTTTCATCGTTGCGCGGCAGATCGAGCATGTAGAGCGTCTGTTCGAACGAGGTCTGCGCGTTGGTATCCGCGCCGAACGAGAGGCCGATGCGTTCGAGCAGCTTGATCATCTCGCCTTCGGGGACGTTGGTCGACCCGTTGAACGCCATGTGTTCGACAAAATGGGCAAAACCGCGCTCGTTTTCGCGTTCGTCGAGCGAGCCGGTGTCGATGTTCATGCGCACTTGCGCGGTGCCAGCGGGCGTGGCGTTGCGGCGGATGATGAAGCGCATGCCGTTGGGGAGCGCGCCGTAGCGGAAGGCGGGGTCTGCGGGCAAGTCGCTGTTTTGGAATGCCCATAAGGGGGTGGGGGCGCTTGTGAGCGGCGCGGGCTGGGTGGCGCAGGCGGCGAGGGCTAGGCCAGCGGTGAGGGGGAGCAGGGCGCGGAGGATCATTGCGCTGTGGTGTGCCTGTTCGGGGGCGGGTGGGCAATGGGGAGTTGGTTTAGCGGTGCAGACGGATGCGACGCTCACACACTTCAAACATCATCGCCTCACTCGCCGTGACCGCCTCTGAAAACTCAAGTTCGACCAAAGGCATAAACTTCGTCAACCGACTGGCAGCCAATGGATAGGGCAAACAAAGCATAAGCCGACAAAGAGTCGGGTATCGCGTCCGGTTCTTCTCCGATATTCGCCGCTCGATCCGCTTCATATCGACATCGTGACTGACTAGCACACGTTGATCCTGAACCGCCGCTGTGGCGACTATATGATCTTCAGTGCCGCGCTCCAGAATGTCGTAAGCAAAGATTACGTCATGCCCTCTGGTGACAAGTGCCCTGCCTACAGAGGCTTGAACATTTTCATCAAGCAAAAATCGCATACAGTAAATCAGATGCGATTATGCGACCTGTGTCAACCGGCACTTGCCCAGAACTGCTTCTACATCGCCGACTGCAAGACTAGGATACTCTGCTAAGATTTCTCCCAGCGAATACCCTGCATCGGCTAAAGCGCGCACGCTAGATACGGGAATGCGTGTGCCTTCGAAGACTTCTTCGCCGCCCATTACGGCTCTACGCTTTGTAATTTTGCCGACAGCATCTGGTTTACGTCGCTTGAGCGCTTCGGCTTTCTCACGGATCTCTTCAGCAATGCTTTCCAGAGGAATCGTAGCGCCATACTGGCCGGAAACGGCCCCTTCAATCACGTCTGACGAAGGGCGTCGAAAGTGAACTTCCCCGTTAAGGGTGAAGAGTGTCAGTTGACTCCACGGCTTGCCGCTGTGCTCCTTCAAGCGCTTCGCGGCTGCGCGCAGGTGCTGCATCGATACTCGACCGCGAAGGATAGCCAAAGTCCTTAGCCCGACAACGTCCTCAAATGAGTATATGCGGCTGTAAGGGCTGCGGCGATTCTCGTAAGCAAATGCAGGGACAAAAAAACCACTCAAGTCCCAGTCAATAAGCTGGCCTTCGGAAAGACCAGTCAGGTTCTGAACCTGCTTCATGCTGAAGGCAGCGATTACATCAGTCATGATCGCTCCTTCGTGTAGCTTACTCGCCCTCGCCGTCATATGGCAATGAGCATATTTACACTCTGCCGAACCTTAGCTGACAGAGCAAGCGGCTAATTGCTTCAAATGTTACACTGACGAGTTGAAGTACCAGTTAAGCGCAGCCGAAAAACTGCGCCAAACGTTACTCGCTTGGTCGATAGCCGGCCACCACCCCCACTTTTCGTTAAGGAAACGGGGAGGATCTTCGGGCTTACTTCTTGCCGCGCAACTTGCGGTGTGCGCCGAGGTCGAACACTTCGCTGGGGCCGCCGTCGTTTTCGAGCAGGCCGAGGCGGCGGGCGACTTCCTGATAGGCTTCTTCTTCGCCGCCCAGATCGCGGCGGAAGCGGTCCTTGTCGAGCTTTTCGCCGGTGGTCATGTCCCACAGGCGGCAGCCGTCGGGGCTGATTTCATCGGCCAGGATCACGCGGGCGAAATCGCCGTCCCAGATGCGGCCGAATTCAAGCTTGAAATCAACCAGGCTGATGTTGATCGCCGCGAACATGCCGCAGAGGAAATCGTTTACGCGGATCGCCATCGAGGAGATGTCCTGCATCTCTTCGTTGCTGGCCCAGCCGAAGCAGGCAATATGCTCTTCAGCGATCAGCGGATCGCCCAGCGCATCGTCCTTGTAATAGTACTCGATCAGGGTGTGCGGCAGCGGCTCACCCTCTTCGATGCCGAGGCGCTTCGAGATGGAGCCGGCGGCGATGTTGCGCACGACCACTTCGATCGGGATGATTTCGGCCTGCCGCACAAGCTGTTCGCGCATGTTGAGGCGGCGTATGAAATGCGTGGGGATGCCGATGTGGGCGAGGCGCGTGAACACATATTCGCTAATGCGGTTGTTGATCACGCCCTTGCCGTTGATCGTGCCACGCTTTTGCGCGTTGAACGCGGTGGCATCATCCTTGAAATACTGGATGATCGTGCCCGGTTCGGGGCCTTCGTAAAGGATCTTGGCCTTGCCTTCGTAAATCTGGCGGCGACGAGACATCATCATGTTTCCTGCGCGGCGCCGGGCATTGCGTCCCGGCCTGAATAAGAAACCCCGGCGTGGCGTGGAGGCGACTCCATCGCTTATGCCGGGGCGTTCATCCGTTATATAGGCGACGCGGCGCAAAAGTGCAATTGCGCGAAATGGGCTGGACATTTCGGTGCAGTACGTATTTCTTCGTGTCCGGGGTGAGGATCCGTTCTTGATCGGCTGGGAGAAGTCCCGGCCAGTGAGGTATCGTGATCGCGTGAGCCAGCCTTCCATCCTGTTCGTATGCCTTGGCAATATCTGCCGCTCGCCCCTGGCCGAGGCCGCTTTGCGCAAGCGGGCGGTGGCGGCGGGCGTGGCGATGACTATCGATTCTGCCGGGACGGGGGATTGGCACGCCGGCAATGCGCCCGATCCGCGTGCGCAAGCCGTGGCGCTGGAGCATGGGGTGGATATTGCCCGCTATCGCGCGCGGGTGGTGACCGCCGATGATTTCCACAAGTTTGGCCATATCTTCGCGCTTGATCCGCAGAACCTGAAGGACTTGCGACGCATCGAACCGGCACGCCACATTGCCGAAGTGCGCCTGCTGATGGACCTTGTGCCCGGGCGCAAGGGCACGGCGGTGATCGATCCGTACTATGGCGACCACACCGATTTCGCGCAGGCGTGGGCCGATGTGGATGCGGCGGCGCTGGCGCTTGTAAAACGCTATTCGCGCTGATCAAAACACCGCGTGATCGCCGCGTTCGGGCGTGGCGGTGCCATCCCATACGGCGCGGTAATAATCGAACAGGGTATCGCTGCCGGTAGACGGCGTGGCGGCGGCATCATAGCGGCCTGTTTGCGGATCGAGCACCAGCATCGATTGCGTGGCGTAATAGCGGCCGATGCGGGCAAGTTCAGCCTTGGTGGCAAGCGCGGGGATGACGCGGCCCAGCATGCCGAGCGTGGCGGCGATCGCATCCAGCAGGCCCACGGGCACCGGGCGGAAGCGCGGCGGGCGGCCCGCCAGCGCGAACAGTGCCTCGCCCTGCTGGCGCGGGGTGATGGCCTGGCCCGGCCCGCCGATGGGCAGGATGGCGTTCCAGCGGTCTTCACAGGTGAGGCAACCCGCGATGTAACGGGCCAGATCGCGGTCGCTGACGGGTTTGCAGGCGGTCAATTCGCCATCGCCGAAGATCAGGAAGGGGCGGCCCGCCTTCACCCGCGCGATCTGGCCCGAGAGTGATTTGAAGAACGCGGTGGGGCGCACGATGGAATAGCGCAGGCCCGAGGCGGCAAGCGCACTTTCGAACGCCAGCTTGGCATGCTGGAACGCCAGCAGCGGCCTTTGCACGCAAATGGCCGAGAGCAGGACGAAATGCGGCACGCCTGATTGCTGCGCGGCGTGGAGCACGTTGAGATTGGCCGCGTGATCGATGGCCCAGGCATCAACCGGCGTGCCGGTGCGAGAGGCGAGACACGAGACGACCGCATCGAAGCGTTCCCCGCAAAAGCCATCGCGCACAAGCGCGGCGGGATCGGTGACGGAGGCCTGGCGGGTGGTGGCACCTTCGAAAGCGGGGGCGGGCGCGGAGGCGGGGCGCACGATGCAGACGACTTCGTGGCCCTGCCCGACCAGCGCCGCCACCGTGGCGCGGCCAATCGTGCCGGTGGCACCGACGACGCAGACGCGCATGGGGGCAGTGGTAGGATCAGGCGGGCTCACACGTCCAGACTAGACGCCCGTTGCGAGAGCGCAAGGCGAACATCACAGACAGCGGCGTGATCGGGAGGATAGATAGGCTTATGTCTGCGTTGCCCCGAACCGCTATATCACCAGTCCATCAAAAGCTGCCGCCACGAACACGCCGCCAAAGCCGAAGCCGACCACATCGGCCATGCCATCCCCGTTCACATCGGCCAGTTCGCGGTGGAAGGTGTTGTCGCTGTTCCAGCCCTGATCGCGGCCGAAGTTGGCAAGATCGAACGCGGCGGTGCTGAAAGTCCCGTCAGTTTGGCCATAGGCGACAAACGTGCCTGCCACCCCGAAGCCGACAATGTCTTCGCGGCCATCGCCGTTCACATCAGCCAGATCGCGGGTGAACACGTCTTGCGTGCTCCAGCCCTGATTGGTGCCAAAGTTGCCCAGTGCCAGCGTAGCGGCGGCGAAAGTGCCGTTGGCTTGCCCCAGCGCCACCAGCGTGCCAGCCGCGCCAAAGCCGACGATATCCGCACGGCCATCGCCATTCACATCGCCCACTTCGCGGTGGAACACATTGTTGCTTGACCAGCCCTGTGCAATCCCGAAGTTGGCCAGCGCAAACGTTGCTGTGCCAAACGATCCCATGCCCGTGCCCAGCGCGACAAATGTGCCGGGTGCGCCGAACCCGATGATGTCGGCAAAGCCATCGCCGTTCACATCGGCCAGCGTGCGCGCCGCGCCATTTTGCGTGGACCAGCCATTGGCCGGGTTGAAGTTGCCAGACCCCAGCGTTGCCGCACCAAAAGTACCGTTGGCCTGCGCCAGCGATACGAGCACACCTGCAAAGCCGAAGCCGACTATATCCGCGCGGCCATCATTGTTCACATCGGCCATTTTGCGGTGGAAGGTGTTGTCTGACGACCAACCCTGATTGACGCCAAAGTTGGCCACCGCCGTGACCGGCGCGGCAAACGTGCCATTGGCCGACCCCAGCGCCACCAGCGTTCCTGCCTGGCCGAAGCCGACAATATCGGCAAAGCCATCGCCATTCACGTCCGCCGCCATGCGCGGGAACCGGTCCTGCGAAGACCACCCGCCTGCGCCAACGGCGAAGTTGGCCACGCGTGGCGTGCCGGGGTTGGCGAAGGCGAACGAGGAAGCACCATCGGCAAACTGGAACAGTTCCACGCCCGAGACAGTATCGGTGCCATCGGCGGCAGAAGCCAGGGTTACTGTACCATTGCCGTTGCGCGTTACGGTTGTTGCCGCGCGCGTGGCAGAGAAGATCGCCACATCATAGCCCGCACCTGCCGAAATGGTATCATTCCCGGCGCCGCCAACAATCGTGTCGTTGCCCGCCAAACCTTGAATCGTATCGTTGCCGGACGAGCCGAACAGAGCATCATCCCTGACGGTGCCGCTAACGGTGCCTCCGGTGGCAGTGGAGAACTCGAAATCGCTAGCTGTCAGCTGGCTGGCCGATACACCTTTCAGCGTGATGCTCTCGGTCGGGCCGCCAAAGCCCAGGGTGATGACCGTGTCTGCACCAACCTGGGCGATGAACGGACGCAAGGCGGCAAAGCTGCTGACGCCAAGCGCGCCCAGCACGATCTTGTCGGAACCGGGTGTGAAGTTGAAGATGCGGTCCAGCCCGAATCCGCGCGCCGAGAAGGTAAACCGGTCTGCGCCAGTTCCGCTGACCAGCGTATCGTTGCCCAGCAGACCATTGAGAACCGATCCGCCAACGCCGGCAAACAGGGTGTCGTTCTGGTTCGTCGCAGGATTGAAGAATTCCGTATCGGCCTTGCGCGTGGTGTTGAACACGAAGTTGCTTACGGTCAGTTGGCTGGCCGTCACGTTGCGCAGGACAACATCGGGCGCTTCGGGATCACCTCTCATCGAAATGACCGTGTTGTTGCCGAACTGGAAGATGAACGGCTGTATTTCAGCCAGCGACCCCGTGAGGTATCCGCTGACGTCGATCTTGTCGTTCGCGACCGAGAAGCCGTTGATCGTATCTATGCCATCGCCCCGGGCAATTGCAAAAGTGTCGCCAGCCGCACCGCCTGTCACCGTGTTGTTGCCGCTGAACAGGAAAAACTTGTTCGGCAACGTGGCTGAGCCGATAACTGTGTCACCCAGATTGGAGGTGTAGATCCCTACAGCCTCGATATTCCGCACCGAATCAAATGACCCTGCGCCATCGGCAACGGTTTGGGCCGTTGCCGATGCGACGAGCGCACTGACATTCAGCGTCCGGCCCACAAATGGTTCGGAATAATCCAGCGACAAGTCAAAGTAGACAGTGTCAAACCCGGCGCCGCCATCAATCGTATCGGCCCCCACATCACCTATAATGTCGTCATTGCCGCCACCGGCATTGATCACATCGCCGCCATCGTTATCAGAAAAAGTACCGTCGCCAATGATGAGATCGTCGCCGTTGCCGCCTGTCAGGGTATCGGCCCCTCTGCCTCCTTCGATCTCTGAACCGGTTGTGGCAGAGCCGGTAATCACATCATTGCCATCGGTCCCGCGCAACCCCAGGATCTCGATGTTGACGTGCAAGTCCGTTCCGCCAAACCTGTCGTTGATGCTCGTCGGAACCGTGGCCGGTGCAAAGTTCGAGAAGTCTATGGTGACCGGGCCTGTGAGATCACCATAATCATAAATCAGCCGGTCAGTGCCGCTGCCGCCATCGAAAAAGTCATTGCCGCCGAAGTCTGTGATAAAATCATTATCGCCCAGGGTGCGGATCACATCGTCACCTGTCGTGCCGCGCAGGGAATCCCTGCCTTCTGTCCCGACAATCTCCGGCGCGATCTGCAGTATGGCTGAACCTGGCGCCGTCTCGCGCAGATTGAACGCACCATTGGCAATCGTCAGCGTGGCATCGGCGACGCCATCGCCATTACTATCGGCTTGCAACAGCGTGGTGTTGCCCGTTTTGACATAGCGGACCTGATTGACCACGTTGGTGAATGCGCCAGTGCCGATGAAACGGGCGGGTGTTGCGGGGTTGAACTGGCTTACCCGTGAAAGATCGATCCGGTCCTCATTGGCGAAGTCGGTGATCGTATCCTTGTCAAAGTTCGTACCAAAACCCGTATAGGAATAGGTATCAGCCCCTGCACCGCCGGTCATCGTCGTCATGCCGATGGTTGTGGAACCGCCGCTGAAGTGATTCTCAAACCGGTCGTTGCCACTGCCGCCGGTGACGCTCTGGCTGCTTGTACCATAACTTACACTGAAGGTGAGCGCGGTGGTCACCCCTGCGGCATTGATCGATGCGCCGCCGTTGAATTGAAGGCTTAACAGCAACTGTTCGAAGTTTGTGATGTCGGTCGCATTAGCGCCGGTCGTCGCCCGGATCGTAGTCCCGGTCTGGGTTATTGTCGTATTGGCCGTGCCGCTCAGAATGACTTGGGCTATGTCAAACCCGGCCCCGCCATCTAGCACATGCGCACCAGAACCCACGGCAATGTAATCTGCCGCTGCAGAACCGGTAAATACCACATTATTGCTGAAGGGCGCGTTGTTGATGTTCACGCCTGCACTGCCGGTAAAGGCGCTGGCGTTGAACGTGGTCGTGCCGGTGGAGAAGCCGGTCATGGTGGCCTGTCCAGTTGACGCACCGAAACCGAACGCATTCGTATCAAATGAAATGCCTTCGACATTCACGAAACCGGTGTTGATCTGGCCAGCACTGTCCGTCACGCCCGATGCGGTGATGGTAAAGGTGCGATTTCCGGTAAAGCCGGAAAGACCCGTGCCATTGGCCGAGAACTGGTATTGCAGGTAATCGGTACCGGTCCCGCCGTCGATAGTGTCTGCCCCCGCGCTGCCCTTGATGATGTCATCTCCGCCAAGCGCGTTGATCTGGTCCGCTCCAGCCGAGCCAGCCAGCGTATCGTTTCCGCTTGTCCCGCCAAGCGTAGGTGCAATTTGTAACACCGCAGAACCCGTCGTCGTCTCGCGCAGATCGAACGCGCCGTTGGAAATCGTCAGCGTGCCGTCGGCCACACCATCGCCATTGCTGTCCACTTGCAGCAAGGTGGTGCTGCCCGATTTCACATAGCGCACCTGATTGACCACATTGGAAAATGCCGCCGTGCCGATAAACCGGACGGGCGATGAAGGGTTGAACTGGCTTACCAGCGAAAGATCGATCCGGTCTTCACTGGCGAAATCGCTGATAATGTCCTTGTCAAAATTGGTGCCAAAGCCGGTGTAGGAATAAGTATCGGCTCCCGCGCCGCCGGTCATCGTCGTCGTGCCGATGGTTGTGGAGCCGCCGCTGAAATGATTTTCAAACCGGTCACTGCCGCTGCCGCCCGTGACGCTCTGGTTGCTGGTGCCATAACTTACACTGAAGGTGAGCGCCGAGGTCACTCCAGTAGCATTGATCGATGCGCCGCCGTTGAATTGCAGGCTGACAAACACCCTCTCAAAATTGCTGATATCGGTGATGTTGCCGCCGGTCGTCGCCCGGATAACGGCCCCGGTCTGGGTCAATGTTGTGTTGGTCGTCCCACTCAGAATGACTTGCGCCGTGTCAGACCCCGCACCGCCATCCAGCACGTGCGCGCCCGGCCCGACGGAAACGGAGTCTCCGGCAGCAGAGCCGGTAAACACCACATTGTTGCTATACGGCGCATTGTTGACACTGACACCCGAAGCCCCCGTGAAGGCACTGGCGTTGAACGTGGTCGTGCCGGTCGAGAACCCGGTAAAGGTTGCCTGGCCCGAAGACGCACCGAAGTTGAAGGCGTTGGTATCGAATGACACCTGCTCGATGTTCTGGAACCCGGTGTTGATCTGGCCTGCGCTATCGGAAACGCCGGTTGCCGTAATGGTGAAGGTGCGATTTCCGGTAAAGCCGGAAAGGCCGGTGCCATTGGCCGAGAACTGGTATTCCAGCCTGTCTGAACCGGTGCCTCCATCGATAAAGTCCGGCCCGGTCGATCCGATGATCCTGTCATCACCACCCGATGCGAAGATCCGGTCAGCAATCGTGGTACCGGTCAGGGTGTCTGCTCCGGTTGTGCCCGCAATTTCCGGTATGATTTGCAGAATGGCTGAACCCGCGGACGTCTCGCGCAGATCAAACGCGCCGTTGCTGATGGTCAGTGTCGCATCGGCCACACCATCGCCATTGCTATCGGCTTGCAGCAACGTGGTGCCGCCCGACTTCACATAGCGGATCTGATTGGCGACATTGGTGAAAGCGCCAGCGCCGATGAATCTTACCGGTCCTGCTTCGACGAAGAAGAAATCGATTCGGTCTTCAACGGAAAGATCAGTAATGACATCTTTGTCGAGATTAGCGCCGAGGTAAGCGTAAGAATATGTATCTGCGCCTGCGCCACCGGTCATTGTTGTTGTGCCGACTGTGGTCACAATATCTTCGTAGAAATTCTCAAAACGGTCGTTGCCGCTACCGCCAGTTACGCTGTAGCTGTTTGCAGAATAGGCTACGCCAAACCCAAGCGAATCGGTGACTGCCGATGCATTGATCGAGGCACCGCTATTGAAACGGAGGCTGAACAGAACAGACTCGAAATTAGAAACATCAGTTACACTGCTGCCAACTGTTGACCTGATTACCGACCCCGCTTGGGTGATTGTCACATTGGCTGTACCGTCCAAAAACAACACCGCCGAGTCAAAACCAGCACCGGCGCCACCATCAAGCACATGCGAACCTTGGCCTACGCGAACGAAATCAGACGCCGCCGAACCGGTGAACGAGAGACGGTTCGTGCTATTGCCGTGATTGACAAAAATGCCATTGGTGCCCGCAAAAGCGCTGGCGTTGATCGTCGTTTCACCCGTTGCAAAACCTGTGGGATTCGACGTGTCGGTGTCGAAGGTTACCCTCTCGATGTTCGAAAATGTGGTGTTGAACTGGCCTGCGCTGTCGGTCACCGAGGATGCCGTTACGGTGAATGTGCGGTTTCCGGTCGCGGCGGTAAGACCGGTTCCGGTTGTTCTGAATTGATACGAAAGCTCGTCTGACGTGCCGGCATCACCGTCAACCCGGTCAACTCCCGCCAATCCGATAAACACGTCACTGATCGTGGAACCGAACAGCACATCGCCACCATCGGACCCCGCCAGAATGGTGCGTCTGCCGATAACGGGAACAGGGTTGGTGAAGAATACAAAATTGGCGGCCGTCAACTGGCTGGCCGTTACGCCTTGCAACCGGATGCTTTCAGAAGCGCCGTTAAACCCCAGCGTAATGACTGTATCGGTGCCCGCTTGCGCAATATAAGGCTGAAGCGCGGAAAAACTGGAAACGCCGATTGCAGAAAGATCGATCCGGTCTGTAGCAATGGCGAAGTCTGTGATGATATCCTGCCCGAAACTGCGAGCAGAAAACTGAAATACATCCGATCCACTACTGCCTGTCAGCGTGTCATTGCCAATGCCTCCGTCAATCGTATCGTCTTGGGGTGTCCCGTTCAAGATTTCACTTGCGTTCGTTCCGAGTATAACAGCCATGACGATCCCCACGATCAAATACCGCCAGAATCAAATCCGGCCATATCCTGCTATTCTATCGATAAAGGTTTGACTGCTTCAAGTAGAAGTTTGAAAGATAACGCTCACTCCAAGAAAGAATATTTGATAAAAACTAACTAAAGGTAGTTTTAGGTATAACTAATGTCGAGGAAATCCGATTTACAATGAAAGCGGCGGCTTTGTATTTATATGAAGTTATCGAGTGTTTGATTCCAAGAGCGAATCAACGGCTCGACCGGCGCTTATGTCAAGCAGGTTGAGAACGGAATCACGAAAATCGCATAAATATCTGATGTTATATTAGAAAATAGGGTTTCTATTTCAGGTGTCGGGCCCGATATGACCGAGCTACCCATTTTTCCAATGCTTTCGTTCGCCCTTGCGCGTGTTTGAACGTCAGTAAACGAAGACCATTTGCGCGATGTCGAAGGGCCGCTTTGGCTGGTCAATGCGCTGCGTGGATCGCGCGTAGGGTCTGACGGGGCCAACTGGTTCGCGATGGCGAAGCGGAACACTTGGCTGGCGAACTGTAAGGCACGGTGGGCGGCTTCGGTGCGTCCGGGTGTTTCATACTTGCGCACGGCTTCCAGCATTTCGAACGGCTGGATTTCCGCGACAGGGCGCTGGCCTATGGTTCGGGCCAGAAGCTTCAGAAGCCATTCCTGCTTATCAGTGGTGCGTTCAGACCGGCCTTCACTCTGGCACTTGTCGATATAGGCGCGGGCAACCGCTTCGAACGAATTGGCAGCGCTGACCTTAGCGGTGTGCGCATCGCGGCGCTTCTTCTCGGCTGGATCGATGCCAGCCGCCAGAGAGGCGCGGGCTTCATCGCGCAAGCGGCGCGCTTCCTTGAGGTTCACTTCGGGATAAGTGCCAAAGCCCATCTCCTTTTCGATGCGCTTGGCGGGGTTTGGCGAACTGGCCAATGGTGCCCGGGGACGGATTCGAACCGCCGACACGCGGATTTTCAATCCGCTGCTCTACCAACTGAGCTACCCGGGCATCGTTTGCGTGCCGCCTTGTTCAGGGGCCCGTTCCGATTGGAAGCGCGCCTATGGCGAAGCGGGGGCGGGTTGGCAAGCCCCCTTTGCGCGATTTTGTGCGGGAAAGTTTTGCGGTTGGGGGATTCGTCCTTCGACAAGCTCAGGATGAGCGGGGTGGGGGGAGGAAGAAGGGCCGTAAGGAAAACCCACCCCCGGCCCCTCCCGCAGGCGGGAGGGGGGAAGAAGGGAGGCCCACCCCCCGGCCCCTCCCGCAGGCGGGAGGGGGGAAAGGTAGGGGGCTTTAGTCTTCGGGGTCGATTTCTATGGGGAGGCCGGGGAGGGCGTAGCCTTCGTCTAGCCATTGCAGCAGGTCGCGGTCGCGGCAGCGGGTGGAGCAGAACGGGGCGTGCTCTTCCACGCGGGGTTTGCGGCAGATCGGGCAGCGGCGGACGGGGCGGGTGGCGTCTATTGTCATTGCGGGATCGCTTGTGCGTAGCCGCCGATGAGGGAGAGCGCGGCGTCGGGTTTGCGGCGCACGGTGCGGCCGGTGCGGCGGGCGAGTTCGGCCTCCCATTCGGGACGGATCGCATCGAACACGGCGGGGTGTGCGCAGAGCAGCAGCGCGCCGGGATCGGCCACGCGTTCCGCGCTGCGCAGCAGGATGCGCGCGGCAGCGGCGCTGCGGTGGCGGGCAAAGCGCGCGACGAGCGAGGGGCGTTCGAGCCGGGCGACGAGGTGGACGAAGCCGAAGCCGTTCATGGCGGTGCGTTCCCCCGTCCAGTCAATCAGGCTGTCGGCCAGCGCTTTATCCACATGCTGGCGGTCTTTCTTGTCGGCCAGCGTGGGGAAATCGATGCCGATGGAGCCGCCGATATCGAGGCGGTGGAGCGCATCGGCGATGACCGGCACGGCTTCGAGCGAGAGTTTGAGCGGGGGCAGGGTGCCGTCAATATCGATCAGCGTCATCGCGGGGGTGGGGCTGATGATGATCGAACCGCCTGCGAAGGGGATTTCGCCGGTGAGCGCCTGTTCGACCAGATCATCCCAGCCGTTTACCGCCATGGCGGTGCTGGTTACGGGCAGGGCGCGCAAGGCGGCTCCGGTGGCCTCGATCTCTTCACGCAAGGTGGGGGCAGCTGCGGGGGCTTCACCGGGCGCAGGGCGGGTGACGGGGAGCTTGGTGCGGCCCTTTTCGGCAATGGCGGCGCGCACCACGCGCACGGTGAGGGTGACGCCTTCGGTGGCATCGCGCGGGAGCTGGTCGATGAAGGCATCGGTGCCGTCCTCCAGCCGCACTATGCCGCGCTTGGCATCGTGCAGGCGCTTGACGAGGCGGGCCGGTGTGACAAGGCCGGGGCGGACGGGATCACCCCATTCGATCCGCGCGGACAGGATTTGCCCGTGCGCGACGAGGATCGCGCGCTCTTCGCCGATGCCGGCTTCGTAGAGCCACTCAGCGGACATAAAGACCTGCGGCGATCAGGAGGCGACGGGTTTCGAACAAGGGCAGGCCGATCACGCCCGAGTGGCTGCCCGAGAGCCAGTTGCAGAAGCCTTCGGCGCTGCCCTGGATGGCATAGCCGCCCGCTTTGCCGTGCCATTCGCGCCCTGCGATATAGGCGTCAACCTCGGCATGGGAGAGGCGTTTGAAGCGCAAGATGGTTTCGGACAGAGCCTCGCGCAATTTGCCATCGGGGGTGATGACGGCGATGGCGGAATAGACGCGGTGGCGGCGGCCCGAGAGCAGGGCGAGGCATTCGCGCGCGGTGGCCTCGTCCTCGGCCTTGGGCAGGATGCGCGCGCCTGCGCCGACGACGGTATCGCCTGCAAGAATGATTGCGCCCGGAGCCTGTGCGGCGGCGGCGCGCGCCTTTTCCGCAGCGAGGCGGACGGCGTGATTGCGCGCGCGTTCGCCCGGAAGCGGGGATTCGTCGATGTCTGTTGCGACAACGCGGGCAGGGGCAATCCCCAGACGCCCGAGCAATTCGAGGCGGCGCGGGCTGGCCGAGGCGAGAACCAGTTCAGGTGCGGTGATTTCGGGCGAGGTGCCGTCCTTCATTTCAAATTGGAAAAGGCGTTGCGGCCCTTTGTCAGATCAGGGGGGGCTTGTTCAACCAGAACTTGATGGCGCTTGCGGGTTGAGGGCGAAAGGGAAGGTTGTCGTTCAGCATGCTGCAATGCGACAAAGTGATACGAAATGCGCATTGTTTGGGCGCGGCGGCTTCGCCAGTGGTGGCGCTGGCGGCCTTCGGGCCATGCGATTTTCAAGGGTTTGCATTGTGATACGGAAAGCAGCGGCATCAATCGGAGCACTGGCGTTTTGCCTTGCGGCGATCAATCCGGCGATGGCGCAGGATGTGGTGGCGGGCACTGATGATGCGGCGCAGGAAATGCCGCCGGGCGAGGACGACGAGGCGATCTTTGCCGAGCCGGGCCAGATCCTTGTGGTCGCCACGCGGATCAAGGGGCAGGTCGATACGACGCTGCCTCCGATTGCGGTGCTGGATGAGGCGGCGATTGCGTCTTACGGGGCGGGGTCCATTCAGGAACTGCTGGCGGCGATCGCGCCGCAAACGTCATCGGGACGCGGGCGCGGGGGCGGTATGCCGATCGTGCTGCTGAACGGGATGCGCATTTCGGGCTTCCGCGAATTGCGCGACTATCCGCCCGAGGCGATCAAGCGGGTGGAAGTGCTGCCCGAGGAAGTGGCGCTGAAGTTCGGATATCGGCCCGACCAGCGCGTGGTGAACTTCATTCTGGCGGACAAGTTCAGCAGCTTTGGCAGCGATACCGAGGTGCGCTTCCCTAGTGGCGGCGGCTTTTCCGAACTGGAACAGGAATTCACGCTGACCAAGATTGCCAATGGCAACCGCATCAATGTGACCGCGAAAGTGCAGGACGCCAGTCCGCTGACCGAGGGCGAGCGCGGCATCGTGCAGCCAAGTGCGGGGACGCTGGTGGCGGGTGATCCGCGCGGCGCGGATTATCGCACGCTGATTGGCGATACGAAATCCGCCGAGTTGAATGCCACGCTGGCGCGGTCGCTGGGCGATGGTGCGGGGCTGAGTGCGAACTTGCAGGTGCAGCGCGACGATTCGCGCGACCTGAACGGATTGAACACGGTGACGCTGGGCGGATTTACCCGGACCACGCTGTTGCCGCAGCCGATCACGACGCTGCGCCGCACGACGACGGTGCAGGGTGGCGCGGCACTGAACAAGCCGCTTGGCGATTGGCTGCTGGCGCTGACGGCGGATGGCGGCCACGTTGAGACGAAGAGCACGATTGATAATCGCGCGGACCTTTCGGGCTTGCAGGCGCTGGTCAATTCGGGCGCAATTGCGGCCAATGGCGCGCTGGCTCCGGCGGCAATCCTTGGCGTGGCGGCAGACCGCGCCTTGTCGAAAACCGATACTTTATCGAGCCTTGCGACATTCAGCGGCAGGCCGTTGCGCGTGCCTGGCGGCGAGGTGGGGCTGACGGTGAAGGCCGGGTTCGATTACTCCGGCATCGAAAGCAGCGACACGCGCACGGCTGCGGGCACGGTGAACCTGAAGCGCGGCGATGCGCAAGCGGGGTTCAACATCGACCTGCCGATCACCAGCCGCAAAGAGGGCTTTGGCGCGGGGCTGGGCGATTTGTCGTTCAACGCCAATGCCGAAGTGCACCGGCTTTCCGATTTCGGCACGCTGTATAACTGGGGCGGCGGGCTGACCTATTCGCCGTTCCAGTCTGTCACGTTGTCGGCGAGCTATGTGGCGGCGGACAAAGCACCGACTCTGTTGCAACTGGGCGGTCCGGTGACGGTGACGCAAAACGTGGCGCTGTTTGACTTTGCGCGCGGTGAAACGGTGCTGGTGGAAGTGATCAGCGGTGGCAATCCGGGCCTTGTGAAAGAGCGCCAGCGGGACTGGAAGTTCGGGTTGAACTGGTCTTTGCCGTTTTTGCAGAATTCGGCGTTTGTCGCGGAATACTTCCGCAACCGGTCAACCAATACCTCGAACGGGTTTCCGCTGCTGACGGCGGATGTGGAAGCGGCGTTTCCGGGGCGGGTCGAGCGCGTGAACGGGCAGATCGTTTCTGTGGATCAACGCGCGGTGACTTTCGCGGAAGAGAAGGGCGCGCGGCTGCGCTATGGCCTGAACATATCGGGCAATTTCGGCAAGGCGGATCCCAATGCGCAAGCGGGGGCGGGGCGTCCGGGTGGCGGGCGGCCAGCTGGGGCCGGAGCCGGTGCTGGTGGGCCGCGTCCGGCAGGCGCGCCGCGCGCGGGCGGCATGGGCGGTATGGGGCGTGGCGGTCCGGGCGGGTTCGGCGGTGACGGGCGCGGGCGCTGGAACCTTTCGGTGTTTCATACCGTGCGATTCCAGCAATCGTTGCAATTTGCGGCAGGTGGCCCGGTGCTGAACCTGCTGGAGGGCGATGCGATCAACAGCAGCGTCGCGCGCCATACGCTGGAGATGGAGGGCGGCGGTTTTTATCGCGGGTTCGGATTGCGGGCGAGCGGTAGCTATACCGGCGGTTCGCGGATTGATGGCAGCGGTGCGCCGGGATCAACCAGCTTGCGCTTTGCCCCGATCGCCACGTTTGATGTGCGCATGTTTGCCGATCTTGGCCGCAAGCCCAAGTTGGTGGAGAAGATACCGTTCCTCAAGGGGAGCCGCGTTTCGCTATCGATCGATAACGTGTTCAATGCCCAGCAGCGGGTGACCGATGATACCGGTACGGTGCCGCTGCGCTATAACCCCGGCTTCCTTGATCCGCGCGGGCGGGTGTTCGAACTGGAGTTTCGCAAGCAGTTTTAATACTTTAGACTATCACCGCTGCCTTGGACCCAGCGGCGCGCGCGGTCGAGAAACTCTGCGCGTGCTTTCGCGTCATAGGTTTCGGCAAAGTGGCGCAGGGCGATAACTTCGTCGAGCGGGAGGACATCTTCGAACCTGACGCCGCATCGGCCGCTGCCGGTCCAGACCACTTCGCCGAAGACTGCGATGTTTTCACATTGCAGAATGCCGTTAGCGCCGGTGCGGGGCTTAAGGCTTTGGGGAATGACGCCGGCACCGGAAATCGAAACGTCTGACAGCATACATTGTTCGGTTCCGGCCATCAGGATCAACCGTGCCGGAATGTGCAGCCTCAGCCGCGGATGGGCGCGGCGATGGGGAAAGGAGCCTTCGCCTTTTGATGTGGTGAGCATGGATGGTGAATCAGGCATTCACAAATAATGAGACTGCGCCTCCTAACGACTGGCGAAGGGGGGCTACGGTACTTTACATATCGGCGCAGGTCCGAGGGCTGGGGAAATGCCCCCGTGGCCCATTGCGCGGGCGAACAGAGCGACTATCTGCGGTTGCATTATGGCCCGCAAGCCCGAAACCCCGCCTGATCGCGACACCGAACGATTCCACGAGGATCGCGCGTCTGTCACCGTGCGCGGGGCGGACCAGCCCGATATCGACAAGGGCGTGTCGGTGATCCGCGATACGGTGCAGACGCTGAAGCCGACGCCGGGCGTGT
>CAZSTP010000035.1:0-20022 GCA_964609325.1 uncultured Novosphingobium sp. | reverse complement strand
CCAACGGGTGCGGCAAATCCAACCTGCTCGAAGCGATCCGCTGGGTCATGGGCGAGAGCTCGGCCAAATCGATGCGCGGCGGCGGCATGGAAGATGTGATCTTTGCAGGCACCGCCACCCGCCCTGCCCGCGCCTTTGCCGAAGTGCTGCTGACCGCCGAAACCGATCCATCGGGGCCATATGGCGGTGAGCTGGAAGTCGTCCGCCGGATCGAGCGCGGCGCGGGCAGCGCCTATCGCGTGAACGGGCGCGATGTGCGGGCCAAGGACGTGTCGCTGGTCTTTGCCGATGCCGCCACGGGTGCGCACAGCCCTGCACTGGTGAGCCAGGGGCGGATCGCGGCGGTGATCGCGGCCAAGCCTGCCGAACGGCGGATGATGCTGGAGGAGGCGGCGGGCATCGCCGGCCTTCACGTGCGCCGCCGCGATGCCGAACAGAAGCTGCGCGCGACCGAGACCAATCTGGAACGCCTGGTTGATTTGCTATCAGGCCTTGAATCCCAGATCACCACTTTGCGGCGGCAGGCACGCGCGGCAGAGCGTTATATATCGGTCAGCGACAAGATCCGGCTGGCCGAGGCGCGACTGGTGTTTGCGCGCTGGCGCGATGCCGCAGCGGCAGCGGATGCGGCACGCAAGGAAGCGCGCGCTGCGGACGAGCGGGTAAGCGAGACGCAAGCACTGGCCAAAGCCGCGCAGGAGGCGCAGCACAAGGCGGCAGCGGCTCTCGCGCAGGCGCGTGATGACTTGTTTGACCGGCGGCAGGATTCATCGGCGCACGGACAGCGCATGGCTTCACTCACCGCACAACTCGAAGCCGCCGAGCAGCGGGTGGCTGACATCGAGCGCCAGTTGGCGCGGATCGAACAGGACCGCAGCAGCGCTGACCAACTCACTGCAGACGCCGCCGCCGCCATCGCGCGGCTTGAGGGCGATCTGGCAATAGCAGAAGCGGCGCTGAAGGCTGATGAAGCGCGGCGACCGGTTCTGGCGGCGGCGGCAGATGATGCAGACCGCGCCGCGCGGGCAGCAGAAGTCGCCCTGGCCCAGCGTGTGGCCGAACAGGCCGGAATCGATGCCGAATGGCGCGTGGCAGAAGCAGCGATAACAGCCGCCAAAGCGCGGTTGGCGCGGGTTGACAGCGATGCCGCGCGAATGTCGCAACAGTCAGAAGCCTTGGCGCGTGAAGCGGATCCGGCAGCGCAGATTGCCCAAGCCGAAGCGCAGCGGGCACAGGCAGCGGCAGCCTTGGCGGCAGCGGATCTGGAACGTGCAGAACTCACCGCCCGGCGCGAAGCGCTCTCGACGGAGCGCGATGCCGCAAGCAACGCGCTGGCGCAGGCGCGGGCGGAGCTTTCGGGCGTTGAGCGCGAGGCCGATGCATTGGCGCGCGACAAGGCGGCACGCGAAAAAGCGGCGGCAGCCAAGGGTCGCGGGGCGTCGGCCATTTCGGGCACGCGGGTGGCCTCGGGGTATGAGCGCGCCTTGGCGGCGGTGCTGGGGCGCGATGCGGCTGCTCCGGTGGGGCCTGCGCCTGCAGAGGCCGAAGGACGGTTCTGGACCGGGGCGCAAGCGCCCGCTGCGCTTGAGGATTCGCTGGCGCATCATGTTGCGCAATGTCCGCCGGAACTGGCCGCGCGTCTTGCGCTGGTCCGGGTGGCTGAGCGCGATGAGGGAGAGGCGCTCGCTCCGGGTGAATGGCTGGTGACCAAGGCCGGCCATTTGCGGCGGTGGGACGGGTTTGTGGCGCGCGGCGAAGGGGCGGCAGAAGCAGCGGCTCTGGAGGCAGCGAACCGGCTGGCCGAACTGGAGGCGCTGTTGCCGGCGCGGCGTGAGGCCTTGGCTTTGGCCGAGGCTGCGTTTGCATCGGCCCGCGATGCATCGGGTAATGTGCAATCGCGGCTGGGTGCCATCGAGAAAACAATTTCGGCCGCCTCTGACGCGGAGCGCGCTGCCTTGCGCGCTTTGGATGCTGCCGATGCGGCGCGGCTACGGCTGGAGCAGCGCAAGGCCGAGATCGCGCGGGTTCAGGCCGATCTGGCCGAGCAGCGCCACGCCGCCGAGGCAGAGGTAAACGCGGCACAGGATAAGCGCGCAAGCCTGCCCGATCCGGCGGCAGGGCGCGCGGCATTGGACGCGGCACGCGCGCGCAACGATGCGGCGCGGCAGGGATTGCAGTCTACCGCAGCGGCGATGGCATCGCTGGAACAGACCATCGCCGGGGGCAAAGAGCGGCTGGCAGGGCTGAAAGGCGATGCGCGGGCTTGGTCTGCGCGGGCGGGCGATGCGGCCAAGCGGCTCGCCGAGATGACCGGACGGCGCGAGGAACTGGAGGCGGAGCGCGCTATATCGGCGGCTAAACCGGCTGGCCTGATCCGCGAGATCGAGGACGGCGAGGTGATCGCCACGCGGCTGACGAGCGAACTTGCCGCAGCAGAGGCGACTTTGGCGCAGTGCGAGGTGGCTTCCAAAGCCACAGATGTGGCGTTTAGTGACGCAAACGAGGCGCTGGCGACCGCGCGCGAGGGACGTGCAGGCGCATCAGCCCGGGCGGAGAACGAGGACGCGCGGCGGCAGGAGATGGCGGGCATCTCGGGCGAGCGCTTCCAGTGCCCTCCCCCGCTTCTGCCGCAGCGTTTCGAATTTGATTCGGCACAAGTCGAGTCGGCAGGCGATGAATCAGCGGCGATGGACCGGCTGGTGGCGGAGCGGGAGCGGATCGGGCCGGTCAATCTGGTTGCCGCCGATGAACTGGCCGAGGCCGAGGCACGCCATGGCACGAGCGTGGCCGAGCAGACGGAACTGACCGAGGCGGTGAACCGGCTGCGCGGGTCTATCGGCAATCTGAACCGCGAAGGGCGCGAGCGGTTGCGCGCGGCGTTCGAGGCAGTGGACGGCCATTTCCGCCGGTTGTTCAGCCGCCTGTTCGGCGGGGGCGAGGCGCATCTGGCGCTGGTCGATAGCGACGATCCGTTGGAGGCAGGCCTTGAGATCTTCGCGCAACCGCCGGGCAAACGCCTGCAATCACTGACGCTGCTTTCAGGCGGCGAACAGGCGCTGACCGCCGTCGCGCTGATCTTCGCGCTGTTCCTGACCAACCCCGCGCCGATCTGCGTGCTCGACGAAGTGGACGCGCCGCTGGACGATGCCAACATCGAACGCTTCTGCGACTTGCTTGACGCGATGGTGGCCGAAACCAAAACCCGCTACCTGATCGTCACCCACAACGCCGTCACCATGAGCCGCATGCACCGCCTGTTCGGCGTGACAATGGTGGAACGCGGCGTTTCGCGGCTGGTAAGCGTGGATCTGGGTGGCGCGGTTGAGCTGCTGGAAGCGGCGGGTTGACTTTTGCATTTTTGTAGTTACATTAACATATGTCGAGATTGCCCAGCTCGGCGAATTTGAAAGGGCAAAAGATGGAGGCGAGTAATGTGAATTTGGGGCGTAGAAGGCGAATCTGAAGATGCGGCATGATGTTCGAGTCACCTTCAATCCAGCCAAGCGCGCCAAAACCATTGAAGATCGGGGTCTAGATTTTGCCGATGCAGGCAAGATTTTAGGAGGCCCAGTATTCACTCTGCATGATGACCGCTTCGATTACCCTGAACCAAGGTTCCAGACTTATGGTTCATTGGATGGAAGATTGGTCATGTTTGCGTGGACACCGATCGATGGTGGAGTTCATGTTATATCGATGCGGAAATGCAATGATCGAGAACAGCGCAAATTTGCCCACAGGTTGGGATGACGACGACCTTCCAGAATGGACGGACGAGCAGTTCGCTCGCGCCGAGTTTTCAATCGCGGGTGCTGTAATCCGCCCGGCCAATGGCACGCTGACCAAGACCGGCCGCCCCGTTTCCGAAAACCCCAAAAAGCAGGTTACGCTGCGGCTTGATCCTGATGTGATCGAGAAGTTCCGGGCGACGGGCAAAGGCTGGCAGTCTCGGATCAATGCCGAACTGCGCAAAGCGCTCGGGATTTAATCCAGCACATACCTTGGCCCCGGGCCTGCTGCGGCGGCGCGGTCATCCTTGTTGAAGCGTTGGCAGCGGTCGAGGCTGAGGCAGCCGCAGCCGATGCATTCATCGAGGCGGTTGCGGGCGCGGGTGAGCAGCTGGATGCGGCTATCGATTTCCTTGCGGAGCGAGCGGCTGATCTTTTGCCAATCCATCACCGTGGGCGTGCGGCCTTGCGGCAGTGCGGCCAGTTCGCGTTCAATTTCGGGCAAGCCGAGGCCCAGTTTTTGCGCAATCTGGACAAAACCAAGGCGGCGGATATCCGAGCGCAAATAGCGCCGCTGGTTCCCGCCCGTGCGCATCGACGTGACTAACCCGCGTTCTTCGTAATAGCGGATGGC
The DNA here is from genome assembly GCA_964609325.1 of uncultured Novosphingobium sp. Classification (GTDB taxonomy): domain Bacteria; phylum Pseudomonadota; class Alphaproteobacteria; order Sphingomonadales; family Sphingomonadaceae; genus Novosphingobium. The sequence continues at coordinate 15,660 of CAZSTP010000035.1, read as the reverse complement.
AGAGACCGCGAGGCCCGTGCGCTGCGCCAGCACGCCAATTGGTATGACATCATTGCGATTCATGCTGCCCCCCCGGACTTTCATACATGAATAGTTACGTAGCATTACTATATTATGAAGTTAACTTGAGGTTTAGAATGCGCAAGCGCTTATTGCCAGTTGTGCCGACAGGGGACAAAACGAGCGCATCAACAAGAAGGATGCACCCTTGATCCCGCCACTCAACGCACTGCAATTACAGTCTTATCTTGCGCGGATCGGTTTCAGTGGCCCGCTTGCAGCCGATTTTCGCACGCTGGATTTGATCGTACGCGGCCACGTGCAGGCGATCCCGTTCGAGAACATCGATGTGCAATCGGGGGCGAGACCGGGCACCGATTCGGGCGAGGCCTTTGCCAAGCTGGTGGAACGGCGGCGGGGTGGCTGGTGTTACGAGCACAATGGCGTGCTTGGCGCGGCCCTGGCAGCCATCGGCTATGACGTGGTGCGGATCAGCGCGGGCGTGATGCGGCAGGTGCGCGGCGATGCCGCCATGGGATCGCATTTGTGCCTGCTGGTGGATGGCAAATGGCTGGTTGATGCGGGCTTTGGCAGCTGGATCGGCACGCCGGTGCCGCTGGAAGAGGGCGAGTGGCTGCATGCACCTTTGCCCGTGCGTCTGGGACGGACGGAGGACGGGATGTGGCGGCTTTCGGTGGTGCCGGTGGCGATGTCCTATGACTTCCGGGCCGTTCCTGCCGATGAGGCCGAGCTTGCGCGGCTGTGCCATTGGCAAGCCACCGATCCGGAATCGGTATTTGTGCAGAACCTGACGGTGCAGCGGCGCGATGGCGAACGCTATGTCATGCTGCGCGGCAAAGTCTTGTCAGAAATGTCCGCGCAAGGCGAAGTGCGGCGCGAGCTCGGTTCAGCCGATGAACTGCTGGCATGTTTGCGAGAGGTGTTTCTGCTGGATGCGCCCGAGGCAGCCGCACTGTGGCCTGAGATCTGTGCGCGCCACCAAGCGCTGTTCGGTCATCAAACCGCGCCGACCACGTAACAGGCGGCGGCCATGAGCAGGCCAGCGAAACGGTTCGAGCGGAATTTGCTGAGGGGGTCGATCCCGTCCTCCTTCAGCGTGAACACTTGCCAGCACAGGTGCAGTGCGATCGGCATAAGCGCGAGCAGCGCCAGTTTATCTGGCCGAACCAGCCAGACTGCGCCTGCCCAACAGGCAAGCGACATTCCATAGAGCGCCGAGACGCCAGCCTTCACGTGTTTCCCGAACGAGAGCGCCGAGGAACCGATGCCGACGAGCGCATCGTCTTCGCGGTCTTGCAGGGCGTAGATCGTGTCATAGGCCATGCACCAAGCCCAGCAACCGGCATAGAGCAGGCCAAGCGGGGCGAGGCGATCAAAGCCGGTCGCCTCGATCCAGCCGACCGGAGCTCCCCATGTGAAGACGAGGCCAAGCCATGCTTGCGGCCAACCGGTGACGCGCTTCATGAACGGATAGGCGGCGACAAGACCGAGGCTGCCGAGCGCGACAACTTGCGCCTCCCACCGCAATTGCAGCAGCACGATCAGCCCAACCGCGCAGAGGCAGAGCAGCCAGCCCCATGCCGCACGCTTTGAAACCGCACCGCTGGCGATGGGACGCAAAGCGGTGCGCGCAACGCGGGCATCGAGATCGGCATCGACGATATCGTTATAGACGCAGCCTGCACCACGCATCGCGATGGCACCCAGCAGCATCCATGCCAGAATGCCCAAGCGCGCGGTTCCTCCGCCGAGGAACAGCCCCCAGGCACAAGGCCAGAACAGCAGCCACCAGCCGATAGGCCGATCAAACCGTGCCAGCAGCGCATAATCGCGCAAAGGCTGCGGCAGGCGGGCGACAAGGCCCTTGTGTTCGCTATCAGGGACGATCTGTGCGGAAGTTGCCGGGTCCATGGTGTGAAGCCTTACCGTCTGCGGCGAAATCCGCTAGGCCGATCTTGATGACAGCTACTCCTGCATGGCCTCCGAAGAGCGCCCCCCGCCTGTTTGTCGAGATGACGCTTGCCGAGAGTATGCGGCTGCCGATTGAAGGCGGACAGGCGCATTATCTGGGCAAGGTGATGCGGATCGCGCCGGGCGATGCGGTGATCCTGTGCGATGACAGGACCGGCGAGTGGGTGGCGCGGGTGGCCGAAGTGGGCAAGCGCGCGGTGGTGATCGATGTGGAGCGGATGACCCGCCCGCGCGAGGACGTGCCCGATTTCTGGCTGTGTGCGGCGCTGCTGAAGAAGCCGAACTTCGATCTGGTGCTGGAAAAGGCGACCGAACTGGGCGTGGCCAAAGTGGTGCCGGTGGTGACGCGGCGCTGCGTGGCGGACAAGCTGAACCCCGAACGCGCGCGCACGATCATGACCGAGGCGGCAGAGCAATGCGCCCGCACTGCCCTTCCCGCGCTCGGCGATACAGCGAAGCTGGAGCACCTGTTGCGCGAGTGGCCGGAAGGGCGCGCGCTGTTTTTTGCCGACGAGAATGGCGGGATGCCGGTAGCGGCGGCGTTTTTGCAGGCGGGCAAGGCTCCCGCAGCGCTGCTGGTGGGGCCGGAGGGCGGCTTTGACGAGGCCGAACGCGCGCTGATTCGCGCGCATCCGGCAGCGGTGGCGATTGCACTTGGGCCGCGGATTTTGCGCGGGGAAACCGCCTCTATTGCCGGAACTGCGCTGTGGATGGGGTTGCAGGGCGATTGGGCCGGGTAAAATTGCTGCTTTTCACGCAATGGTGAGTCCCATGAGGCCATGAGGATTCTGCTGGTCTAAAGCCTTGCGGGGCATTATCGGCGAGGGCCATGAGCACGCGGCAAGTTTCAGATCGCAACGATCCTATCATCGAGAACCGCGACATGTTGGTCGCGCCCATGCAGAAGGGTGAAAAACCCGCTGAGCGTTGGCGCATCGGCACGGAGCATGAGAAGTTCGTCTATCGCACGCAGGATCGCCGTGCGCCTTCCTATACCGAGCAAGGCGGGATTCGCGATCTGTTGATGGCGATGACCGAGTTCGGCTGGGAGCCGATCATGGAAGGCGGCAACGTGATTGCCATGAGCGGGCCGGACGGCGCGATCAGCCTTGAGCCTGCCGGACAGCTTGAGCTTTCGGGCGCACCGCTGGAGAACCTGCACCAGACTTGTGCCGAAACCGGGCGGCATCTGGCGCAAGTGAAGACCATCGGCGACAAGCTGGGGCTTGGTTATCTGGGGCTCGGCCTGTGGCCGGACAAGACGCGCGAAGAGCTGCCGATCATGCCCAAGGGCCGCTATGACATCATGCTGCGGCACATGCCGCGCGTGGGATCAATGGGCCTCGACATGATGCTGCGAACCTGCACCATTCAGGTCAACCTCGACTATTCGAGCGAGGCCGACATGGTGAAGAAGTTCCGCACCAGTCTGGCCCTGCAACCGCTGGCGACCGCGCTGTTTGCCAATTCGCCGTTTCTGGAAGGCAAGCCCAACGGCATGCTTTCCTATCGCAGCCATATCTGGACCGATACCGATCCGGCGCGCACGGGCATGCTCTCGTTCGTGTTTGACGAAGGCTTCGGGTACGAGCGTTACGTTGACTACATGCTCGATGTGCCGATGTATTTTGTCTATCGCGATGGCAAATATATTGACGCTTCGGGGCTTTCGTTCCGCGATTTTCTGGACGGCAAGCTTTCCGTCCTGCCGGGTGAAAAGCCAAGGGCTTCGGATTGGGTCGATCATCTTTCGACCGCGTTTCCCGAAGTGCGGCTGAAATCGTTCCTTGAAATGCGCGGGGCCGATGGCGGGCCGTGGAACCGCATTTGTGCGCTGCCTGCGCTGTGGGTGGGACTGCTGTATGACCAGACCGCGCTGGATGCCGCATGGGATATGGTGAAGGATTGGGACATGGACGGGCGCGAGAAATTGCGCGCAGATGTGCCCAAGCTGGGGCTGGACGCGGCGCTTCCCGGTGGCGGCAAATTGCGCGACATTGCGGCAGAAGTGCTGGCGATTTCGCGCAGCGGGCTTTCGGCGCGCAACCGCCTGAACGAGGCGGGCGATAACGAGACCGGCTATCTCCAGCCGCTCGACGAGATCATCGCGACCGGATTTACACCGGCAGAGCGTTTGCTTGGCTTGTACAACGGCGAATGGGCCGGCGATCTTTCGCGGATTTACGCGGAAAAGAGCTTCTGATGATTATCGTGCTGGGCAGTTTCCGGCTTCCGCTGGAGGCCTTTGCAACGGCCCGGCCGATGATGGCTGCATTCTTTACGCCTATTCGGCGGGCTGGATCACCGGCTGCTTTGGCGTGATGACCTTTGACAGGCGGCGCATGACCCGCGTGATCGGGCCGTGCTCTTCCATCCACGCGTAGTATTCGCGGTATTTGGCATCTTCGGCCAGGAGATGCTTCTCCTCTGTTCGCGCGCGCCAATAGTAGACGCCGCTGACGAGGCCGAGGATCACCGTGTTGCGAATGGCATCGACCATCGAACCACTGGTGACGAGGAACGGCAGCGAGGCCAGCCACCAGTAAGTGTTCTTCGACAGATAGGCCGGGTGGCGGGTGAAGGCATAAGGGCCGTTCGTCAGCACGCCGCGATAGGTCAGGTTCGAAAAGCGCAGGCCGAACGCGAACGTCGCCCATGCGTAAACCGCCGTCAGGAACACCAGCGCGCCTGCCCAGAGCCACAGCAAGCCGTCATAGTCTTGCAGCCAGTATGCCCATTCAGCGCCGTTGTGGCGGTAATCCAGCACATCGCCATCACCCATCAGGATGAACGGCGGATAGCACATCAGCGCAGCCACCCATGCGCCGAGGTGCGGGTTGGCGCTGCGGATGTGCGCGTCGAGCGGCTTGATCGTGAGGAGATAGCCGACCATCGCGATCTGGACATCGACCATGAACATCGTTTCGATCAGCAGGCTGGCCAGCGCTACCGGATCATGCGTGACCGAGGACCAATCGAACCGTATCACCGCGCCGAAGCCGCCGGGGACGATCGAGATCATGAAGGCGCAGAAGAAGCCCTTGACCGCCCATGACAGCCAGTGGCGCTTAACCTCGGCTGCATCCCACGGTTCGCGGCCAATCAGCATCGCGCCGAAATGCCAGGCGCCGTCGCGCGGGTTTACCAGCACGCGATCCAGCCACAGGACATAGGGGATCACGCCGATGAACAGGAACGGCACGCTGCCTTCCAGCACTTCCATCGCAAAGACATATTGCCCGCGCCAGTACCAGCGGGCGACGCAATAGGCGAAACCGATCAGCGCCCAAGTGGCCCACAGCCCGGCGATCTTGGTGATGGAAATTTCGATCACATCGCGCAACGGGCGCGGGTTTGACCAATTGATGCCGGTGGAGGCGCGGCGGTGGACTTTATCGACGATCAGCGACCAGCCGACCATGCCAGCGCCCGAGAACACCATCGCGAACATGGCAGCGATGGGGCCGTCCATGACTTCACGCGGGCCGGGCAGCCCGAAAGTATCGCCGATGGCGGGCCAATAGCGGCAGACCAGCACCCAGAAGGCGAGGCCGACAAGGCCGGCAATGCCAACGCCTGCGGAGACATCGGACGGCGGAGGAGAGGGGCGCGTGGTCATCGTGCGCCGGTCTTAGCGCGAAACGGTTAGCATTCCGTTGTGATTTTGGCGGGTGGGGTTTTTGGGGGAGCGGATGGAGTGCCCACCCCGCCAATCAACGGAACGCGGTGATCTTGCCGCTGTCGTCGAGGATGTAGAGCGTCTGGTTGGCGACGATGGGTGCAAGGCTGATCGGCGCGCCGACTTTGGTGAATTCGGACACGGTGCCATCGGTGACCGCGGCGCTCATGACTTCACCGCGCGAATTGCCGACCCACAGGCGGTTGCCCGCCAGCACCGGGCCGGTCCAGAAGGTGGGGTTCTTTTTCTTCTTCTCGTTCTTGAAACGCTGGAGCTGGGTCATCCAGCGGACTTTGCCGTTGGCTTTGGCGATGCACAGCAGCTTGGCTTCATCGGTCAGTGTGAAGATCCAGTCGCCCGCGATGGCGGGGGTGGAAATACCGGCAAGGTTCAATTCCCAGATGCGCTGGCCGGTGACCAGTTCATAAGCCGCCATGCGCCCGCCCTGCCCCAAGGCATAGACGCGACCGCGTTCGATGATCGGATCGGCGTCAACGTCGGTCAGCGTGGAAACGCTGGTGGCGATGCTGGTGCGCGCAAGGGCATCAGCCCAAAGCTGGCGGCCGTTTTCATAACGATAGGCCACCAGTTCGCCCGAGGAATAGCCTGCAACGATGGTGCCCTGCCCTGCTGCCGGTGCGGCAACGCCGAACACGTTGGTCTGGCCGACAGAGGCGTTTTCATTCCACAGCACCACGCCATCGGTGGCGTTGAGCGCGAGGATCTGGTTGTCCTGCGTCATCACCATCACTTGCCCGAAGGCGACCGTGGGGAAACCGCGCAAAGGACCGGCAGGCTTTACCCGCCACTTGATCGCGCCATTGGTGGCATCGAGAGCCGCCACTTCGCCAACGCCATTGGTGACATAGACAATGCCATCATCATAGGCAGCGCCGCCGCCAAAGGATGAACCGGCATTCTTCTTTTCGGCCTCGACCGAAGTGGTCCAGGCCCGTGCGCCAGAGGTGGCATCGAACGCATGGACCATGCCTTCGGTGTCCATGGCATAGAGTTTGCCACCGCCAACAACCGGCGAGGCCGCAAGACGGCGCGACGAGGACGAGCCCTTGATGCCGACGCTCCACGCTTTGCGCGGCGAGGTGCCCAGCGCGACGTGGCCATAGGATTTGCTGGCATTGCCGCCGCCTTGCGCAAATTCGGCGTTCACTTCGGGCAAGGGCAGGACGACCTCGGTCAGGCCGATTGTTTCGTCAACTTTGGTGCCCGCTTCGATCTTGGACAGGATCGGGGTGCGTTGACCCACGGTTGGCGTGGTCTTGGCCTTGTCCTTGCCGCCAAAAACGCCACAACCGCCCAATGCAAGCGCGAGAACCAGAGCGCTGGCAAGTGTGGCGCGGCGAAGGGTCGGTTTAGACTTCATGGCGTGTCGTCCTTGCGTGTTCATTGTGCCGCCGGCATTGCGGTTTCGCTGGCATCTTCGACAGCATCCACGCCGAGCAGGCCTGCCATCTGGCGGGCGCGACGGCGCAGCGAATCAGGGGCGGTCTTGTCTTTGGCGATCTGGGCGAAAAGTGCGCCTGCCAGATCGTTCTTGCCCTGCTTGAGGTAGGCCGTGCCGACGATCTCTCCGGCACTGGCGAACCATGCATTGCCGGGCACGGCAAGAGGCTTGAGCCGTTCGATCACCTTTTCGGGGCCGATCTTGTCAAACGTCAGCGCCACTTCGCGGATGGATGCGAGATCGCGATAGGCCTGAGGGGCATCGGCATCAGCCGCAACCGCAGCGAAGGCTTTTACCGCTTCGTCCGTCTTGCTCTGCTCGGCCAGAATGCCCGCTTCGAGCAGCTTGGCCGAGGCGCGATAGCCAGCGCCGCTGTCCTTGGCGAGCGGGGCCAGTTCGGTGGTGGCACCTTTAAGGTTGCGCGCTTCCAACTGGTCCAGCGCTTTGGTGAGGACTTCGCCCTGTTCGCCGGCAACGGTGTTGGTGTGGTTCTGATACCAGAGCCAACCGGCCAGCCCGATCAGGCCTGCGATGATCGCTGCGCCAACCGGTTTGCCATAGCGTTGCAGCGCAGTGAAAACCTGATCTTCACGCAGCGCATCATCAACCTCGCGCAGAAACGCATCAGCTTGTGCGCCCTCACGCCCGTCGGCAGGGGCGGGAAGTTTACCGGAAGAGGGCTTCGAACTGTCGGGACGGAGAGCCAAGTCAGCGCTTTCAGGAAGGTTGGTTGAACATTGCTAGCGTTTGTCTGGCGGGCTGTTTAGCGGATGGGCCCGCCTTTTCAACGGAATTGATTCTGTAAGGATCGTGCGTGAACCCTGTGTGAAGCGGATTTACGGGAAAGAGGCCCGTCCCATGGCGCGCGCATAAAGAGCGCTGTAGCGCGCAGCCATGACGGTTTCATCATAATGTTCACGCGCCCGGATGCGGTTGGCATCGCCGATCCGGCGGCGTTGCAGATCATCCGAGGCCAATGCTGCGATGGCGGTGGCAAGCGCGGCATCATCGCCGGGATCGGTGATAAACGCGCGATTGGCCTCGCCGACCATCTCGGCAATATCGCCCACGGCAGGGCTGGCCACAGGCAAGCCCGCAGCCATCGCTTCAAGCACCGAAAGCGGGGCCTGTTCGCTGTCAGACGAGAGCGCAAATACATCGAAAAGCCCCACAGCGGCAGCGGGATCGGCAACGTGGCCGGGCAAATGGACGCGGTGGCCGATTTCGAGGCGGGTGGCTTCGGCAAGGATCGTTTCGCGTTCCGGCCCTTCGCCCAGAATGACGAGGTGCCATTCGGGTGGCAGCCCCTGCACCGCCCGGACAAGGCGGGGCAGGTTTTTGACCGCGCGCAAGCCTGCCAGCGTGCCGATCCACTTTTCGCCCGGGCGCTTGACCACGCGCGGCAGAACATCGGGGCGGGGTTTGCGGCCATAGGCGCTGGTATCGATCCCGTTGGCTATGCGGTGAACGCGCGCGGCGGGCTGACGCCACGTTTTGAGCGCGATCTCTTCCAACTGGCGCGATGGCACGACCAGAGCCGAGGCGCGCGACAGTGCGATCATGCGATACCAGTTGCGGCTGCGTTTCAGCCCGCCTGCTTCATCGGCATTGAAGCCATCTTCGTGATGGACCAGCGGCGGCAGTCCCATCGTGGGGCCGAACACGGCATGGGCGAGCACCGCATCCATCGCGCCCCAGTTATAGGTCAGGACCAGATCGAAGCCCTGCATTGCGCGCGCCAGCTTTTGCAGGCGGGCGATGCGCAACTTTCCGGCGAGCGGCGGGAAGCCGAACGGGAAATAGGCCGCCACACGTTTGTCGATCAGGCCCTTGGCGCCCATCGCACCGGGCTGGGCCGAGACGATGTGGTGCTCGACCCCGCGATAAAAGCGGTTCATCAGCGCCACCGCGCGGCGTTCCTTGCCGCCTGCATCGAAAGTGGAGTGGAGGTGGAGCACCTTCAGCGGCGCTCCCTTGGCCGGCCTCTTCATGCCACGCGTTCGAGCAATCGTTCGATTGCAGCGACGGATTCGGCCTCATCCAGCGTGGGGGCATGGCCGATGCGGGGGAGCGTGAGCAATTCGACGCCCGGGCGTGCGGCCATTTTGGCGGCAACCTGCGGTTCGAGAATGTCCGATGTTTCGCCGCGCAGAACGAGCAAGGGCCGTGTGGCGAGTGCATCGAACATCGGCCACATATCCACTTGCGGGGTTGCGCCTTGCGGGGCTTCGAAGGGTTCGGCGATCTTCATATCATAATCGAAAGCGATGCGCCCGCCGGTGCCGAGCGCCATGATCCGCTTGGCATAGCGCAGCCAATCGGTGATTTCCCAATCGGGATAGACATCGCCGCTGCTTTCCTGAAGCGCGCGGGCGGCGTGCATCCAGGTTTCGAAATTGCGCCCCTGCCCCACATAACCGCGAATCCGTTCCAGTCCGGCGGCGGACACTTCGGGTCCGATATCGTTCAGGACGGCAGCGGCGATCCGGTCCGGATTGCTGATCGCCAGAAGCATCGTCAGCAATCCGCCCAGCGACGTGCCGATAGCGACGAAGCGTGCGACGCCTTCTTGTGCCAGCAAAGCCTCCACATCCTGCAAGTATTGCAGGGGCTGGTAGCTCATCGGGTCTTTGGCGTAATCGCTATCGCCGCGCCCGCGCATTTCGGGGCACAGCACGCGCCATTTGCCCGCAAGGCGCGCGGCGAGGTCTTCAAAATCGCGGGCATTGCGCGTGAGGCCGGGCAGGCAGATCACCGGCGGACGGGTGGAATCACCGTCATAAAGCCGGAAATGCAGGCGCAACCCGTCGCCGCTGGTCCAGTAACGATCTTCGAAGTGCGCCATGATCGTAGTGAAACCGCCTCTGTTTGGCCAAAGATTGAACAAACCCGCTTGCAGACGGGCCATGCTGTGCCCACTATTGCAGGGATGCAGCCGCTCCCGCAAGACGCGATCTATCGCGCATCGCCCCGCATCATGGCACTGGCAGACTGGATCGGCGATCCGGTGCGCGCAGCCGACTTTCCCGAAACCCGTTTGCGCTGGCGCAATGACCGTGCCGCAGCGGACGTAGGCCTTGCGCAATTGAGCGATGATGCATGGGTGCGCCACTTTGGCCGGTTCGATCCCCTGCCCGATAACATGCCCGGGCCGATGGCGCAGCGCTATCACGGGCACCAGTTTCGCGTTTACAATCCCGATCTTGGCGACGGGCGCGGCTTTACCTTTGCGCAGATGCTGGATCGTGACGGGCGGCAGATGGATCTTGGCACCAAGGGTTCGGGGCAAACACCGTGGAGCCGGCAGGGCGACGGACGGCTGACGCTGAAAGGTGCGGTGCGCGAAATTCTGGCAACCGAAATGCTGGAAGCACAAGGGGTTAACACCAGCCGGACGTTCAGCGTGATTGAAACCGGCGAGGCGCTCTATCGCGGGGATGAGCCTTCGCCGACACGCTCTGCGGTGATGGTGCGGCTGAGCCACGGCCACATCCGCATCGGTACGTTTCAACGGTTGAGCGCATTGCAGCTTGAAGACGAGATGGCGCAACTGGTCGCCTATTGCCTTGAGAGCTTTCCGGGGAATGAATTTCCCGATGCGCCCCATCCTGCTGTGCGGTTTTTCAATCAGGTGATTGAACGCATGGCAGATATGGCTGCGAGTTACATGGTCGCAGGCTTCGTCCACGGGGTGCTCAATTCCGATAACATGAACGTGTCGGGCGAAAGCTTTGATTATGGGCCGTGGCGCTGGCTGCCGCGCTGGGAACCGGGCTTTACAGCCGCCTATTTCGACCATCAGGGGCTTTATGCCTATGGCCGCCAGCCTGAGGCCATCCATTGGAATTGCGGGCAATTGGCGGTGGCGTTGCGATCTTTGGTGGAGGCCGCACCGCTGATCGAGGCGCTCAATCGTTATCCGGAACTCTACAGCCAAGCCATGGCGCGGCGGTGGTGCTGGCGGCTGGGCGTGGTGCCGCGCGGTTTGGAGGAAGACACCGCGATGATCGGTGCGTGCGAGGCGGCGATGGTGGCCAGTGGCATGGGGCCGGACGCATTCTTCTTTGCCCGTCGCGGCGGGCGCGGGGCCTATGCCGACACGGCGGAAGATGCAGCGCTGAAGGCTGCGCTTATGCCCTATAACGCTTGCGATGATTCTCATGAATACTGGGCTGACGCAGCACCGCAGGCCATGTTGATTGATGAAGTGGAGGCGATCTGGCAGCCGATTGCCGAAGCTGACGATTGGTCAGCCCTGCATGCCAAAGTCGCTGCAATACGGCGGATGGGCGAGGCGTTGGGTGAAAAGCCCCGACCACAAGGCCATCTGCCCCGCTAACAACTTGCACTGGCGCTGGCATAACAAAGGAATATTGCTTAATTCGCAGCCAAAGTGTTTAAAAGCCGCGTTAGGGATTTGTGTTACAACGACCAACATCCAAGAATGAAGTCAGGTTGATCTGTGGCAGTTGCCGAAATCGTATCTTATGAGCCCGCCACCGGCGAGGAAATGTGGCGCGGCAAAGTCGGCGATGTCGACGATGTGGTGGCGCGTGCGCGGCGGGCATGGCCGGTTTGGGCAGCGCAACCTTTGGCCACCCGCATCGAACTGGTGCGCCGCTTTGCCAACGAAGTGCGCAAGGAAGCCGATAAACTCGCCACGATGATCGCCCGCGAAACGGGCAAGCCGATGTGGGAGGCACGCACCGAAGTTGAAAGCGTTATCAACAAGGTAGAGGTTTCCATCAGCGCTTATGCGGATCGCACGTCGCAGCGCAAATTTGATTCCGCGCTTCAGGGCACCGCCGCTTTGCGCCACAAGCCGCATGGCGTGATGGCGGTGCTGGGGCCATACAATTTCCCGGCGCATCTGCCCAATGGCCACATCGTACCTGCGCTGATCGCGGGCAATGTGGTGATCTTCAAACCATCGGAAAAGACGCCTGCCACCGGCGAATTGCTGGCCCAGTGCTTTCACCGTGCGGGCATTTCAGCCGCTGCGGTGCAAGTGCTGATCGGCGGGCCTGAAACCGGGCAGGAACTGGTCGCCCATGATGGCGTGGACGGCGTGCTGTTCACCGGTTCTGCCCATGCGGGCATTGCGATCAACCGCAAGCTGGCCAGCAATCCGGGCAAGATGGTGGCGCTCGAAATGGGCGGCAACAATCCCATCGTGATGTGGGACACGCCCAAGATGCAGGATGCGGTATCGCTGATCGCACAATCGGCGTTCACCAGCGCGGGACAGCGCTGCACCGCCGCGCGGCGGTTGATCGTCAAGGCATCGATCTATGACGAGGTGATCGACGGGGTGAAACGCCTTGCCGACCGGATCATCGTGGGAGCGCCGTTTGATGATCCGCCGCCCTATATGGGTCCGGTGATCGACAATCGCACCGCTGATGGCCTGACCGAAAGCTTCGTCTACCTGCTGTCATCCGGTGGCCGCCCGATCAAGCATATGGTGCGGCTGCGCGAGGACCTGCCGTTCCTTTCGCCCGCGATCATCGACGTGACCGGCGTGGCCGAGCGGCCCGACGTGGAACTGTTCGGCCCGCTGCTGCAAGTGATCAAGGTGAACGATTTTGACGAAGCGATTGCCGAAGCCAACAGCACCCGCTTTGGCCTTTCCGCATCGCTGATTGGCGGGACGCCGCAGGATTACAACCGCTTCTGGGCCAATATCCGCGCAGGTGTGATCAATTGGAACCGGCCCACCAACGGCGCCAGCTCTTCCGCTCCGTTTGGCGGGATCGGCCTATCGGGCAATCACCGGCCCAGCGCCTATTATGCGGCAGACTATTGCGCCTATCCGGTTGCCTCGACCGAGATGGACCAACCGCGCGCCAGCATCGGCGTAGGGCTGCGCAGCGACTGAGCGTTATTTGGCGGGCGGATTGGGGAATGGCAGCGCCGGATCGATGGGGCCGCCAGGCACAACGCCAAGGTTGCGCATGTTCTGCTGGGTCAGATCAGGATCGACCAGCAATTGCCCTTCGAGGGCTTCGGTCATGACCGGATCAAGCGGTTCGCCGTCCTGCTGGACAGGTGCGGAATTGCATGCCGCCAGGAGCAGTATCAAGATCAGCATGATGGAGCGCGGCCACTTCATGCCGTGGTCTTTACGCAAGTATGGTTAATAAAAAGGGAGCGCTCCCTTAAAGAAAGCGCCCCTTTACCGACCTTGTGATGCGACCCGAAGAACGGGGAATTGAGATTAGCGGCAGCGTGATCCGCCACGATCCACTTCGCGGCCCAGCAGTGCGCCGCCTGCGGCCCCAAGAACCGCGCCAAGTGTGCGGTCACCGCGGCGGCCCGCCACTTCGCGACCGAGCAGAGCTCCGGCTGCGCCACCCACGATCAAGCCCGTAGTGCCGCTTGAGCAGCGACGATCGTTGCCGCGCCATGATGCGCGCTCACCGCGCCATCCCCGACGATCATCGCGCCATCCGCGACGGTCGTCACGCCAGTCACGACGGTCACTGCGCCAGTCGCGACGCTCATCGCGCCAATCGCGGCGGTCTTCCCAGTGATCGTCATCCCAACCGTGCCACTGGGTGGCAACAACTGCCGACGGACCATGTGAGGCCGTCGCAGCGGCGGCAGGGACAGCCGTTGCGACAGTCGAGGCGGCAATCAATGCGAGGGCTGCATTCTTGATGCTGAACATGGGCCTTCTCCTCTTTAAGAGGACGCACCGGCCTTTCCGGGATCGTCCTGAAGCTTTCGTTGGTTCATACTTACAGGCCTGAACCTGAACGAACGGCAACTGGAGTGTCAGGATTGGAAATTTGTTCGAGCAAACCTGCGCGGCAATAAAATGCTACAAAACAGAGGTCAGCCAGACAGTTTACGCCGTGGCGCCCACAAACCGCCACTGGAGCGTTTCGCCTGCATGGAACGGCACGATGACAGTGCCATTGGCATCCACCGTTTCGGGCACAGTGACCGGCGCTTTTTCCAGCGTGATCGTGGTTTCGTTCACGGGCATGCCATAGAATGCGGGACCATTGAGCGAGGCGAAGGCTTCGAACTTGTCGAGCGCGCCTTCATCGTCAAACACGGTGACATAGCTTTCGAGCGCATAGGGCGCGTTGAAAATGCCCGCGCAACCGCAGGCTGATTCCTTCAGGTCCTTGGCATGGGGCGCGGTATCGGTGCCAAGGAACACGCGGGTGCAGCCTGATGTGGCCAGCTTGCGCAAGGCCAGCCGGTGCTTTTCACGCTTGGCCACGGGCAAGCAGAACGCATGCGGGCGGATGCCGCCGACGAGCATGGCGTTGCGGTTGATATGCAGGTGCTGCGGGGTGATCGTGGCGGCAATGGTATCGCCCGATCCCTCCACGAAATCGGCCGCTTCCTGCGTGGTGATATGTTCGAACACGATTTTGAGCGCGGGCATATCGGCGACAAGACGCAGCAGTGTGCGCTCGATAAACACGGCCTCGCGATCAAAGATATCGACGTGATTGTCGGTAACCTCGCCGTGAATCAGCAGCGGCATGCCGATGGCCTGCATCTTTTCCAGCACGGGATAGATATTGCGGATATCGGTTACGCCATGCGCCGAACCGGTGGTGGCATGGGCGGGATAAAGTTTGGCCGCAACGAACGTTCCCGAGGCAAAGCCGCGTTCGACTTCGTCAGGATCGGTGCCATCGGTCAGGTAAAGCGTCATCAGCGGGGTGAAATCACTGCCTTCGGGAAGCGCGGCGATGATCCTGTCGCGATAGGCGGCGACACCGGCCACATCGGTCATCGGCGGCGAGAGATTGGGCATGACAATCGCGCGGGCAAACTGCCGCGCGGTGAAGGGCGCAACGCCTTTGAGCAGGTCATTGTCGCGCAAGTGCGTGTGCCAATCATCGGGGCGGCGGATCGTCAGCGTTTCAGTCATCCCTTCCCCTTAGCGATGCGGCTTCCTATGTTCCAGCCATGACCAGACTTTTCACACGCGCCCTTATCCGCCTTTCTCCGCAGGACCCTGCCGAGGATGTACCTGCGTTCCTGCAAGGGCTGGTGACCAATGACGTCAAAGGCACCCTGCCCGCATGGGCGGCGCTGCTTTCGCCACAGGGCAAGGTCCTGTTCGATTTTCTGGTATGGCCTGACGGAGACGGCTTGCTGCTGGATTGCGAGGCCAGTGCAGCCGATGCCTTGGCCAAACGGCTGACGCTGTATCGCCTGCGCCGCAAGATCGACATCGCGCGTGCCGATGATCTGGCGGTGCATTGGGAGAATCACCCCGGCGATGGCGGCGCGCGCGATCCGCGCCTGTCCACGCTGGGCCAGCGCTGGATCGGACCGGCCAGCGATTCGGACGTGGCCGCAGATGACGCCTGGACCGCGCATCGGCTGGCGCTTGGCGTGACCGAGGGACAGGCAGAGCTTGGCGATGTGCTTTGGCTGGAATGCAACGCGGTCGATCTGAACGGCGTCAGCTTCACCAAGGGCTGCTATGTCGGGCAGGAGAACACCGCGCGGATGAACTGGCGGCAAAAGGTAAACCGGCGCTTGCTGGTGGTGC
>CAZSTP010000034.1:0-20206 GCA_964609325.1 uncultured Novosphingobium sp. | reverse complement strand
TGCCATCGGCCAGCGTGATGTTGACCGGCACGATTTCGCGCGCGAACAATCCGCCATCTGTGGCGGCAATCGCGCGGCGGTGGCTTTCCAAACCGAAAGCGTCCAGCATTTCACGGGTAAAGCCGTTTTTCTTGGCGATCATTTCCGCGCCGGTAAACTGGCTGAACCCTTCCACGCCGTAACGCTCCAGCACGGCGGCCGAATAGGGGATCGCACCGCTGCCGGGGATCAACGTCGTGCCCATCGGCACGCGGCTCATGCTTTCCACGCCTGCGGCAATCACCACGTCCTGCGTGCCCGACATGATGGCCTGGGCAGCAAACTGGATGGCCTGCTGCGATGAACCGCACTGGCGGTCAATCGTCACAGCCGGAACGCTGTCGGGGAGCTTTGAGGCGAGCACCACGTTGCGGCCGATCTGCATGGATTGTTCGCCGGCCTGACCGACACAACCCATGATTACATCATCGATGACCGAGGGATCAATGCCGGTGCGATCCACAATCGCGTTCAGCGCCACCGCACCCAGATCATTCGGGTGAACCCCCGACAACCGGCCATTGCGGCGGCCACCAGCGGTACGGACGGCTTCAACGATATAGGCATGGGCCACGATTGCAATCTCCGCTCGACGCGGAATTGCCCGGCGCAAGAATTTGCCGCCGTGCCCGTACGCGTCATGTGTGAATCGACCGTTGCAATTCCACTGTGTCCACGCGAACGCAAGCAAATAATGCTATATCTGATTATCCGCCTGCCCTTCCGGGCAGTATGGGACGGGTGTTGGCCACCCGTCCCGGACTATCAGCGCGGAGCCATGCGGATTGCACCGTCAAGGCGGACATCTTCGCCGTTAAAGTAGGAATTGCGGCACATTTCCACGGCCAGCGCGGCATATTCTTCGGGCATGCCCAAACGCTTGGGGAACGGCACCGATGCGGCCAGCGCATCCTTCACATTGTCGCCCACACCGTTCATCAGTGGCGTGTTGAAGATGCCGGGCAGGATGGTGTTGACGCGGATGCCTTCTGACGAAAGATCGCGCGCGATCGGCAAGGTCATGCCGACAACGCCGCCCTTCGATGCCGAATAGGCCGCCTGGCCGATCTGGCCGTCTTCGGCAGCAACGCTGGCGGTGTTCACGATCGCGCCACGCTCGCCATATTCGCCGCGCGGTTCCAGCGTCAGCATGCCTGCTGCCGATTTGGCGATGCAGCGGAACGTGCCGATCAGGTTGATCTGGATAATGCGCTCGAAATCGGCCAGCGGGAAGTGCTTGGCCTCGCCCGTGTTGCGATCCCGGCTGGCGGTCTTGATCGCGTTGCCGGTGCCGGCGCAGTTGACCAGAATACGCTCTTGCCCGTGGGCCGCGCGTGCCTTGGCAAACCCTGCATCGACCGATGCCTCGTCCGTCACGTTGACCGCACAGAACACGCCGCCGATATCGGCCGCAACAGCCGCACCTGCGGCCTCGTTCATATCAAAAATGGCGACTTTTACGCCTTGCGCAGCCAGCGCCCGCGCGGTTGCTTCACCAAGGCCCGATGCAGCGCCGGTAACAACGGCGGCAATGCCATTCAACTCCATCACATTCTCCTGCTCAAACAAAGTTAGACAATTAATCCGGACTCACTTGGGTATCCGCCCTAGCCCACCATTGCAGATGCGTCGATATCCAATCCTCGGCCCATGATGGCGTTGCATATGGTTATATCTTTTTGCTAACAGCCTGTGGCAAGGTGCGCTCCGGGAACCGGGTTTGCGGCCTTATAATGTGGGTTTTGACCGTGAGTGCAACCTCTCTTGATTCTATCCCGGCTTCTGCCGGTTGTGTGCAAGTTATCGCGTTTACCGTGGGTTGGCTCACGCTTCCGCTCTCTTTCTTCCTTGATGGCGAAGACGGCAAGATCAAAGTGCCTTGCACAGCCTTCCTGATCCGCCACCCCGCAAAGGGACTAGCGTTGTTCGATACCGGCCTCGGCCCCCGCTTCGAACGCCCTGCCGGAACCCCCGCCAAGGGCCTTGCCGATCTGGAAGACGATGGCACGATGGGTGCGCGGCTTACCGCCATCGGCGTTGATCCGGCTGACATTCGCTGGATCATCAATTCGCACCTCCACAGCGATCACGCTGGCGGCAATGTCTATTTCCCCAATGCCAGCGTCATCATCCAATCCGCCGAACTGGACTACGCCCGCACGGAAACCGATCGCGCCTATCACATCCCGGAATTCGATCTGGGCCAGCCTTTCGTGCGCGTGAACGGCGAACACGATATGTTTGGCGATGGCAGCGTGGTGCTGTTCCCTTCGCCCGGCCACACCCCCGGCCACCAGTGCGCCCGCGTGCGCACCGCCAGCGGCTCGGTCGTGTTGGCGGCGGATTGCTGCAATCTCAAGCGGTCGCTCGATGAAATGCGCCTGCCCGATCACGTGTTCAATGCCGATCAGGCGATGCACACCTTGCGCGTGCTCAAATCGATGCGCGATCAGGGCACCCGCATTTTCTATGGCCATGACCCCGAATTCTGGGACACCATCCCCAAAGGCGTCGTGCTCCCCTGATCTTGCCATTCCGTCCAGTGGAATGCTATTGCGTCTGACGCAACAGTTGAACAAGGTGTTCGCCCGATGGCCAATGATGACGAGGCACGCAAAACGGGCGGGGTCGATGCGGTAGACCGCGCGCTGGCCATTCTCGCGACATTCTCGGCCGGGCGCGAACAGCAAACGCTGGCGCAACTCGCCGCCGAAACGGGCCTCTATAAAAGCACGATCCTGCGTCTGGCCCGCTCGCTCGAACTGGCAGGCTACCTCCACCGCAACGCCGGCGGCCAGTTCTCGCTAGGCCCGCAACCGCTGCGTCTGGCCGCAATTTACCGGCGCGGGCTGCGTCTGGAAGACCGCGTGCGCCCGATCTTGCGCAGTCTCGTCGATGAAACCGGCGAAAGCGCCTCGTTCTTCCGCCCCGAAGGCGAACGCCGCTTGTGCCTGTTTCGCGAGGAAACCCGCCGCGCGATCCGCGATCACATCCTCGAAGGCGATCTGCTCCCGCTCGACAAGGGCGCCGCCGGGCACGTCATCCGCCAAGGCCGCCGCGCCAGCAGCGCCTCGGCCATCGCGCCGGTCGTATCGCGCGGAGAACGCGATCCCGAAATCGCCGCGCTCGCCGCCCCCGTCTTTGGCGAAACAGGCCTTGCCGGTGCGCTCACCTTGTCGGGGCCGGTGGGCCGCTTTGACGATGAACGCGTAGCGGCGATGACCGAACGCCTGATCGAACAAGCCCAAAGCCTCACCGCCATGCTCGGCGGGCGCTGGTAATTCAGATAGATAGAACGGAGTTTTCAGAGTGGCTCTTAAAGATGATTCCCGCAGGCTGGACATTGCCTCCTATCCCCTGCGCTTCGATACCCGCGTGCTCTACGCCGATATGGACGCCTTCCGCCACGTCAACAACGGCGCAACCGGGCGCTACCTTGAGGAAGGCCGCGCCGATCTCAACATGCGCGTATTCGGCAACGCATGCATGATCGATCCGCCCGAAGGCATGCAGCTTCTCTTCGCCACGGTCACCGTCGATTATCTGCTGCAAGCCTATTATCCCGGCCAGGTGACCATCGCCAGCGGGCTGACAAGCCTTGGCCGCAGCTCTTATGTGATCGCGCAGGCCGCGTTCCAGAACGGCGCGTGTTTTGCCCTTGCCGAAGCGGTCATGGTCAAAGCCATCGACGGACGCCCCGCCGCGTTGACCGATGCCGAACGCGAAGGATTGGCGGCCTTCCTGTTGCCCCAAACCGCCTGACGCAGTCCCCCCTCCTTTGGCCCACACCTTTGTGCGGGAAAACGCATTGCCGCACGGGCCAAGCACTGCCATGGCCGCAAACGATGCTGGCAAGGGAGTGACACAATGCCGACCGCCGGGGCCGCCGCTTGCCTCTCTGCACTGGGCATAGATTTCGGCACCACCAATTCGGTGGTCGCGCGCAGCAGCGCGGATTCAACCGCTGAGATGGTGTCGTTCGCCGCCCCTGATGCGGTCACCAGCGTGTTCCGCTCTGCCCTGTGTTTCTGGCAGGATGGCGATATGCGCGGCGGATTGGCGCATGAAGCAGGGCCTTGGGCCATCGCGGAATTCCTCGATTTCCCGCAAGGATCGCGCTTCATCCAGTCGTTCAAATCGGTCGCGGCCAGCAGCACGTTCGAACATGCCAACCTGTTTGAAAAACGGCTACGGTTTGAAGAACTCGGGCAAACCTTCCTGCGCCACCTGATCGACCACGCAGGCCCGGCCCTTGCCACCTTGCCCGAACGCGTGATCGTCGGGCGGCCCGTGCGCTATGTCGGATCGCGCCCCGATGCGGCGCTGGCCCGCACCCGCTATGACGCAATGTTCGCGCTGCTCGGCAGGCCCGTGCATTACGTCTACGAACCCCTTGGCGCGGCCTACAGCTTTGCCACGCGGCTGACCGAGCCTGCCACGCTGCTCGTGGCCGATTTCGGCGGCGGCACCAGCGACTTTTCCATCGTGCGGATCGAAGCCCCCGGCGCTGCCAAACGCTGCCTGCCCTTGGGCTCTGCCGGTATCGGCATTGCGGGGGACCGCTTCGATTTCCGCATCATGGATCACCTGATCCTGCCGCTCCTGGGCAAAGGCGGCACCTATAAATCCTTCGACAAAGTGCTGGAGATTCCCGCCGGTCACTTCACCGATTTCGGCGATTGGTCGCGCCTTGCCCTGATGCGCAACCGCCGCACGCTGGAGGGCCTTGCCAAGCTGAAGCGCGCCGCCACCGATCCTGCCGCGATTGGCCGCATGATCGCGGTGATCGAACACGAACTGGGCCACGGTCTCTATGAAGCCGTCGGCCAGCTCAAGCGCGCACTCTCCACACAACCCCACGCCGAATTCCGCTTTGAAAGCGATGATCTGACCATCGCTGCCGATGTCACCCGCGCCCAGTTCGAAAGCTGGATCGCGCCCGATCTGGCGCGCATTGCCGAAACGGTTGACGGGGCATTGGCCTCCGCAGGCCTCGCCCCCGATCAGATCGACCACGTCTTCCTCACCGGCGGATCATCGCTGATCCCGGCAGTGCGCGATCTGTTCGAACAGCGTTTCGGCACCGGGCGCATTGCTTGCGGCGATGAACTCACCTCCATCGCCCACGGCCTCGCGCTGATCGGCCAGACGCCCGACCTCACCGATTGGCTCGCCCCGGCTGATGCCCCCCTGTGATGCCCCCCCTTTGATGCCCTTTGTGATGCCGCCGGAATGTTGATGCGCGCTTGCCACGCACCTTGCACCATGAAATAGGCGCAACGGTATTCCACCGGCATCACGCCGGACATCCAAGGACCCAATATCATGGCAAAGTTCCTGATCGTTGAAGCGCGCTTCTATGACCACCTCAACGATATGCTCGTCGCTGGCGCAAAGGCCGCAATCGAAGCGGCAGGCCACGAAGCCGAAGTGATCACCGTGCCCGGCGCGCTGGAAATTCCCGGTGCTATCGCATTGGCCGACGAATCGGGCGATTTCGATGGCTTCGTTGCCATCGGCGTGGTGATCCGGGGTGAAACCTATCACTTTGAAATCGTTGCGGGCGAAAGCGCGCGCGGGATCATGGCGCTGACGATGGACGGCACCCCCATCGGCAACGGCATCCTCACGGTTGAAAACGAAGAACAGGCCCTCGTCCGCGCCGATCCTGCGCAAAAGGACAAGGGCGGCGAAGCGGCCAAGGCCGCCATCGCGCTGCTCGCCCTACGTGAACGCTTCGCATAACGCCTGAACGCTTCGCCTGATCGGGATTTGCCCGAAATGGCAGGTCTGCGCATGGCTCCATCGCGCCCATAGCGGCGCGATGGAAAGCCAAGTCCCAACAATCCCGTCACGGGTCACCGTCTGGTACGATGGCGCCTGCCCGCTCTGCACCCGCGAAATCGCGCTGATGCGGCGGCTCGATAGAGCCAAACGCCTGCATTTCATTGATGCCGATGATCCGGGCGCGGCTTGCCCCGTTGATCGCAATCTGGCGCTTGCCCGCCTGCACGCGCGCGAAAATGGCAAGTTGCTCTCGGGCGCAGCGGCCTTTGCCGCGATGTGGCGGGTGATCCCGCAATTGCGCTGGCTGGGCTTGGCCGCACAGATTCCGCCGGTTGGCTGGACATTGGAAGCCTTGTACCGTGCTTTCCTGGTGTTCCGCCCTGCGGTTCAAAAGCTGTTCAAGGTTCTGGCACGATGAATGACAGCCGCTACCGCAAGGTCCCGTCAAAGCGCCTTTCGCGCCTCGCCTCGTTCGGCCAGATTGCCACCGGCGTGGCAGGCGGCATGCTGGCCGAAGGCGCGCGGCGTCTGGCGCGCGGGGAAGCGCCGCGCTTGTCCGATCTGCTGCTCACCCCCGCCAATGCCACGCGCGTGGCCGACCAGCTTTCACGGCTGCGCGGCGCGGCAATGAAGCTCGGGCAGATGATCTCGCTCGATGCGGGCGATGTGCTGCCCCGCGAATTGACCGAGATCCTCGCGCGCTTGCGCGAATCGGCGCACTTCATGCCGCCGGCGCAATTGGAACGCGTGCTTACCGCCGAATGGGGCGCAGGTTGGCGCAGCAAATTCAAGACCTTCGAAGCACGCCCGATTGCAGCAGCCTCCATCGGCCAGGTCCACCGCGCCACCCTGCCCGATGGCCGCGTGCTGGCGATCAAGGTGCAATACCCCGGCATTGCAGGCAGCATCGATGCCGATGTCGATAATGTCGCCACCTTGCTGCGCATGTCGAGCCTCTTGCCCGCCACGCTCAACATCGCGCCGCTGCTGGCCGAGGCCAAGCGCCAGTTGCACGAAGAGGCCGATTACCTGCGCGAGGCGCAAATGATGCGCCGCTATGCCGAATTGCTGGCCGATGATCCCGCATTTCTGGTGCCCCACCCTTATGAACCGTTGTGCGGGCGCAATGTGCTGGCGATGGATTTCATCGACGCGCTTCCGATAGAATCGCTCTCGGTCGCCGCGCCAGAAGTGCGCAACCGCGTGCTCGGCACGATGATGGGGCTGGTCCTGCGCGAACTGTTCGAATTCGGCTTCATGCAGACCGATCCCAACTTCGCCAATTTCCGCTGGCAGCCTGCCAGGGACGGGGCCGATAACGAACGCGTCGTCCTGCTCGATTTCGGTGCCGCCCGCGCGATTGATCCGGCCACCACCGCCTCCTACCGCCGCATGATGCTGGCAGGCCTTGCCGCAGACCGCGATGCCTTGCGCGAATCGCTGCTCGACATCGGCTTCATCGCCGCGCCCGTCCTCGCCCGCCATGGCCCGGCTTTTGATCGCATGATCGATGTCCTGCTCGATCACCTCAGCAAACCCGGCCTGTTCGAATTTGCCGACCGCTCGTTCGTCGAACGCATCCGCGGAGAGGCCGAAACGATCTTCGCCGATCGCTCTGCCTGGCACATCCCGCCTGCCGAAGCGCTCTTTGTGCAGCGCAAAATCAGCGGCTCGGCTTTGCTGGCCGTGCGCCTCAAAGGCAGCCTGCCCTTGCGCGATATGGTCGAACGCGCGGTAAGCGGGACGGCGCCTGCCCCGATTATTGACGCTGAGCCAAGCCCACCCCGCTGCGACTAAATTCGCCTCCGGCTCATTAAGTCTCGCTCCCCTCCCGTAAACGGGAGTGGTTCAAGGGTCCGCTTCTTCCCCCCTCCCGCTTGCGGGAGGGGTCGGGGGTGGGCTTGGCAGCACGCCGCCTACGTAACCCCCAACTTCGTCAAAGCAGGCTCAGCCCGACCTTCACCCCCCATCCTTCGTCGTTGCGAGCGAAGCGAAGCAATCCAGAGCGGCGAGGCACAACCTCCGGATTGCTTTGCCCCGCTACGCGAGACTCGCAATGACGAACGAAGAGGACAAAAAAAGGAGGCCAACTTGCGCTGGCCCCCATGAAAAGTTTGGGAGAGGATGCCTGAAAGGCACCCCCTATATCCATCCGGATGCGTTATGCTGCAAGTGCGAAATGTACGTACATAAGTGCAGTCTATGCAATCACTGAAGGTCTGGCGATGATCGCTTCGCCGCCAGCACCGTATTGCTCAGCAAGCAGGCAATAGTCATTGGCCCTACGCCGCCAGGCACCGGCGTCACCGCTTTGGCGTGATCCAGTTCGTGCGTTGCACAATCGCCGATCAGCCGGGTCTTGCCATCATGATCGGTCACGCGGTTGATCCCCACATCGATCACCACCGCACCCGGCTTCACCCAGTATCCGCGCACCAGATGCGGCGCGCCCGCTGCGGCCACGATGATATCGGCCTTGCGCGCCACATCGGGCAGGTCGCGCGTCTCGATGTGCGTGACGGTCACCGTCGCCTCGCGCTCCAGCAACAGCATCGAAACCGGCTTGCCCACGATGTTCGATTTGCCGATCACCACCACGTTCAACCCGCGATAATCGTCAATCACGCTATCCAGCAGCATCATCACCCCCAGCGGCGTGCATGGCACCAGCCCGCCCGTACCGGTCGACAAGCGCCCGACGTTCACCGGATGGAACCCGTCCACATCCTTGCCCGGATCGATCCGGTCGAGCACCAGCGCGGCATCGATGTGCCTGGGCAGCGGCAATTGCACCAGAATGCCGTGGACCGCAGGATCGGCGTTGAACCGGTCAATCAGTGCCAGCACATCGCTTTGCGGTGTGTCAGCGGGCAAGCGATGCTCCAGCGATACGATCCCCGCCTTGCGGCACTGCGCAATCTTGCGCCCGACATAGACCTCGCTGGCCGGATCATTGCCCACCAGAATCACCGCAAGGCCCGGCGCTGTGCCCCCGCTGGCGATCATCTCCGCCACATCCCTTGCGGTACGCTCCAGCACTTGCGCTGCCAGCGCCTTGCCATCGATAACTTGTGCCATTGTGCCTGCAATCCCCCTGCGCCGCGCGGCATCAGGGCCGCATCGCTTACGGGGTATATTGTATGTGTTGCATACAAAATTATCAACCGGCCTTTTGCAACTCCGGAATCACAACCTTCAGCACATGGGCCAGCGCCTGCCCGTTCAGCGCCCGCGCGCGCGCCTCGGTCTCGGCTTCGGAATAGCAGCGCAATTCAGGCGCGTTGCCCGATGGGCGGAAATGCAGAATCGCCCCGCTGGCAAAGCTCATGCGATAACCGTCGGTCCTATCAATCGCGGTGGGCAGCCCCGCAATGTCGCCAAACACCCGCGCGATCCGCGCCAATTGCGCGCCCTCGTCCCCTTCCGAAAGGAACGCGACCAGCGCCGCGCTATCGGCCTGCGGGAAATCGGCCACGCGGTCGCTATAAGTAAAGCGCGGCGGCAATTGCGCCACGGTCTGCGTAACCGGCGTTTCGCGCGCAGCTGAAACAATCGCCAGAATCGGCAGCAGCGCATCGCGCGTCGGCAGCGCGGACAGATCGCCCACGTCCGATCCCAGCAGCACCCCGCCGTTGGCCTCATAGCCCACAACGCAGGCCGCAGGATCGGCCTTGGCCGCCTCCATCATCGCCGCGATCACATAGGGCGATCCGATGCGGGTGCGCAAAACCCGGGGCACAGCGCCGCTCAATTCGGCCACCGTATTGCTGCTGACCGGCGTCACGATCACATCGGCCCCCACCGCGCGCGCGCAGAGCAGGCCCACGATATCGCCGCGCAGCCACGTGCCGCTGGCGTCTGCCACCAAGGGCCGGTCCGAATCGCCATCGGTGGAAATGATCGCATCGACCTTGTTTTCCGCCGCCCATTGGCGAGCCAGCGCAATATCCTCCTCGCGGATCGCCTCGGTATCCACCGGCACAAACTGTTCAGACCGCCCGAACGGCACCGCCGTCCCGCCCAAAGCCTCAACCGCGCGCACCAGCACATCACGCCCCACCGCAGAATGCTGGTAAACCCCCACCGTCAGCCCCGCCAAAGCATCGGCCCCGAAATAGCCGACATAGCGCGCGATATAGGCCTGCTCGACATCGGTCACCGCAGGCAGCGCCACCGGATCGAGCAGCCCGTCATCCGCGCGATAACGCGCCGGATCAATGGCAACACTTTGCCCCACGATACCGGCCTCGTCGCTTTTCAGCACTTCGCCGTGGGGGCGGTAAAACTTGATGCCGTTGCGGTCTGCCGGGATGTGGCTGCCGGTGACCATGATCGAGGCCATGCCCAGGCCCATCGCGTAAAAGGCGAGCGCTGGCGTCGGCGTAAAGCCACAAAACACCACCTCACCGCCACAATCGCGCACCGCTGTGGCACATGCCGCCACGATTCGCGGCGTGCTTTGGCGCAAGTCTCCGGCCAGCGCCACGCGGTCTCCAGCGGAAAATTCGCCAATATCCTGCAAATACTGCAAAAAGGCCGTGGCATAGGCGTGGCACAGACGATCCGTCATCGCATCAGCCAATCCGCGCACGCCGCTGGTGCCGAAAGGCACCCCGCTTGTGGCCATAAGACCGGCGACAGTCACCGTGTGAACTCGGCTCAAGTCTTTCATATAAAACGAAATTCCTATTCCGCTAAAGGTACCGTCACCCCGTTCAGGATGGGTTTAGCCTTACCCTCTATCAAAACGCCAAAGATGCCAGAACCCTTGCAAAGCAATGCGCATTGTCCGCTACAGTTCCAAAACTACGTGCTGTGCAGCAACAATTGTTTACAATAGATTTCTACAAAGACATCAAAACACCCCCATTTATGCTGCACTTGCGAAAAATGGAAACCAATACTCCGATGGCCGACACATCTGCCGACCACCACGTTCCGACGTTCCGGGATTTTGCCAAATGGACCGGCAAAGTCCTCGGGCCTGATGCCGGGTTCATCCGGCTGGCGCTGCTCTATGGGGCGGCGATCTCGTTGTTGTCTTTGGCCACGCCGATCTCGGTGCAATTGCTGATCAATTCGGTGGCCAACACCGCGCTGCCCGCGCCCTTGCTGACGCTGGCGGCGATCCTGTTCACATTGCTGGTTATTTCCGGCGTGCTCAGCGCGTTTCGCGTCCATTTGCTGGCCTTGTTCGAACGCCGTTTCTTCGCGCGGCTCGTTGCCGAAATCACCTTGCGCGCGGTTCATGCGCAAAATCCGTTCTTCGTTGATTCGCGGCGCGGCGATCTGTTCAACCGCTTTTTCGATATGGGCGTGGTGCAAAAATCGCTGACCAGCCTGCTGATCGGCGGTTTTACCATCGTGTTGCAAAGCCTGGTCGGCTTGATCGTAACCAGTTTTTACCACCCGTTCTTTCTGGCGTTCAACCTGGTTCTGGTGTTTTTGGTGCTGATCATCTGGCGTGTGTGGGCCAGCGCAAGTTTGCGCACAGCCGTGATCAAAAGCCATGCCAAGCATGCCAACGCCCATTGGCTGGAAAGCGTCGGCGGATCAAACGGTATCTACAAATCAAGCCGTCACATGATGTTCGCGATCAGCAGGTCCGAAGAACTGACCGCGCGCTATGTCGATAGCCATCGCCGCCACTTCCGCCACACCTTCAGCCAAACCGTGGCGCTTTTGCTGCTTTATGCTCTGGCCAGCGCGGGTCTGCTGGCGCTGGGTGGCTGGCTGATTTTGCAGGGTGAGCTTTCCATCGGACAGCTGGTCGCGGCCGAGCTGATTCTTTCGGGCGTATTCTATGGCATCGCCCAGCTCGGCACTTATCTGGAAACATTCTACGATATGGCCGCCAGCCTTGAAGAATTGCACTTGTTCTGGGAAGTGCCGCAGGAAGCTGCCCCCGAAGGCGATCAGCCCTCACCCCCCGATGGCGCGATCCGCCTGCGCGATGTGCGCCACGGCGGTTTCGTCTTTGATTTTGCGCTGGATGGCGGCGCGCAAGTCGGGGTTATGGCTGCCCCCGGCGTCGAACGCTGCCTTGCATCGCTGCTCAAGCGCCTCGAAGTGCCGCAAAACGGCTTTGTCAGCGTGGGCGGGGCTGATCTTGGCACATTCGATATGTATCGTCTGCGCTCTGATGTGATCGTGCTCGATCGTCCTACCATCGTCGAAATGACCGTGCGCGAATACCTTGGCCTCAGCGTTCCCGGGCGCCCCGAAGCGATGCTCGAAGCGCTCGAACTTGTCGGCCTGGCAAACCGTATCGGCGATCTGCCCGGCGGGCTGGACGCGCGCCTGTCGTCAACCGGCTGGCCGCTTTCGGTGGGCGAGATGATGGCGCTCAAGCTGGCAGGCGCATTGCTGGCGCGGCCACGCGTGCTGATGCTCTCGCCGATCTACGACATGCTGCCGCCGCCACGCCTGAACGCGGTTCTCGCGGCGCTGCGCCCCTATGGCACCACCGTTCTGCAATTCACCGAACGGCCCGAAGGACTGGTGCGCGATACGTGGTTGTGGATCGGCAAGAACCAACAGCGTCAGGCCGCTGATCCGGCAGAGATCCTGCCGCTGGCCTCCGGTAAGAAGGAGCGCTGAGGCATGGCTACCGTTCCGCGCAATGTCGCCGCCTTCACCACTTTGTCCACCTTGCGTGTGCCCCGCGCCACGCGGGCGCTGGGCTGGATGCTGGGCATCAGCTTCCCGCTGATCATCGTGTTCCTGTTCTTCGTCCATTGGGTGCAAACCGCGCCCGGACGCGGCGAAGTGATCGCGGTGAACCCCGAAGACCGCGTGCAGCAAGTCACCGCGCTGGTGCCGGGCCGCGTTGAAAAATGGTACGTGGTGGATGGCCAGTCGGTGAAAAAGGGCGATCCGATTGCCCGGATCATCGACAATGATCCTTCGCTGCTCACCAGCCTTGCCGCCGAACGCGCGCAAGTCCTCGCACAGATCGCCGCTGCCGAACAGGCGATGACCGTGGCCCGGATTGATGTCGGGCGTTCGGGCGAATTGCTGTCCGAAGGTCTGGCCGCGCGGCGCGATCTGGAAAATGCCCAGATCAAGGTTTCCGATCACGCCGCAAAGCTGGCCGAAGCCCGCGCGAAGCTGAGCAAAGTGGACATCGCCCTGGGCCGCCAATCGGCGCAGCTTGTCCGCGCGCCACACGATGGCCGTATCCAGTCCCTGAACACCGCCGCCGGGGCCACATTGGTCAGCGCCGGTGATTGGCTGGCAACACTTGCTCCGGACAATGCCGAACGCGTGGTCGAACTGCTGGTCGATGGCCGCGATGTGGCGCTGGTGAGGCGCGGACAGCCGGTGCGTCTGCACTTTGAAGGCTGGCCCGCGATCCAGTTCAGTGGCTGGCCTTCGGTTGCCCAAGGCATGTTCGATGGCCGCGTGCGTTCGGTTGATCCATCGGCACAGACCAATGGCCTGTTCCGCGTGCTGGTCGAACCGATGCCCGGTATGCCCAAATGGCCGGAAGACAATTACGTGCTGCTCGGATCAAAGGTACGTGGCTGGATCCAGATGGAAACTGTCACCATCGGTTACGAGCTTTGGCGCCAGTTGAACGACTTTCCGCTCGAATTCCCGCAGCCGGTCGATACCGGTCCGCGCAAGGGCACTGCCGCCAAGGCGTTGTCCGACAAGGAAGCGACCAAGGCCAAGCCCAAGGCGGACTATGATTACGGCGAGGACGAGAAATGATCCGCCGTCTGGTGATGGCGCTGGCCCTCATGCTGGCGCCCACGGCTCAGGCCGCAGAACTGACGCTGGCGGAAGTCCTGCGCTCGTCCTCCACCCATGCGCCGCAAATCCTTGAGGCGATGGCGCGGCAGCGGCAGGCCGATGCGCGGGCGCTGACGGCGCAAGGCCAGTTCGATCTGGTGTTCGATGCCGATGCGCAGGCCCGCCCGCTGGGCTTCTATGATGGCGCGCTGGCCGATGTTCGTGCCACGCGTCCGCTCGAAACCAATGGCGGCAATATCTATGGCGGCTATCGCCTATCGTCCGGCAACTTCGCCGGCTACGATGGCAAATCAGTGACCAACCAGTTGGGCGAAGTGCGCGTCGGCGCGGTGTTCTCGCTGCTGCGCGACCGGATGATCGATGAACGGCGCGGGCGGCGCGAACTGGCCGAGGCAGACATCGATCTGGCCGCGCTCGACCGCGATCTGATTGCCATCGGTGTGCAGCGCCGTGCGATTGAAGCGTACCAGCTATGGGTCGCAGCGGGCTTGCGCGTGGCCACCTTGCGCGAACTGTTCGATCTGGCGCAAGAGCGGCAGGCCTCGATTGACCGGCAGATCGAACTGGGCGCACGGCCCGCCATTCTCAGCGTGGAAAACCGCCAGAACATCGTCCGCCGCCAAGCCATGCTGGTGCGTGCCGAACAGGACCTCATGCTCTTTGCCAATGCGCTGTCGCTGTTCCTGCGCGATGATCTGGGCCATCCTATCGTGCCCGATGCCAAACGCCTGCCACAGCACATGCCCGAAGGCGTCAAGCCCCGGCTGGTGGACCGGCAGGAGGCCATGTCGGGCCGCCCCGATATCCAGGCCCTGATCGCCCGGATCGATCAGAACACGATCCGGGCAAGGATGGCCGAGAACGAATTGCGCCCGCGCCTCGATCTGCGCGCCGAAGCATCGCAAGACATCGGCAGCGGATCGCCCACCCGTTCCCCCGCCGAAGCCCTGTTCGGCCTGCGCTTTTCGCTGCCGCTCGAACAGCGCGCCGCCAAGGGCCGCATCGCCGAAGTGGCGGCAGAGCAAGACGCGCTATCGATCCGCCTGCGCTTTCTCGAAGAGCAGGTCGGCGTGGAAATCGCCAATTTGCGCACCCAGATGGACGGAGCGGAACGTCTGGCCGCCCTTGCCACCGATGAAGCCGCGCTCGCCCGCCGCATGGCCGAGGCCGAACGCCGCCGCTATACTTTGGGGGCGAGCGACTTCCTGATCGTCAACTTGCGCGAAGAGGCCTTGGCCGATGCCACGATCCGCGAAATTGACGCGATCTACCGCAGCGCAGCCGCCCGCGCAGAATTGGTCGCCGCCATGGCAGACCGCAGCCAGTTGGGGATTTAGCATTCCCGCCTAGGGGATTAATGCTGTGGCCATTTATAGCTTGGCAAGGCCCGTCGCTTAAGGCCAGCATTGCCCTTTTTCCGGAGTCATCATGTCCGCCAATCTCAAAGCCCTGCGCACTTGCGCTGCCATCAGCGCCAGTGCAATCGCATTTGCGCCGGGCTTGGCCTTTGCCCAAACGCCCGATGCTGCCGAACAACCGGCGGGCGAAATCGTGGTCACCGCGCAAAAGCGTGCCGAGCGCGCCGCCGATGTGCCGCTCTCGCTGTCGGTGCTGGGCGCCGAAGCGCTTGATGCGGCGCGGTTGACGCAGGCCGATGATCTGGCCGCGCGCATCCCCAACTTGCGCTTCAGCGCCACGGTGGGTGAAAACACGCCGATCTTTGCCTTGCGCGGCGTTTCGATGTCGGACTTCAGCCTCAATCAGGCAGGCCCCGTCGCAGTCTATTATGACGAGGTTTACAAGGGCAACTTCGCGTTCCTCGGCCTTGCGCTCTACGATCTCCAGCGCATCGAAGTGCTGCGCGGCCCCCAAGGCACGCTCTATGGCAAAAACACCACCGGCGGCGCGATCAACTATTTGGCCGCGCGGCCGGTGTTTGAAAATGCGGGCTATATCAAGGCAGGCATCGGCAATTATGGCCGCATCGAAGCCACTGGCGCTGCCAACGTGGTGCTCAGCCCCACACTGGCTGCACGTGTCGCCTTCACCGCTGCCCGCGCCGATGGCTGGTTCCGCAATCGATTGGCCGGAGCGCCCAACCTTTCGGGCACGCGCGAATACGCCGTGCGCGGAACGCTGTTGTGGCAACCGTCGGACCGTGCCGAACTGGTGCTGCGCCTGTCGACCAGCCTGCAAAACCCCACCAATTACGGCAACTATTCCAAACCGCGCGAAGATGGCGTCGGCGCGGGCGTTTACGAAGCGTTTGGCACAGGCCAAAGCTACTTCCGCCAAGGCCTTGGCATCCGCGAGATCGAAGCCAATTACACCCCCCGCCGTCACGCCCGCACATGGTCTGCGGCGCTGACCGGCACATTCAAGCTGAGCGATGCGCTCACCCTCACCACGGTCACCGGCTGGGACAAGGGCAGCCTGTTCGTGCCCGAAGACACCGACGGCAGCCCCACCCGGGCGCTGGAAATCCCCTATACCGATCGCGGCACACAAGTTCAGCAGGAAGTACGGCTGACTTATGACAATGGCGGCGCTCTATCGCTGATCCTTGGCGGCCATTACCACCGCGAAGACCTGTTTAACGCCACAGACCTCAACTTCTGGACCGACCTTGACGTTGACGGCAATGGCCGCGTCGATGTGGACGATTGCACCGCGAACGACAGCCTGCTCGCCTGCGTCATCTCCAACCGGTTCGATCAGGAAAAGCGCAGCTATGCGCTGTTCGGCGATGCACGGCTGAAACTGTCAGACGCCACCACCTTGCGCGGGGGTTTGCGCTTTACCCGCGATACCGGCGCGCAATTGGGCCTGACATCATCCATTCGCGGGGTTGATGGCCAGTTCGTCACCACGCTGATCGCGCCCACCGACCGCCGCTTTGCCGCCAGCAACCTGTCGGGCAAGCTGGGCATCGATCACCGCTTGGCAGGCGGGGCATTGCTCTTTGCCAGCTACAGCCGTGGCTATCGCGCCAGCGGCTTTAACGCGCAGGCCTTTTTCGATGCCTCAGAAGCAGGCGTGGCCAAGCCCGAAACCATTGATTCGTTTGAAGCCGGGGCCAAGCTTGGCGGGCGGGCCCTGTCGCTCTCGCTCACCGGATTCCACTACCTCTATCGCAACCAGCAGTTCCTTTCGGTCAATCCGGCAGACGCCACGCAAACGCTGGTCAATCTCGACAAGTCGCGCATTTACGGGGCCGAGGCCGAAGTGGAAGCGCGGCCCGATGACCGGCTCTCGCTGCAACTGGGCCTTGGCCTGCTCCACGCCCGCGCCACGCAAGGCACGATCAGCGGGTTGGATGTGGCGGGCAATACCTTGTCCAACGCGCCATCGCTCACCGCCAACGCGGGGATCAGCTATACCGCCTGGGCCGGTGATACAGGCAGTGTCACCTTGCGCGCAGATGCCGCCTATACCTCGGCGCAGTTCTTCGAAATCGTCAACATCCCGCGCCTTCGCCAACCCGGCTATGCCCTGCTGGGTGCCGGCATGGACTGGGTGCGCGGCGATTGGACGCTATCGCTGTGGGGCCGCAACCTGACCGACCAGACCTACTTCACCTCGCGCATCGATCTGTCGGGCTTCGGCTTTGATTACAACCACGTCGGCACCCCCCGCACCTTCGGCGCCAGCATCCGGCGGGGATTTTAACCAAATCCTCCCCATTTTTGCGAAGCACAAATGGGGAGGTGGCAGCCGAAGGCTGACGGAGGGGCAAACTCCATCCCCCCTCCACCACCAGCTTCGCTGGCGGTCCCCCTCCCCATTTGCACCTGCGGTGAAAATGGCGAGGGACACGCATCGACCGTTATTTCACTGGAAAGCTCAACGTAAAGGTCGATCCCTCACCCTCAACGCTGCGCACGCCCACTTTGCCGCCGTGCAGGCCCATGTAGAATTTGACCGCGTTCAGCCCGATGCCGGTGCCTTTGGTGCCTCGGGTATTGGCGGAGCGGAAGAACCGCGTGAACAGGCGGCGCATGTCGGCGGCGGGCACGCCGATGCCGTGATCGGTCACCGAAAGCTCCACCCGCTTGCCACGACGGATGCAACGCACATCCACGCTGGCCCCTTGCGGCGAATACTTCACCGCATTGGACAGCAGGTTATCGAGCGAGCGTTCGACCAGTCCCGCATCCAGCATCAGCGGCGGCACTTCGCCCAGTTCTATCACAAAAGCCCGGTCCGGATGCAGCGCGCGCTGGCTCGCCACGGCCTTTGCTAGCAGCGGGCCAATGTCCAGCAGCTCAGGCTGGAACGCCACTTTGCCCTCGGCAATGGACGACCAGCCCAGCGTGCGGTCCACCGCATGCGCCATGCGTCTGGCGGTGGCGCTGATCGCAGCGGCGCGCTCGGCAATCGCGCTATCGCTGCCCGCCATCCGCCCGATCCGCCGCGCTGCGCCATCAATGATCGTCAATGGCGTGCGAAAATCATGGCTCGTGACCGAAAGGAACAGGCGTTGCGTTTCCACCATCGCCTTTTCGCGCACCAGCGCCTTTTGCAAGCGTCGCTCCAGCCGGTGCGCCCGCGTCACATCCTGTTGCGACATCATCAGCGACAAGCGCCCCGTCACCGGATCGGTCAGGCGCCGCAGCGTGATATGGTGCATCCGCAGCCTATGCCCCGCCATGCGCAAAATCCCGTGGGCCGATCCTTTCTGCAACGCTTTGGCGCGCAACGATCCGGCTTCGCGCGGATCGGCAAATAGCGCCGCAAAATTGTCAAAACCGGGCAGATTGCCCAGCTCCAGCCGCTGGATCAGCGCTTCTGCTGCCGGGTTATGCATTAACCACTGGCCCTGTTCTGTCGCCAGCGAGATCATCAACGGGGATTGGCGCACTGCGGCTATGGCGCGCAGTTCATAGGTGAAATCCGCATTGGCCCAACCTACCGGATCGGTGTCCATACCGGCGTCCACCAACATCGCGGTGCGCCCGTCTTCCAGCCGCACGCCCGAAATCCGGCACTCGCGCTGGCGCGGTTCACCGGCAGGGAAATAGGTCCAGTTCTCGATCCGCGTTTCACCTGCATTCAGAAAGAAGCGCAGAGTATCAAGACGTTCAGCCGTCCCCGGGCCAACCGGGCTGAAATCGCGCGCAGCCAGTTCGGCAACGCTGTCCGCGCGCCAAAATGCCAATGCGGCGCTATTGGCCCAGACGATGGTCATCTTCTCAAAATCGTAGATCCACAGCGCCCGGTCAAACAGCGCCAATAGTGCCAGTCCATCGCCATATCCGTTGGGCAATGGCGCTGCGGGGGCTGTAAAGGTCCTATGCGCTCGGTTCATGGTGTTATCCGCTACGCCCCCACAACCCAAACTTAGCAATTTCCGGCGATAGCCAAATGCCAGTTGAAAGCGGTGTGCAGGTGTTCGCGATATCCTCTCGTTCCAGCCAGTTGAAGCAGGTGCCCTTGGCGCGCTGGCTGGGCGCGTCCTATCTTCGCACTGCCGTGATCCCGCTTTGCCTAATCGAACTGGGCTTTTTGGCGAGTTACTGGGCAACGGGTAACTTCACGTATCAGCGCAACGTGGAAACCGTCAGCCGCCTTTCGCAAAACTACCTTGCCGATATTTCCGCGCGCGAAGCGGCCAATATCGAAGCCACACTCTCCAGCGTTGAAGGCCTCGCCAAAGTGTTTGCCGCTGAAACCGGCGAGGCGTTGAAGCAACCAGCGCGTCCCTCCGCTGCCGAGCTATACCGCCATCGTCTGGCCAAAGACGGCGTGTTCTACACCACGCGCGGCGGCGTGAATGATAGCGCCAGCTTCTACAGCGGCTTCCACCCCGTTGGCCCGGCGCAACAAGACAAAGTGTGGCGCACCACGCGGTTGGACCATACCATGCGCCATCTCAAGGCGGCCTCGCCGCTGGTGCAACAGGTCTATCTCAACACCTGGGACAGCTATAACCGCATCTATCCCTACTTCGATGTGCGCAAACAATATGCGCCCCGCATGGATATCCCGTCGTACAATTTCTATTACGAAGCCGACGCCCGGCATAACCCGCGCCGCGAAGTGGTGTGGACCGATGCCTATGTCGATCCGGCAGGCTCGGGCTGGATGGTTTCGGCCATTGCGCCGGTCTATGCCGGTGACAAACTGGAAGCCGTCGTCGGCATGGACTTGACGGTGGATACGATGATCGACCGCATCCTTGCGCTCGATCTGCCGTGGCAGGGCTATGCCATGCTGATCGGGCGCGACGGCACTATTCTGGCGCTGCCCCCTGCGGGAGAGAAGGACCTTGGCCTGACCGAGTTGAAAGATCACCACTATGATCAGGCGATCCACACCAACACGTTCAAGCCCGAACAGTTCAACATCGCCAGCCAACCGCGCCTCAAGCCGCTGGCTGATGCCGTGGCCAGAGGCCGGCAGGGCGTTAACCGGATCAACTTCAACGGCCACGAAATGCTTGCCGCCAATGCCAGAGTGACCGGCCCGGGCTGGACACTGGTCGTCGTCGCGCCTGCCTCGGCCATCTTTGCCGATGCCAACACGTTGTACGATCAGCTCATCAAGGTGGGCTTCATCATGCTTGTCATCCTGCTGCTGTTCTATGCCGCATTCTTTGCCTTCCTGCTGTGGCGCGCGCGGG
>CAZSTP010000033.1:14361-20459 GCA_964609325.1 uncultured Novosphingobium sp. | reverse complement strand
GTCGCGGGTGATTTCATGCAGGCCTTGGCCGGGCGTAGCGATAACAAGTTCGGTGGCGGATTGGCGCATGGCCAATCCTAACACCGGATCAGTCTGCCCAATAGAGCTGCATCGGATTGTCGATCAGCAATTTGCGCTGCAATTCATCCGTCGGGGCAATGCGCGGGATCATATCGACCAGATGCCCGTCATCGGGAATTTCGGTGTCCATGTTGGGGTGCGGCCAATCGGTGCCCCACAGCACGCGGTCCTGATAATCGGCCACGAGCGGCGCAACTGCATCGGCAAAGGCGTTCCACGGATCGCCTGCGCCGCCTTCCTTGATCGCGTCCAGCCGGTCAGGGCAGGTGGCTTTGAACCAGATATCCTCGCGGGCGTTCAAGAATGCGCGAAATGCTTTCATGTCCGCCCCGTCAGGCCCTTGGCGCACATCGGGACGGCCCATGTGATCGATCACCAGCGGCACCGGGATCGCGTCCATGAACGGGCGTAGTTCTTCCAGAATGTCGGCCTCGAAATAGATCACCACGTGCCAGCCCTTGGGCAGGCGCTGTGCCACTTCAAGGAACTTGTCCTTGGGCGCATCATCGACAAGACGCTTGAGGAAATTGAAGCGGATGCCGCGAATGCCGCCTGCGTGCATCGCGTGCAATTCTTCTTCCGAAATCGCCGGATCGACCACCGCCACACCGCGCGCCCGTCCGTTGGACTTGGCGATGGCATCGAGCGTTGCGGCATTGTCGGTGCCGTGGCAACTGGCCTGCACGATCACGTTCTTGTCGAAGCCCAGATGGTCGCGCAGGGCAAAGAGCATATCGGGGCCTGCGTCTTGCGGCAGGTACTTGGCCTTCGCGCTGAAGGGGAACTGCTCCATCGGGCCGAAGACATGGCAATGCGCATCGACCGCGCCCGCAGGCGGGGTGTAGCGCGGCTTGGACGGGTTGGAATGCCAACTGATGATGCGATTCTGGTCGGTCATACTTCTGCCTCTCTAGCCTTCGTCATCCGCGCGAAGGCGGGGATCCAGTGTTTCATGCGCCGCTCCGCCCCTGGATTCCCGCCTGCGCGGGAATGACGAAGGGGAGGGAGTGTGTCTAACCAAACACCACGCCATCCATAAGCTTGCGTGCGGTGCGCAGCAGGGCTGCGCTTGCCACTGCGCCAGTCTCGTCCACTTCCAGCACGCAGCTCATTTCGCCGGTGGGGTGCTCGACCGAGAGCAGCTTGCGCGGGCCTTTGGGTGCGTGCGCGACTTCGGCGGCGGGCGAACCGGGGATGAGGCACGCCGTCGCCACGCTGACTGCACCCAACACACCGATGGTGGCGTGGGCGCGGTGCGGGATGAAGCTGCGCACGGTGACTGCGCCGCCGTTCTTGGGTGGGGCGACGAGCATCATCTTGGGCACCGATTTGTCCTTTA
The DNA here is from genome assembly GCA_964609325.1 of uncultured Novosphingobium sp. GTDB lineage: Bacteria > Pseudomonadota > Alphaproteobacteria > Sphingomonadales > Sphingomonadaceae > Novosphingobium. The sequence continues at coordinate 19,039 of CAZSTP010000033.1, read as the reverse complement.
CGTCGCCCAGATTCATCATCGGGCCGACGATCAGGCGGATCGCTTCGATCTGTGCTTTCAGGTCAGTCGCGTTATCGAGCCAGTCGCGGTCTTCATAGCCTGTGATGCCGAGGTCTGCGGCTTTCATCACCACGCATGGCATGCCGTTGTCGATCAGCGTGACGGCCACGCCGTTGACCACATCGACGGCATTGCCGGTGGGTAGCAGCGCGCCGCACGATGACCCTGCCGTATCGCGGAATTCCAGCGGCACAGGCGCATGACGTCCGGGTACGCCATCGATTGCGGCGTCGCCCTTGTAAGTCACCATGCCGCCGGGCGTTGCCACGGTGGCGACGGCAACTTGCCCGGTGTTCTCCATGAAGATCGCCACGCGGGTTTCATCGCCTGTGGCAGCGACCAGTCCGCGCTCGATCGCGAAGGGGCCGACGCCGGCGAGGATGTTGCCGCAGTTCTGTGCGTCGGTGACGATGGCCTGATCGACGAAGACTTGCAGGAACAGGTAATCGACATCGATGCCTTCGCGCGCAGACTTGCTGACGACCGCGACTTTGCTGGTCAGCGGATCGGCGCCGCCCATGCCATCGATCTGGACGGGATCTGGGCTGCCCATCATGCCAAGCAGGAAGGCATCGCGGGCGGCGGTATCGGCGGGCAGATCGTCTTTCAGGAAGTATCCGCCCTTGGACGTGCCGCCGCGCATCCACATGCAGGGGGCGGAAAAATCAGACATACTTGAGGCCTTCCTTCTCCAGCCGTTCGCGCATCTTGTACATGTCGAGGCCGAGGATGCCCTCTGCCAGTTTCTTGCGCTTGTCGCCCTCGTTGGCTTCGCGGGCTTGCGCGGCGGCGAGGACTTCGGCGGCCTTTTCACGCGGGACGACGCAGACGCCGTCATCATCGGCCACGATCACATCGCCGGGGTTCACCAGCGCGCCTGCGCAGATGACGGGGATGTTGACGCTGCCCAATGTGTTCTTGACCGTGCCTTGGGCGAAGACTGCCTTGGACCAGACGGGGAACTGCATTTCGGTGAGATCGCGGACATCGCGCACGCCCGCGTCGATCACAAGGCCCCGGCATTCGCGGGCCTGGGCCGATGTGGCGAGGAGATCGCCGAAGTAGCCATCTTCGCATGGAGACGTGGGGGCGAGGACGAGGATGTCGCTGGGCTTCAATTGTTCGATGGCGACGTGGACCATCCAGTTATCGCCCGGGGCCGCGCTGATCGTGACGGCGCTGCCGGCGATGCGGGCGCCGGAATAGATCGGGCGCATGTAGCTGGCGAGGAGGCCGGTGCGGCCTTGGGATTCATGCACCGTGGCGACGCCGCAGGCGGCGAGGCCGTCGATCACGGCTTGATCGGCGCGTTCGATGTTCTGGACGACGATACCTGACATTGGCGGGTTCCTTGCGCGTTAGTTGATGAAACACATGCGGGGGGAGGTCTTTGCCAGCCAATGCAATGTTTGCACTTTCCCATAAGGAAATGCTAAGTGTTGGAGCGTGACTGAACCCGCCATCAATATCCGCCACATCGCCGCCTTTGCCGCGACGGTGCGCCACGGCAGCGTGACGCGCGCATCGCGGGCGGTGAACCTGACGCAGCCCGCGCTGACGCAAGCCATCGCCAGACTGGAGGCGGACCTTGGGTGTTCGCTGTTCGCGCGCGGGCCTGCGGGAATGACGCCGACCGAGCCCGCGCTGCTTTTTGCCCCGCGTGCCGAGGCGGCAATTGCGCAAGTGGGCAGCCCGCGCGTGACGGGGACGCAAGTGCGCGCTTTTCTGGCGCTGGCCCGCGCCGGATCATATGCCGTGGCGGCAGAGGCGACGGGGCTTTCATCGGCATCGTTGCACCGCGCCGTGGCCGATTTATCGGTGGCGCTGGGGCAGCGGCTGGTCGACCGCCGCGGGCGATCGATCATGCTGACGCCCGCCGGAGAGCGCCGCGCGCGCGGGTTTGGCCTGGCCATGGCCGAATTGCGCAGCGGCTTTGCCGAAGTGGCCGCGTGGCAGGGCAAGGCGGCGGGGCGGATCGTGGTGGGAGCGATGCCGCTGAGCCGGGCGCGGTGGTTGCCCGAAACGATCCTGCGCTTCGCCCGCGCGCATCCCGGTGTGGACGTGGCGGTGGTGGAGGGGAGCCATTCCGAACTGGCGGGGCCTTTGCGCGATGGCGAGATTGACCTGATGTTGGGGGCATTGCGCGAGGCGGCTGTACTGGACGATTTGCGGCAAGAGGCGGTGTTCGAGGACAGCCCCGCATTGGTGATGCGCGCGGGGCATCCGTTGTTGGAAGAAGATGTGATCACGGGCGCGCTGCTGGCGCGATATCCGTGGATACTGCCCGCGCGCGATACGCCGTTGCGGCAATATTGGGAGGACATGATGCGGGCGGCAGGGGCCGAGCCGCCGCATGTGGCGATCGAATGTGGATCGGTGCTGACCGTGCGGCAATTGTTGCTTGGGTCTGACGCGTTGACGCTGCTTTCGGCGGCGCAATTGGCGGTGGAATTGCAGGCGGGGGTGCTGGCCGCGCGGCCTACGCCGGTGCCGGTTACGCGCACTATTGGCGTGACTTCGCGTGAGGGCTGGCGACCGACGGGGCCGCAGGAGGCTTTCGTGGGGCTTTTGCGGCAGGTTGCGGGGGAGGGGTTTGGTTGAATTTGGTGGGTGTCGCGTGTTTGGGCCGGTGTTGAGAGGGTTTCACGCAGAGGCGCGGAGAAGAAGTTGAGACGCGGAGGGGGTGGGTTTGACGGCGAAGCCGCGTTTTGATTCAGTTCGTTGCGGCTGGGGCGAGGTTGGATTGGCGAGTGGCCTTGCGGCCTGTGATGCATCTCTGCGTCTCTGCGTGAAATCTGCAACCTCTCAAGCACGCACTTCGTTGCAAATGTCGGAGTGCCCACCCCGCTGCGACTAAATTCGCCTTTGGCTCATTAAGTCTCGCTCCCCTCCCGCGGGCGGGAGTGGGTAGGTGAGTTGCTTGCTGGTTGTGCATTGTTATCAGGGTTTGCAAAAATTTATGGCTTTGGCTGTCTTTGCATTTGCGGGGGCGGGATTGCGGACGCAGGACTTTGCGCCATGGAACGTACAATTGCCCTGATCGGCTTCGGTGAGGCCGGGTCTACTTTTGCCAAAGCGGCAGGGTGGGAAGCTGTGGCGCTGGCGTTTGACATCAATCCGGCCCGCCGCGCGGTGATGGAAGAGGCGGGCGTTGTGGCTTGTGCGACGGCGGAATGTGCGCTGTCGGATGCCGATATCGTGCTGTGTCTGGTGACGGCGGATTCCGCGCTGCCTGCCGCGCAGGACTGTGCCGGTTTGCTGAAGCCGGGTGCGGTGTGGTGCGATATGAATTCGGTGGCGCCCGATACCAAGCGTGAGGCAGCGCGGGCGATTGCGGCGGCTGGCGGGCGTTATGTGGATGTGGCGGTGCTGGCACCGGTCAACCCGGCGCGGATGAATGTGCCGCTGCTGCTTTCGGGTGAGCATGCGGGCGAGGCCGAAGCGATGCTGCGCGCGGCGGGCTTTGCCAAGACGCGGGTTGTGGGCGATGACATTGGCCGCGCCAGTGCGATCAAGATGATCCGTTCGATCATGGTCAAAGGCATCGAGGCGCTGACGGCGGAAATGATGCTGGCGGCAACGCGCGCCGATGTGGTGGATGAAGTACTGTCATCGCTGGATGCCAGCGAGAAGAACGATAGCTGGTTTGTGCGCGCGGAGTATAATGTCGAGCGGATGACGACGCATGGACTGCGGCGTGCAGCCGAGATGGAAGAATCTGCCAAGACGCTGATCGGGCTGGACATTGAACCGTTGATGACCAGCGGGACGGTGAAGCGTCAGCGCGAGCAGGCCGGTAAGACCATAGATTTCAAACCTGAGAGGACCAAAGTCGCATGACCATGATCATCGACTGCCACGGCCATTATACCGTGCTGCCCAAGGCGCATGATGAATGGCGCGAGAAGCAGAAGGCTGCGTTCAAGGCGGGGACCGAGTGCCCGCCGTACCCCGAGATTTCGGACGACGAGATACGCGAGACGATTGAATCGAACCAGTTGCGCCTGCTGAAAGAGCGCGGCGCGGATATGACGATCTTTTCGCCGCGCGCATCGGCGATGGCCCCGCATGTGGGCGATCAGTCGGTAGCGGTGAAGTGGGCGCAGGCGTGCAACAACCTGATTGCGCGCGTTGTGGGCCTTTATCCCGAGACGTTTGCAGGCGTGTGCATGTTGCCGCAATCGCCTGAGGCTGATCTGGCGAGTTCCATTGTCGAGCTTGAGCGCTGCGTGAATGAGCTTGGCTTTATCGGGTGCAACCTGAACCCCGATCCGGGCGGCGGGCGCTTTACCCATCCGCCGCTGACGGACGAATACTGGTTCCCGTTCTATGAAAAGATGGTGGAACTGGACGTTCCGGCGATGATCCACGTTTCGGGATCGTGCAACCCGGCGATGCACGCGACGGGCGGATACTATATTGCGGCTGATACCATTGCCTTCATGCAACTGCTGGAAGGCGATCTGTTCAGCCGCTTCCCGACACTGCGCTTCATCATTCCGCATGGCGGCGGGGCGGTGCCCTATCACTGGGGGCGCTATCGCGGCCTTGCCGATATGCTGAAGAAGCCGGGTCTTGATACGCACCTGATGAACAACGTGTTCTTCGATACCTGCGT
>CAZSTP010000033.1:0-14261 GCA_964609325.1 uncultured Novosphingobium sp. | reverse complement strand
AGAAGCCGGGTCTTGATACGCACCTGATGAACAACGTGTTCTTCGATACCTGCGTTTATCATCAGCCGGGGATCGATTTGCTGGCCGATGTGATCGAGAACAAGAACATCCTGTTCGGCAGCGAGATGGTGGGGGCGGTGCGCGGGATTGATCCCACGACCGGCTTCTATTTCGACGATACCAAGCGCTATGTCGATGCGCTGGATATCAGCGATGCCGAACGTCACGCGATTTTCGAGGGCAACGCGCGCCGGGTGTTCCCGCGCCTCGACGCCAAGCTGAAGGAGAGGGGCCTGTGAGCGAAGCTGTGCCTAAACAGAACATCCATGAATATCTGGCCGAGCTGGACGATATTCCGGGCACGCGCATCTATACCGCCGCACGTGCGCGCAAGGGATATTGGATCAACCAGTTCGCGATGAGCCTGATGAAGCCGGAAAACCGCGAACGCTTCAAAGCGGACCAGCGCGCTTATCTGGATGAATGGAACATCAGCGAGGAAGCCAAGCAGGCTTTGCTGGCGCGCGATTACAACACGCTGCTGGACCTTGGCGGAAACGTTTACTTCCTGTCGAAGCTTTTTTCCGCCGATGGCCTGCCGTTCGCCGAAGCGGTCAGCACGATGACCGATATGACATGGCCGGAATATCGCCAGATGATGCTGGATGGTGGCCGTTCGGCCATCGGCAACCGATCGATCAAGGGAGGCTACTGATATGGCCCGCATTACTGCTGGCGTTGGTTCCAGCCACGTTCCGCTGCTGGGTGTTGCCGTTGATCAGGGCAAGAGCCGCGACGATTATTTCGGCCCGATCTTTGCGGGCTATGACTGGACCCGCGAATGGGAACGCCAAGAAAAGCCCGATGTGGTGATCCTGGTTTATAACGACCACGCATCGGCCTTTGATGCCAACATCATTCCGACGTTCGCGATCGGGTGTGGTGAGCGTTATAAATCGGCTGACGAAGGCTGGGGCCCGCGCCCTGTGCCTGACGTGGAAGGGCACGCCGATCTTGCCTGGCACATCGCGCAAAGCTTGATTCTCGACGATTTCGACATGACGATCATTAACGAAATGGACGTCGACCACGGGCTTACCGTGCCGCTTTCGATGATGTTTGGCCAGCCGGAAAAGTGGCCGTGCAAGGTTGTGCCGCTGGCGGTGAACGTGGTGACCTATCCTGTGCCGTCGGGCAACCGCTGCTGGGCGCTGGGCGAAGCCATTGCGCGCGCGGTGGAGAGCTTCCCCGAAGACCTCAATGTGCAGATCTGGGGCACCGGCGGGATGAGTCACCAGTTGCAGGGACCGCGTGCCGGATTGCTCAATCGCGAGTGGGACAACAAGTTTTTGGATATGTTGGAGTCCAATAGCGACGAAGTTCGCATGATTCCGCACATTGAGTATTTGCGCGAGACCGGCAGCGAGGGAATCGAGATGGTCATGTGGCTGATCATGCGCGGGGCGCTGGGTGCGAAGGTTAAGAAACTCAACCGGCACTATCACATTCCGTGCAGCAACACGGCCATCGGGCACATTGTACTGGTGCCCGATTAAGCTTTCCGAAATGTCTGTGGCGGACGCTCACCTTGGGGAAATCCCTCCGGCCGGATTGGCCGGAACGAAAGGAGAGCGTCATGTCACAACACTATGTGCTTGTTGCCGTGTTGAGCGAAATGGAAAGAGTTGTCGGGAGGCTGCGGAACATTGTCGAGACCCGGCCCGAGGAGTGGAAGGAAGACTATTCCTCGTACCGGCGGCAACTCGGACTGTGCTTAACGGAAATGGTTAATCTGGCGCAGCAGGATTTGGGGATGCGCAAGGAAGACGCAAGGGTTTTGAGGACCACGTTCGACTCCTGTCGGGCCAAGGTTGCAAGGCATCAGGCGCGCTATCCGATTGAATCCCTGGAGCTGCACCAAGACGAATTCATCGCATCGTTCAACCAGATCGACGCCGGTTTCCTTGAGTTCAAGGGCGTGATGCTCGATCTGGTCGAACGGTATCAGGTGGAGCCAGAACACATCGTTTGAGGTGCCCTGACCGGGGCATCGCAAAACAGGAACAGGAGTATCCTATGCGTATTGCCCTAGCAGGCGCCGGCGCGTTCGGCGAAAAGCATCTTGATGGTTTGAAGAACATCGACGGTGTGGAAATCACCTCGATCATCAGCCGCCGTGCGGAACAGGCCGCAGCTGTGGCGGAAAAGTATGGCGCGAAGCATTCCGGCACCGAGCTGGAAGACGCCTTGGCGCGCGATGATGTGGACGCGGTGATCTTGTGCACGCCAACGCAGATGCATGCCGCCCAGGCCATTGCCTGCATGAAGGCGGGCAAGCATGTGCAGGTTGAAATCCCGCTGGCCGATAGCTGGGCGGATTCGCAAGAAGTGCTGCGGGTGCAACAGGAGACGGGCAAAGTCTGCATGGTTGGCCACACGCGCCGCTTCAATCCTTCGCACCAATATGTGCACAACAAGATCACGGGCGGCGAATTCAACATCCAGCAGATGGATGTGCAGACGTACTTTTTCCGCCGCAAGAATATGAACGCCAAGGGCGAAGCGCGGTCATGGACCGATCACCTGCTGTGGCATCATGCGGCGCACACGGTGGACCTGTTTGCCTATCAGGCGGGCAAGATCGTCAAGGCCAATGCGGTTGAGGGTCCGATCCATCCTGAGCTCGGCATCGCGATGGATATGTCGATCCAGTTGAAGAGCGAGACGGGCGCGATCTGCACGCTGTCGCTTTCGTTCAACAACGACGGGCCGCTGGGCACGTTCTTCCGCTATATCGGCGATACCGCGACTTATATCGCGCGCTATGATGATCTGGTGAACGGCAAGGAAGAGCCGATTGACGTTTCCAAGGTGGACGTCTGCATGAACGGCATCGAATTGCAGGACCGCGAATTTATCGCCGCGATCCGTGAGGGCCGCGAGCCGAACAGCTCGGTGGCGCAAGTGCTCGATTGCTATCGTGTGCTGGGCGAGCTGGAGAAGCAGCTGGCGGCTGGTTGATTTTGGTTGGGGGTGGCGACTGCCCACCCCCGGCCCCTCCCGCAATCGGGAGGGAGATGACCGGACCTTGCACCAAAGCAGGCCGGGTAAGGAGAGCATGATGGAAGCGCATATCGCCTATTCGGGGCGCAAATTTGCCCGTCCGCGTTACTATGCCAATGCGCATGAGAAGGACGAGGTCGAGATCTCGCCCGTTGCGATGCCGATGCACGATGCGCGCGCGGCAGGCGCGACGATTGATCGGGAGGGTTTCCAGCTTCTCCAACACACCAGCGCTGTTACCGATTTTGCCGACCGCGAAGAAGTGGCGCGGGTGCATATGCGCGAGATCGAGGAACTGGTGCAGGCGGTGACGGGCGCGGACTTTGTGCATGTTGGTGCGCCGGGACTGCTGCGCTTCTCCGAAAGGTCGGGCAAGGCGGGGACGCTCAACAATTCGATGCCCGCGCGGTTTGCGCATATCGATATCTCGGATGTGACCGCCGCGCAGTTTTCGGGACGCGGGGCAAACGGGCGCGCCTTTGCGCGGTCGGCGCATTACAACGTGTGGCGCGCGATTTCTGCGCCGCCGCAGGATGTGCCGCTGGCGCTGTGCGATGCGCGCAGCTTGGCGGCAGGTGACCTGATCAAGGCTGATGCGGTGTTTGATGAGCCGGGTAAGCCCGAATGGTCATTTGAAGGGTTGGTCGTTGCGCACAATCCGACCCACCGCTGGTTCTGGTTCCCCGATCTGACGATCAACGAAGCGATCCTGTTCAAGACCAACGACAGCGATCCGGCCCGCGCCCACCATGTGCCGCACGTGGCGTTCGACATGCCCGATTGCCCCGCCGATGCGCCGCCACGGGTGAGCATCGAAATGCGCGCGACGGCGTGGTGGTGGGCTTGATATCGGGCGGAAAGGCGCTACAAGTACCGTAACAATAGTTAGGGTGAGGACTTGGACATGGGCGCGTTTCCGCAGACGATGTATTTTCAGGGCCTGAACGCACCGGTCGGGCAGGAGTTTGACTTGCGCGCCCTGCGCGTCGAGGGTGATCTGCCCGCCGAAGTGCGCGGCAGCTTCTATCGCGCGGTGCCCGATCCCGCGTTTGCGCCAATGTTCGAAAATGACCACACGCTTTCGGGCGATGGCATGGTCAGCCGGTTGTCGTTCAACGCCGATGGCACTGCCGATTTCGCGCAAAAGTACGTTGAAACAGCGCGCTACAAGGCCGAGAAAGCGGTGGGCAAGGCGCTGTTCGGCAAATACCGCAACCCGTTTACCGATGATGCCAGCGTGAGCGGCGTGGACCGCACAGTGGCGAACACGACGCCGGTGTGGCACGCGGGGCGGCTGCTGATGGCGAAGGAAGACGGGCGGCCTTATCAGGTGGACCCGATCACGCTGGAGACCATCGGATCGTATGACTTTGGCGGCGCGCTGAAGAGCGAGACGATGACCGCGCATGTGCGGATCGATGCCGCGACGGGCGAGCTGTTTTTCTATGGCTATGAGGCTGACGGACAGGCTTCGACCAAAGTGGCCTATTGCGTCGTGGCAGCCGATGGCACGTTGAAGAGCGAACAGTGGTTCGATGCGCCCTATTGCGCGATGATGCACGATTTCACGATCAGCGAGAACTATGCGCTGTTCCCGATCTATCCGACGACCGCCGACCTTGACCGGCTGAAGGCGGGCGGCGAGCACTGGCACCATGAGCCGGAACTCGATTCATGGCTGGGCGTGATGCCGCGCTATGGCGATGTGTCGGAAATCAAGTGGTTCAAGGGGCCCAAGGGCTGCCATTCGTATCACATGATGAACGCGTGGGAGGATGCAGACGGCATGCTGCACTTCGATGCGTGCCTGAACAACACCAACGCCTTTGCGTTCATTCGCGAACCTTCGGGCATCTTCATGGGGCCGCAGGACGTGGTCGGCGCGCTGACCCGCTGGACGGTGGACCCGCGCAGCGAAGGCGGCGAAGTGACCGAGACGATCATCGGGCCTCCGGGCGACTTTCCGGTGATCCCGGCCAAGTTCCAAGGCAAGCGCTATCCCTTCGGCTTCATGCTTTCGATGAACCCCGCGCTGCAAGGCCCGCCGCTGTTCGCAGGGCCGGTTGGCGTGAGCTTCAACATGCTGCTGCGTTTGGACGGCATGGACACGCCCGCACCGCAAGTGTCGGGCGCGCTGGCGCTGCCGCCGATGGCGGGGTACAATGAGCCTGTCCACGTGCCCGCTGCCGATCCTGCAAAAGACGGCTGGCTGGTGTTCATTGTTGACCAGCAAGTGGGCGACAACCAGTTCATCCATGAAGCATGGGTGGTGGATGCGGGCAACATCGGCGCAGGCGCCGTGGCCAAAGTGCACATCCCCGCGCGCTTGCGCCCGCAAGTGCACGGCTGGTGGGTGGCTCAGGCGCAACTGGAGGCGCTGTAATCATGGGCAAGATCGTTATCACCGGTGCTTCGGGCAATTATGGCCGGGGCGTGACCGATGCGCTGATCGCGCAAGGCCGCGCAGCCGACCTGATCCTGATTACCCGCAAGCCCGAAAAGCTGGCGGAGCGTGCGGCGCAAGGCTGCGATGTGCGCTATGGCGATTTTGATAAGCCCGAAACGCTGGCCGCCGCTGTGCAGGGCGCGGACAAGATGCTGCTGATTTCGGGCACCCGCGTGGGTGCGCGCGTGGTGCAGCATAAAGCGGCGATTGATGCGGCGGCGGGCGCGGGCGTGGGGCATGTGATCTATACCAGCTTCATCGGCATCGATGATCCGGCCAACCCTGCCGAAGTGCGGCACGACCATATCGAAACCGAAACGCTGATCAAGGCAAGCGGTGCCGCCTGGACGATGCTGCGTGATGCGCATTATGCCGATGCGATGATCCTGATGACCGCGCCGAACGTGATTCCAACAGGCAAGTGGATGATCAATACGGGCGAGGGCCGCGAGGCGATGGTCTGGCGTGATGACTGCATCGCCAGCGCGGTGGCGGTGCTGACCAGCGAGGGCCATGAAGGCAAGACCTACAACATCACCGGGCCGGAATTGCAGACCTTCCGCGAGGTGACCGCGCTGATAGCGCAAATCACCGGCAAGCCGCTGGAATTCGTGCCGATTGATGACGACAGCCAATACGCGATCTTCGACGCGATGGGCATCCCGCGCCGTCCGGTGGATGATCTGGAAGTGGGCGGCATCCCGTGGAACAGCGATGACATGGTGACGTTCGGTCAGGCCATCCGGGGCGGATTTCTGGAAATCTGCACCGATGATGTGGAGCGGCTGACGGGGCGCAAGGCGCGCTCGGTGCGGCAGATGATCGAGGATAATGTGGAGATGCTGCGGTCGGTCTAAGCTCCTCCCCGTTTTTGCGCAGCACAAACGGGGAGGTGGCAGCCGCGCCAGCGGATGACGGAGGGGCGTTCTTACCCCTCCACCCCCAGCTTCGCTGGCGGTCCCCCTCCCCGTTTGGCCTTCGGCAAAACAGGGAGGATTTGAGGGGTGTGCGGGGTGGTGCTGATCCATAGGCCACTGTTGCCGAACGCCACCACCCCCAACCCCCTCCTCTGAAGAGGAGGGGGCTTTTTGTTGCGTTTTTGGTTCACGCAGAGACGCGGAGAAGAAAGGGGAGGCGCGGAGAGTTGAAACACTTCGCTGATTTCCAGCCCATCGCGCGGGTCTGGATAGTGGAGTTTGGCCGAACCAAACAATCACTTCCTCCGCGCCTCCGCGCCTCCGCGCGAACCACTTTTCTTGACGCACGCCGCAAAGAAAAGCCAAGCCCTGTGTCAACCACGGGGCGACGAGAGGGGGTGTTACACCCCTCATTCTTCGTCACCCTGAACGTGTTTCAGGGTCCATCCATCCACTCGAACGGCGGCTTGCGATGCAAAATGGATCCTGAAACAAGTTCAGGATGACGGCGGTTTTTGGGACTTGGGTGGGGTGTGTTGGAGGGCTGAAAGTGGGTGGAAAATAGACATCTCCCAGCTTACACTCGGCACATGGCAAATTATTCAGTTCTCGCGATTTTCGCTGACGAAGATCCAAGCGATTTTGCGGGGTTGGTGGCCTCCTGCGGCAAGTTCATTGACGCATGGCTTGCCGCTGGCGGAGAGCCTACGGACGATGCCGTTGTGGGGTTCTATAGTCTTTGGAGCCAATCTCTCGATTTAGACGGTCGGAAGGACGCCGCCAAAGAAGAGGCAGATTTCTATGTGTGGGCTTATCCGCATTTCATCCGCAATCGTAATGAAGTGCAAGAATTGGCTACGCCCGACACCACGAACCTGTAGTGTCCGTTTTGGCATCGCTACCCGAACGGCAGCTTTTGATCGCTAACGCGGAATAGCGGACAGCCCGAGCCTTTAAAACGCCCCTTCAGACGCCTCTACTGTCGGGCTAGGCGCGGCCATTGGTACGGCGCTTGGTGTGGCGACCGGTTGTGCGCTCATCAGGGCGGCGGCTTCGATCTGGTCTAGGGCGCGCTGGGTGGCGGTGTAGTCTCGGGCGTGGGCTAGCCAGTCGGTGGCGGTGGATTTGCCGGGGAGGCGTTCTACTTCGGCGATGGCGGCTTCGACTTTGCCGCCGGCGAGGAACGCGCGGGTGCGGGTGAGGCGGGTTTCGGGGGCGGGGGAGGGGGCATCGTCGTGGCGGATCACGAAGAGGCCCGAGACCTGACGGGAGAGCCAGTCCCATGTGCCTTCATCGGGCGCGCCACCGGCAAGTTGCGGGGCGAGCAGTTCGAATTGTTCGCCAAGCTGGGCGAGGGTGACGGGCGCGGTGCTGGCGGCGATCAGGCGATCCACCGCAGCGCCTTGCGTTGCGCCGAAGCGGGCGCGCAAGGGGGTTTCGATCCAGCCGAGCGGTTGGCCGCGTTCCAGCGCGCGGCGCGCGGCAAAGGCGAGGAGCAGCGATTCGGCGCGGGTGGCGTTGGCAGACGCGGCGGTGGCTTGCTGGCTCAGTTCGGCCATGCGCTGTTCGAGCAGGGCGACCTTGGTGGCGGCGCTGGCCAGTTGCACTTGCGCGGCGGTTTCATCGGCAGGCAGGGTGGGCGCAGGCGCGGCGGTGGTGGGGCCGGTGACCAGTTGCGGCACGCCTTCGGACAGATCGACATCGACAAAGCCGTTGCGCCAGCCGAGCCATGCCATGCCGGCAGCGCCCGCAAGCACACATCCTGCGATCAGCGCGGCGATGGTTCGCGTGCGCATTCCGCTGCGCGGGGTTGCCCCACGCGGAGTCTGGCCGATGTCCTGCATCCGTTTTTACTTGTCCTGTATCCCCGAAGTCACACTATCTGGCACATTCGCGCGGCCAGTGCCAGCACGTCGGCATCGGTTCTTGTTGATGCGGTGGCGATTGTGCCCCAGCCTTGCCCTGCAAGGCCCGCGATGCGCGGGGCAAGGCAGGCGAGATGGAGGCGATTGCGAGCGATTCCAAGGCGTTCGCATTCGGCAGCGAAATGGCGCGCGGCCTCGCCCGAGTGGAGCAGGACGACGCCGCCCTTATCGAGCAGGGCGTGCAAAGGTGGCGAAACCGGTTGCGGACGGGCGGCGTAGACCACTTCTGTGGTGATTCGCACATCCTGCGGCGGGGTGAGGGTAACGCGGTCTTCGCCTGCGAGGCGCATGTAATGGCCGGGGGGCAGGGCTTCGACCATCGGCTGCAATCCGCCTTCGCCAATGTGGCTGACGGCAAAGCCTGCTGCGCGCGCGGCATCTGCCGTGGTGGCGCCGACCGCCATGACGGGCACGGATGTGTAGGCCGCCAGTTGCGGGCCGCCGTGGCGGAAGATGTTGGCGCTGCCGGCAAGGATCGCATCGAACCGGCTTTGCGGTGCCTGCCATGCCACGGGCGCTACTTTGAACAGCGGGAAGCTGTGCGCATCAAGGCCGAGTTGGCGGGCCGCCTTGAGCGTGGCGGCGTTGCCGGGCTGCGGGCGCAGGATGAAGAGCAGGAGCGCGGTCATCCCGTTCCGTTGAAGTGCACGCGGATGGCTTCGGGCGATTGTGCCAGCAGGTGATGCGCGAGGCGGGCGGGGGCTTCGAAATCGGCGGGGCCGAAGGTTTCGCTGGCCTCGACCCGCTCAATCCCATCGGGGCTGAAGATGGCGGCGCGCATGGTGAGCGTGGCATCGTTGTGCGTGGTGAGCACCGCGATCGGGCTGTGGCAATTGCCGCCCAATGCCAGCAGCAGCGCGCGTTCGGCGCGGATGGCGGCGTGGCTGGGCTTATCGTCAATCGCGGCAAGCCATGCGCGCACATCGCTGCGGCCTTCGAGGCATTCGATGCCGATGGCGCCTTGGGCGGGGGCGGGCATCCAGTCTGTTTCCGAAAGCGGCTGGCCTACGCCGGTTTCGCCGAGGCGTTGCAGACCAGCGGCGGCGAGCAGGGTGACCTCGGCCTCTCCGGCTTCCAATTTGGCTAGGCGGGTGGCGACGTTGCCGCGAAAGCCGACGACGGTGACATCGGGGCGGGCGTGGAGCATCAATGCGGCGCGGCGCGGCGCGCTGGTGCCGACGCGCGCGCCGGAAGGGATGGCTTGGATGGAGGCCGCGCCTACCAGAACGTCACGCACGTCGGCACGCGGAAGGACGGCGGCGATCACGAATTGTTCAGGGCGGACGGTTTCAACGTCTTTCATCGAGTGGACCGCGAAATCGATCTCGCCGGTGAACAGCCATGCGTCGAGTTCCTTGGTCCACAACGCCTTGCCGCCGATTTCGGCCAGCGGACGGTCGAGAATCTTGTCACCACTGGCGGTGACGGGGACCAGTTCGACCATCGATTCGGGCCAGCCATGCGCGGCGCAGAGGCGCGTCCGCGTCTCATAAGCTTGCGCCATGGCGAGGGGGGAGCGGCGTGTGCCGAGCTTAAGCGGCTGCGCGGGCAGGCCGGAGGGCGAAGAACTGTTCATGCACCGCTTGCTGTAAACGCGATTATCTTTAGAGGAAAGCGCCTGATGGCCCTGATCCTTGGTATAGAATCCAGTTGCGATGAAACCGCCGCCGCGGTGATCGACAGCAATGGCACGACGCTGGCGCAGCGGATCGTGGCGCAGCGCATTGCATCACAGGACGATGCGCACCGGCCCTATGGCGGGGTGGTGCCCGAAATTGCGGCGCGCGCGCATGTGGAAGTTCTGGCTCCGATGATCGAGGCGGTGCTGGCCGATGCGGGGCTTGGGCTGGCGGATATGGACGCGATTGCGGCAACGGCAGGGCCGGGGCTGATCGGCGGGGTGATGGTGGGGCTGGTGACCGGCAAGGCGCTGGCGATGGCGGCGGATAAGCCGTTGATCGCGGTCAACCATCTGGAAGGACACGCTTTATCGCCACGGCTGGCTGATCCGGCTTTGCAATATCCCTATTTGCTGCTGCTGGTTTCGGGCGGGCATTGCCAGATTCTGGAAGTGGCGGGCGTGGGGCAATATCGCCGTCTGGCCACGACGATTGACGATGCGCTGGGCGAGGCGTTTGACAAGACCGCCAAGATCCTTGGGCTGGGCTATCCCGGCGGGCCTGCGGTGGAGCGGATGGCGCGCGAGGGCGATGCAAAGGCCGTGCGTCTTCCGCGTCCGCTGGTGGGCAGCGGGGAGGTGCACTTTTCGTTTGCGGGGCTGAAAAGCGCTGTGATGCGGGCCAAGGATACGGGGCTCTATGCCGATGCGGATATCGCGGCCTCCTTCCAGCAGGCGGCGATTGATTGCGTGATTGATCGTACGCGAATCGCGCTGGGGGCGGCATCGGCGGGGATGACCGCGCTGGTGGTGGCAGGCGGGGTGGCGGCCAATGCGGCGCTGCGCGGGAGCCTTGACGCTTTGGCAGGTGCGCACGGGCTGGCGCTGGTGGCACCACCGCCAAAGCTGTGCACAGACAATGCCGCGATGATCGGCTGGGCTGGTGCAGAGCGCTTTGCCTTGGGATATACCGATGCGCTGGACGTGGCGGCGCGTCCGCGCTGGCCGCTGGATGATAGTGCAGCGCCGGTGCGCGGGGCAGGGGTGAAAGCATGAGCGTGGAAGTGGGAGTCGTGGGCGCGGGAGCCTGGGGCACGGCGCTGGCGCAAATGCTGGCGAGCGACGGGCGCGAGGTGCTGTTGTGGGCGCGCGAGCTTGAACTGGTCCATGAGATTAACGCGGACAAGCGCAACAGCCTGTTCCTGCCATCGGCAAGGCTGCATGCTTCGATCCGGGCGACGGGCGATCTGGCCGATATGGCGGATGTGCCGGTGCTGTTGCTGGTGACGCCGGCGCAGCATCTGGCGCGCGTGCTGGGCGGGATTGGCCATCGCGGCGGAGACGTGGTGCTCTGTTCCAAAGGGATCGAGGCGGGCACGGGGCGGTTGATGGCCGATGTGGCGCGCGATGCTGCGCCGGAGGCCAGCCTTGCGGTGCTTTCCGGCCCGACCTTTGCGCATGAAGTGGCGGCGGGATTGCCCACGGCGGTGACGCTGGCTTGTGCGGGCGGGGAAGCGCAGTGGAAGCGGCTTTCGCCTGCCATCGCGCGGCCCGCGTTCCGGCCCTATTATTCGGATGACGTGACCGGCGCGGAAATTGGCGGCGCGGTGAAAAACGTGCTGGCGATTGCCTGCGGCGTTGTGGACGGGTTGCAACTGGGCCAGAATGCGCGCGCGGCGCTGATCAGCCGTGGCTTTGCCGAAATGCAGCGCTTCGGCTTTGCTTTGGGGGCGCGGCCGGAAACGCTTTCGGGGCTTTCGGGATTGGGCGATCTGGTGCTGACATGCTCTTCCACATCGAGCCGCAACTTTTCGCTGGGCAAGGCGCTGGGCGAAGGGGCCAATGCGGCAGAGCTGCTGGCCGGACAGACGACGGTGGCCGAAGGTGCCTTTACCGCGCCGGTGCTGGCGGAACTGGCCAATGAACGCGGGATTTCGATGCCGATTGTGGATACGGTGGTGAGCTTGCTGAAAGGCACGGTGCCCGCGCGCGATGTGGTGGCGGGGCTGCTTTCGCGTCCTTTGACGGCGGAAAATCCGCTTGTCTGACGCCGTGAAACCTTCAGGACAGCAAGACATCGCCGCGCTCGCCAAGGGTGGGCGGACGAACCTGCTGGGCTTTTTGCTGCGCTTGCTGGCGCGCATTCCGTTCCTGATTATCGCCAGCCGCCTTTATGGCGCGCCTGCGATGGGGCGCTTTGCATCGGCGCTGGTGATGGTGGAATTTGCCGGAATGCTGGCAACGCTGGGGCAAAAGCGCGGGCTGGCGCAGCGTCTGGCCGAGAGCGACCAACTTCCCGCCAATACGGTGTGGGATGCGCTGCTGCTGGCGACGGGGCTTTCGCTGGGCATGGGCGTGATGATCTATGCTTTCCCCGAATCGATGTACCCTACCGGCAACTTCACGATGGCTGACCGGTTGCTGGTGCTTTCGATCCCCGGCCTTGCGCTGGGTGATCTGGCGCTGGCTGCGCTGGCCTATCGTTTTGATGTGGCAACCACGGTGCGCGCGCGTTCGGTGGTGGAGCCGTGGACGATTTCGATCGCGGCGGGCGTGTTTTTTGTGGTGTGGCCGGCATCGGGCCTGAGCCTTGCCTATCTGCTTTCGGTATGGGCGGCGACGGGCGTGGCGCTGTTTGCGCTGGTGCGGTCATACGGCTTGCCCAAGGCGTGGGAGCCGCGCCCGGGATTGCTGTGGCAGATTGCCAAGCGCAACATTCCGCTGGCGGGGGCCGATGCGGTGGAGTGGGGCACGCGCAAGCTGGATGTGTTTATCCTGCGCTTCTTCGTGGGTGAGGCTCCGCTGGGGATTTACTATTTCGCACAACAGTTTGCATCGCTGCCGCAGAAGCTGAAAACCAGTTTCGAGCCGGTTCTGGGGCCGGTGATCACGCGCAGTGTGAAAGACCGGGATTACGCTGCGATTGCCAAACAAGTGTGCCAGGTGGGCTTCTGGATCACCGCGGCGCAAGTGGGCATCGCAATGGCGCTGGGCATTCCGGGCGAGGGCCTGATGGGCCTTGGCGGGCCAGACTTTGTGGCGGGCACGGCTGCGCTGGTGTTCCTGCTGGTGGCCGAAGTGGTGGCTTCGAAGGCGGTCGTCAGCGAGGCGGCGCTGGTTTACCTCGCCCGCATCCGCAACTTGTGGGTGAGCCTTGCGACGATTGTGTTCCAGGCCGTGCTGACAATCGGCTTGATCATTCTGGCGCGTAATGCGGGGCTTGGGCCGATGTATGTGGCGGCGGCGGCGGCTTTGGCGCTGGCGCTGTCATTGGGGCTGGCATCGATGGTGAAATCGCGCATGCTGGCGGGCATTCTGGGGCAGAGCATCAGCAACTGGCGCTGGGGGCTTGCCTGGGCGGTGATTCCTGCGGCGGCGGTGGGCTCGGGCGTAACGTGGCTGCCCGAATGGGCGGAACTGGCGCTGGGCATCCCTGCCATTCTGGGAATTTACTGCTATATGTTGTGGGTCCGATCATTCGGGCCGGAAGACCGCGTGCTGTTCCGCAAGCAGCAGGCGGTGTAGTACCTATCTGGGGTTTGCCATGTTCGAATTGATCGAAACCAATCATCTTGTTTTGGCAGGGATCGTCCTGCTGATCGCGGTTGTGGTGTGGTGGATGTGGGGCCGGTCAAAAGCGGCCCCTGCCAAGCGCGAATATACCGACGTCCTGTCGGAAGGTGCAGCGCCTGCGGAACGCAACAACGCGCTGATTGCCGCGCCGAGCGCTGCGGCACTGGTGACGCCGCCGCCCGGCGCAGGCGCGATGGCGGGCATTGGCGAAATTGTGGCGCAAGCGGCAGAAGAGGTTTCGCAACCGGCACCTGCGGGCGACGACCTGAGCCGGATCAAGGGCGTGGGGCCGAAGCTGAAGGCTCTGCTGGCCTCGCTGGGCGTGACCAGCTTTGCGCAGATCGCAGCCTGGAGCGACGAGGACATTGCGCGGATTGATGCGCAACTTGGATCATTTGCGGGCCGCGCTGTGCGGGATAACTGGGTGGAGCAGGCCAGGCTTTTGGCGAGCGGCGATGCGGCGGCTTATGAGGCGAAGTTTGGGAAGATTTAGTCTGCCGTTTGAGCAGGGGTTACCGGTTCTGCCGCAAAGGTGGGCGCGGCACTTCTGCACCGTGTGACGACATCGCGCGCGGCACCGCCGCCTGAAACCTTGATCATCCCTGCGCCCGGTAGCGTGCCGGTGTATGCTCCGCCCAGCACATCGGCGCGGGCATCGCTGGCAGCCAGACTGCCTTGCCACAAATAGCCGCGCTGGCCGGGAATGGCGGTGGCATCGA
>CAZSTP010000032.1:15169-20459 GCA_964609325.1 uncultured Novosphingobium sp. | reverse complement strand
GCCGGTTCGATCACGCGCACTTCGCCGGCGATCCAGCCAAGGCCATTGGTGACGCCGTGTTCGACGCCGCGATCCGCCAGCAATTGCATGCCAACGCAGATTCCGAGGAACGGGGCCGCTCCGACCAGAACCCGTTCCTCCAACGCCTCGACCAAGCCCGGAACGCCGGAAAGCGCGCCGATGCAGTGCCGGAATGCGCCGACACCGGGCAAGACGATTCGATCCGCCGCGCGCACGACATTGGGATCGGCGGTGACGACAACGCCTTCGGCACCGGCAGCCTTCAGCGCATTGGCAACAGAGCGCAAATTGCCCGCGCCATAATCCACCAGTGCAAGCGTATCAGCCACCGAGGATGCCCTTAGTGGAAGGCACGGCATCGGCCTTGCGCGGATCAATCGCTATGGCCTGGCGCATCGCGCGGGCAAAGCCCTTGTAGATGCCCTCGACGATGTGATGATTGTTCGAGCCGTAAAGATTCTCGATGTGCAGGGTGATGCCCGCCGCCTGCGAGATCGACTGGAACCAGTGTTCGAACAGTTCGGTGTCCATCTCTCCCAGCCGGGGCTGCGTGAACGCGGCCTTCCACACCAGCACCGGACGGCCCGAGATATCAAGCGCGACGCGGCACAGGGCTTCGTCCATCGGCGAATACGTGTGGCCGTAGCGGGTGATGCCCTTCTTGTCGCCCAAGGCCTGCGCAATGGCTTGCCCCAGCGCAATGGCGCTATCTTCCGTGGTGTGGTGCTGATCGACATGCAGATCGCCGCGCACACGGCATTCGATATCGATCAAGGAGTGGCGGCTGAACTGCTCGATCATGTGATCGAGGAAGCCGATTCCGGTCTCCACCTGATAGGTGCCTGTGCCATCGAGGTTCACCGACACGGCAATGTCGGTTTCTTCGGTCTTACGGGTGATCGATCCTGTGCGCATAAACGCGCCTATACGCCCCTCTTCTTGAGAATCAATCACTGTCCCCACTTGACCCGAACCGCCGCCGAGGCCAGTTGTGGCGTCATGAGCGACGCACCTGACAGCCTGATCCCCTACGATGAAATCGTGCAAGAGGCGCTGCGCGCGGTTGTTGGCCGCGTGCTGGGCCAGGTTGCTGCGGGCGGCGGCATGCTGCCGGGCATGCACCACTTCTACATCACGTTCAAAACCGGCGCGCCCGGCGTGGACATTCCGCAGCGCCTGCGCGAGCGTTTTCCGGACGAGATGACCATCGTCCTGCAAAACAAGTTCTGGGACCTGAAGGTTGAGGAGGACCGCTTCAGCGTGGGCCTTTCGTTCAACCAGATCCCTTCAATGCTCCACATTCCGTTCTCGGCGATCACCGCGTTTGTCGATCCTGCGGTCGATTTCGGGCTGCAATTCCAGGCCGTGGTCGATGACGAGGTCGAACCGGTTGACGCTGCTGAAAACGATTCGCCGGAACAAGGCGATGACAGCACCGTTGAGCGCAGCGACGACGGATCGAATGTCGTCACCGTGGATTTCGGGAAAAAGAAGTAGGGCTTCGGCCCGCGATTGAGGGCAAGGGCATGTTCAAGAAGCGCAGCAAGGCAATCGGGACAGCCAAGGATGCTGCCGAAACCGGGCCTTCCCCCAGCAGCAATCCTCTTGGCCCCAATCCGATGACCAACCTTATCATCGCTGATCTGGCTTTGCGTGCCGGTGAAGCCTTGCTGCGACGCGGCGTTGAAAAAGGCATCATCGGAAGCCGAATTGGCACGAAAAAAGCCGGGCGGGTGATCAAGGGCCGCACGATGATGCAAACGCTGGTCGGCACTGCGATGGCGCGCGTTGCAACGCGCTCGGTCCCCGGTGCAATCATCGTGGGCGGCGGCATGTTGGCCAAGACACTTTACGACCACAGGCACCGTGCAAAGGCCGAGGCCGAAGGCGCAGCAGCGCTTGAAGAACAGGCCGGGCGCGGCAAGAAGAAGTGAGTTTCGAACGCATCCGGACTTGACCGCGCGGGAACCGATGCGCCACTAGCGCACATGCCTGCTACGATACCGCATGACGATACGCTCCACCGCAGGGGCCTGATGTTCATCCTGTCCTCGCCTTCGGGGGCTGGCAAAACCACGATTGCGCGCAAACTGCTTGGCGAAGATGCCGAGATCGCGGCCTCGGTTTCGGTCACCACGCGCCCGATCCGGCCCGGTGAGGTCGAAGGGCAGGACTACTACTTCGTCGACCAAGCCGAATTTGACCGCATGGTTGAAGAAAACGCGTTCTATGAATGGGCGACGGTGTTCGGCAATTGCTATGGCACACCCAAGGCGCAAATCCGTGACCGGTTGAAAGCGGGCGGCGACGTGCTGTTCGATATTGACTGGCAGGGCACGCAGCAGCTTCACCAGAAAGCGCAAGCCGACGTGGTGCGCGTGTTCATTCTGCCGCCCAGCCTTGAGGAATTGAGCCGCCGTCTGACCGGACGCGGCACCGATTCAACCGAGGTAATCACCGCGCGCATGGCCCGCGCGCAGGCTGAAATCAGCCACTGGGACGGCTATGATTACGTCGTCATCAACGATGACGTCGAAGTTTGCTTTGCGAAAGTGCGCGAGATTCTGGCAGCAGAACGGATGAAGCGCACGCGGCAGACGGGTCTGATTGATTTCGTACGCGGATTGATGCGGGGTTAGGGTCAGAACCGTTCGTGCCTTGCATATGCAAAAAACGAACAGTCGGGCAAAATCAATGCCCCGAAGGGTCAACCGCCCCTTCCGGAATCCAGCCGTTCACGATCCCGCCATCGATGGGCAGGGGCGTTCCCACCACATAATCCCCTGCACGGCTTGCCAGATAAATCGCACCGCCTGCCATATCTTCCACAGTGCCGACACGGCCTGCGGGGATCGCCTTTGAAGTCGCATCAGGCTTGAGCGCTGCGGCTTTGTTCATCTCGGACGGGAAAGCACCCGGACAGATGCAACTGACCACAATGTTATCGCGGATCAACCGTGCGGCCATCCGCTTGGTCAAATGGATCAGCGCAGCCTTCGATGCTTGATAGCTATAAGTTTCCCAAGGATTGGGGCGCAGGCCGTCAATCGAGGCGATGTTGATGACTTTGGCTGGCTGGCCATCGCTCGCTGCCGCCATCAGCAGGCTGTGCAGTTTTTGCGTGAGGAAGAACGGCGTCTTGACGTTAAGATCCATGACTTTGTCCCAGCCCACTTCCGGGAAATCCTGAAATTCGGCCCCCCAGGCAGCACCGGCGTTGTTGACAAGGATATCGATCTTGTCTTCGCGCGCCGCGAGATCGGCAGCAAGCTGTTCGATGCCCGCCACGTTGCCGATATCCCCCGGCAGCGCGATGCAGCGTTCCCCCAATCGGGCAGCCATTTCCTCAACCACCGCAGCCTTGCGCGCGGTGATATAGACCCTTGCGCAGCCCGCCGCAATAAAGCCCTCGGCGATCATCGCGCCGATCCCGCGCGAGCCGCCGGTCACAACGGCGACGCGGCCCTCAAGGCTGAACAGTTTGCTGAAATCCATGATCCTAGTATCCGTTCAGTTGGGCAACGCGTTCCGCATGGTAATACTGATCACCCATGAATTCGGTGAGCGAGCGGTCACGTTTCATGTAAAGGCCGATATCGTATTCATCGGTCATCCCCACGCCGCCATGCATCTGCACGCCTTCGCGCACCGCAAGATTGCACGCGCGCGCCGCCTTGGCCTTGGCAACCGATACCATCAGTTCGGCCTTTCCCGACCCGCCATCCAGCAATTGCTGCGCCTTGATCACAGCGGCGGTCGCGATTTCGAGTTCGGAATAGAGATGCGCAGCGCGGTGCTGGAGCGCCTGAAACTCACCAATCAAACGCCCGAATTGCTTGCGGGTTTTGAGGTAGGCGGTGGTGATATCAAACGCCCCCTGCCCCACGCCGGTCAGTTCTGCCGCCGCCCCGATGCGTCCGGCGCTGAGCACTTTGTTGAGCAAGGCCCGCCCGCCATCGACATCGCCGATCACGCAATCACCATCGAGTTCGACATTATCGAACGTCACGTTACTGGCCATCGCACTATCGACCAGACGGAGGTTTTCATGGGAAATCCCGTCAGCGTCCTTGGGTACGGCAAACAGCGTGATCCCATCGGCATCGCTATCGCTGCCCGAAGTGCGCGCGGCAACGATGATCGCATCTGCCGATGCGCCCTGCACCACGAACGCTTTGGAACCCGACAGACGGAAGCCGTTCCCCGCCTTTTCAGCACGGGC
This sequence comes from uncultured Novosphingobium sp., assembly GCA_964609325.1. Classification (GTDB taxonomy): domain Bacteria; phylum Pseudomonadota; class Alphaproteobacteria; order Sphingomonadales; family Sphingomonadaceae; genus Novosphingobium. The sequence goes on along the minus strand of CAZSTP010000032.1, from coordinate 16,216 downwards.
TGCGATGCGTTCGGGGCGGTGCTTGGGGCCTTCATCAATGGCCACGGCCAGCACGCTATCACCCGCAATCACGCCGGGCAGCCAACGCCCGCGCAAGTCATCCGATCCGCCCGACAATGCGGTGACGCCCATGACCGCAGTGGTCAGAAATGGCGACGGCGTGAGGTTACGCCCGATTTCCTTGAGCACGATGCCTGCCTCGACATGGCCCATGGCAAGCCCGCCATCAGCCTCGGCCGCCAGCATGCCCGTCAGCCCCAATTCGGCAAATTGCTTCCACAAGGCGTGGCCGAAGCCGTCCTTGCAACCCATGTCGCGGAAGTGGCGCAGTTGCGGCTTGATAGCGCCGGCATCGGCCATGAAACCCGTGACAGTATCGGCCAGCATCGCCTGATCTTCGGTGTGGTACAGTGGCATGGATCAGGCTCCCGGCAGGTCTAGGATGCGTTTGGCGACGACGTTGAGCATGACTTCGCTAGTGCCACCCTCGATCGAGTTTGCCTTGGTGCGCAACCATGAACGCGCTGGCGTGCCGCCGCTGGTGCGTTCGCTATCCCATTCCAGCGCGGTTGCGCCGCCTGCCGACATCAGCAGTTCGTGGCGGCGCTTGTTCAATTCGGTGCCAACGTATTTCATCATGTTGGGTTGTGCCGGATGCGCCTTGCCGACTTTGGCTTCATCAAGGAACTTCTCGCCCATCGCGGCATAGGCCAGCGCATCGACATCGAACATCGCCAGTTCTGCCCGCAAGATCGGATCGTCCAGACCATTGCGCGCGACGACTGCCCCGATGGCGTTCAATCGATCACCGCCGCCCGCGCCTGAAATCATCTCGCGCTCATGGCCGAGCAGATACTTGGCGACATCCCACCCGCGATTGAGCTGGCCGACGATCTGGTGCTTGGGCACCTTCACATCGTCAAAGAACGTCTCGCAGAACGGCGAATTGCCGCTGATGAGCTTGATCGGCTTGGTGGTGACGCCGGGCGTCGTCATATCGAACAGCAGGAAGCTGATGCCCTGATAGGTGTTCGCCTTGTCTGTGCG
>CAZSTP010000032.1:0-15069 GCA_964609325.1 uncultured Novosphingobium sp. | reverse complement strand
TCATATCGAACAGCAGGAAGCTGATGCCCTGATAGGTGTTCGCCTTGTCTGTGCGAACAAGGCAGAAAATCCAGTCGGCCTTGTCGGCATAAGACGTCCAGATTTTCTGGCCGTTGACCACCCAATGGTCGCCCCTATCTTCGCCAAAGGTCTGCAAGCTGACCAGATCGGAACCGGAACCGGGTTCGGAATAGCCCTGACACCAACGGATTTCACCGCGCGCGATTTCACCCAGGTAATGCACCTTCTGCTCTTCGGTGCCGAACTTGAGCAGCGCAGGGCCCAGCATCCAGATGCCAAAGCTCGACAAAGGTGGCCGTGCGCCGATGCGGGTGCATTCCTCGCGCCAGATCTTGGCCTGCGCCGGAGACATGCCTGCGCCGCCATAAGCCTCGGGCCAATCGGGCACAGTGTAGCCTTTGGCAACGCAAGCTTCGAGCCATGCTTTTTGGGCGGGGTTCTTGAATTTGAAGTTGCGGCCGCCCCAGCAAACGTCGGCTTCATCGCGCGCAGGTTCGCGCATCTCGGCGGGGCAATTTGCCTCCAGCCAGTCGCGGATTTCCTGCCGGAAACCATCAAGGTCAGACATGTTTATGCTCCTCTCTTTAATCGCAAGGTTAAGGCGAGTCGCATACCGCTGGCAAGCGCAGAATTTCCCTATAATCCGGACCTTTCGGGCAAGCCTGCATGCCGTAGCGTCAACTGAACAAGCGTTGACGGCAGGTCGATCACCATTAAGCTGGGGGGATAAACAGGTCTGGGAGAGACCCCTTGCGATTCAATGGAAAAACAGTCGTCGTCACCGGCGCAGCATCAGGGATTGGCCGCGCCACCGCGCTCGCCTTTTCGGGCGAAGGGGCCATCGTTTACGCCGCAGACATCGATGACGCAGGCCTTGCTGCCACGGCAGCAGCATCGAACGGCACGATTGTGTCGGCACGCTGCGATGTTACGCAGACGGAAGACATCAAGGCCCTGATGGACCGCGCCGCTGCCGAAACCGGCGGGATCGATTGCGTGTTCAACAATGCCGGTGCGGGCGGTGATCGCGCACCCATCGACGAGATCGAACCCGAAGGCTGGGACCGCACGATGGACTTGCTGCTGCGCTCTGTCGCATTCGGCATGCGCTATGCCGTGCCGCATATGATCGGGCGCAAGGGAGCCTCGTTCGTCAATACATCAAGCGTTGCCGCCATCGGCCCGGGCTATTCCCCCACCGCTTACGCTGTGGCCAAGGCGGGCGTGTTGCACCTGACCAAAGTGGGCGCGGCCGATCTTGCCAAGCATCAGATCCGCGTCAACGCGGTGCAACCGGGTTTCATCAACACCAACATATTCACCAGTTCCATGGGTATGCCGGAAGAACTTGAGCTTCAGGCCAAGGGCGCCATCGCCGCCATGTCGAAACAGGCGCAGCCCGTTGCACGTGGCGGACAGGCCGATGACATAGCAAATGCCGTGTTGTTCCTCGCCAGCGAGGCCGCGAGCTTTATGACCGGAACATCGCTGCTGGTGGACGGCGGCATCACTATCGGCCCGCGCCACAGTTGGGACCCGGAAATACCCGGCCTGTTCGATGCGCTGCAACAGATGGCGGACAGCGGTAAAGCATCCTGATCCGGATAAACCGCATCCCTTAATGATTCGCTTGAATTTAACTTGAATTGCCCCCTCACCCGTTCAACTGTGCGGGTAAGGACTGAGGAGACTGACATGGATTTCGAACCGACCGACCGCCAGAAGTATTGGCGTGACCGTGTCCGCCAATTCATCGAAAACCACGTTCGTCCGCGCGAGAAAGACTACAAGGCCGAACAGGCCACGGGCGATCGCTGGAAAGTGATCCAGACCATCGAAGAGGAAAAGGCCCGCGCCAAGGCGCAAGGCATCTGGAACCTGTTCATGCCGCCGCGCAATGGCGGGCATCATCACGTGGATGAGACATTCGAATTCGAAGGCCCCGGCCTTACCAACCTTGAATATGCCCTATGCGCCGAAGAGATGGGCCGCATTTCATGGGCCAGCGAAGTGTTCAATTGCTCTGCGCCCGATACCGGCAACATGGAAGTGTTCCACCGCTATGGCACCGCAGAGCAGAAAGAACAGTGGCTGCGCCCGCTGATGAATGGCGAAATCCGTTCCGCCTTCCTGATGACCGAGCCGCAAGTGGCCTCATCCGATGCCACCAACATCGAAACGTCGATCCGGCGCGAGGGCGACACTTACGTGATCAATGGCCGCAAGTGGTGGTCATCGGGCGCAGGCGATCCGCGTTGCAAAGTGGCCATCGTGATGGGCAAGACCGATTTTGAGGCCAAGCGCCATCAGCAGCAATCGATGGTGCTGGTGCCCTTGGACGCGCCGGGAGTGAACATCCTGCGCCACCTGCCGGTGTTCGGTTATGACGACGCACCGCACGGCCATATGGAAATCGAACTCAACGATGTGCGTGTGCCGGTGACGAACATGCTGCTTGGCGAAGGCCGCGGATTCGAAATCGCGCAAGGGCGGCTTGGGCCGGGCCGTATTCACCATTGCATGCGCACGATTGGCGTGGCCGAAGAAGCGCTGGCCAAGATGGCGCGCCGCCTGCAAAGCCGCGTGGCATTCGGCAAGCGTGTGTCCGAACAATCGGTGTGGGAAGAGCGCATCGCACGTGCCCGCATCGATATCGATATGACGCGCCTGCTGTGTCTTAAAGCGGCTGATATGATGGACAAAGTGGGCAACAAGGCGGCTGCGCTGGAAATCGCGATGATCAAGGTGCAGGCCCCGAACATGGCGCTGCGCATCCTTGATGATGCGATTCAGGCGCATGGCGGCGGCGGGGTGTCCGAGGACTTTGGCCTTGCGCTGGCTTATGCCCACATGCGTACGCTGCGGCTTGCCGATGGACCGGACGAAGTACACGCACGCTCGATTGCGCGGATCGAGTTTTCCCGCCATTCCGATGTGCTGCAAAGCGACCGTGGTCTAAGTTCCGGCGATCTTGGAGTCGCACGCTAACGAGACTTGAAGGAAACCACCGATGAAAGCTGCTGTCCTCGTCCAACCTGGCAATCCGTTGGAGATCCATGACCTTACCGTGTCCAAACCCGGCCCGCATGAAGTCCTGATCCGGACAGCAGCCTGCGGCCTTTGCCATTCGGACTTGCACTTTATCGATGGCGCATACCCCCACCCGCTGCCAGCGGTGCCGGGGCATGAGGCTGCGGGCATTGTCGAGGCGATCGGATCGGAAGTGCGCACCGTCAAAGTGGGCGATGCGGTGGTCACCTGCCTTTCGGCGTTTTGCGGGCACTGCGAGTTTTGCGTGACCGGCAGGATGGCGCTGTGCCTTGGCGGCGATACGCGGCGTGGGCGCAATGATGCACCCCGCCTGACGCGCACCGATGATGGCAGTGTGGTCAACCAGATGCTCAACTTGTCGGCCTTTGCCGAACAGATGCTGGTGCACGAACACGCCTGCGTTGCGATCAACCCGGATATGCCCCTGGACCGCGCGGCGATTATTGGCTGTGCCGTGACCACGGGCGCTGGTGCGGTGTTCAACGCTTGCAAGGTGACGCCGGGCGAAACGCTGGCCGTCGTCGGTTGTGGCGGCGTTGGCCTTGCCACTGTAAATGCGGCGAAAATTGCCGGTGCCGGGCGGATCATCGCGGTTGATCCGATGCCCGAAAAGCGCGCATTGGCGATAAAACTCGGCGCGACCGACGCGATTGATGCAGGGCCTGAAGCGGCGGCGCAGATTGTCGAGATGACCAAGGGCGGTGTGCATCATGCGATTGAGGCGGTGGGGCGTCCGGCTTCGGGCGATCTGGCGGTGGCATCGTTGCGGCGCGGGGGCACGGCTACGATCCTCGGGATGATGCCGCTGGGCCATAAGGTCGGGCTTTCGGCGATGGATTTGCTGTCGGACAAAAAGTTGCAGGGCGCGCTGATGGGGGGCAATCAATTCCCGGTAGATCTGCCGCGTCTGGTGGAGTTTTATATGCGCGGGCTGCTTGATCTGGATAGCATCATTGCCGAGCGCATCCCGCTTTCAGATGTGAACGAAGGCTTTGAAAAGATGAAGCAAGGCCATTCCGCGCGCTCGGTCATCGTGTTCGATTCCTGATCTTCCACCATGGCGCGCAGCCGGATCAAGGTGTTCTTCGATGGCGGGTGCCGCCCCAACCCCGGGCCGATGGAAGTGGCGGCGGTGGTGCGGGGGCAGGTGTTTATCCGCGACGATCTGGGACATGGCGGCAGTGGGGATGCGGAATGGATAGGGTTGTTGCATGCGCTGGAGGTGGCGCAGAGCCTGCAATTGCTGGACTTTGAGCTGCTGGGTGACAGTTTGCCGGTGATTGAGCGCGCAAAAGGTGGCGTTCGTGGGCGGTCTGGTGGCGAATTGGCGCATTATGCGCATTTTTTGGCGCTTTGCGAGATACTTAGGCCTGCACGGATACGCTGGATCAAGCGGAACCAGAATTTGGCGGGGATTGCGCTCGCGGCACGGCATGGACGGTAGGTAAGCGCATGCCCACCCCCGCCCCCTCCCGTAAACGGGAGGGGGGAAGTTGTGCCCACCCCCGACCCCTCCCGCAAGCGGGAGGGGGGAAGAAGGGGGCTCCCCTCCCGCTTGCGGGAGGGGCTGGGGGTGGGCTTTTTTTACTTAGGCCGCTTCGGCTTTGGCTACGCCGCGTTCGGCGTTGAGGGCTTCGGCGAGGAGGAAGGCGAGTTCGATTGATTGGGCTGCGTTGAGGCGCGGGTCGCAGTGGGTGTGGTAGCGATCGGCGAGGCCTTCTTGCGTGATGGCGACTGCACCGCCGGTGCATTCGGTCACGTCGCGTCCGGTCATCTCGATGTGGATGCCGCCTGCGTGGGTGCCTTCAGCGCGGTGGACCGCGAAGAAGCCCTTTACCTCGGTGAGGATGCGTTCGAACGGGCGCGTCTTGTAGCCGTTATCGGCCTTGATCACGTTGCCGTGCATCGGATCGCAGGACCACACCACGGGATGGCCTTCGCGCTTTACGGCGCGAACCAGCGGGGCGAGGCCTGCCTCGACCTTATCGTGCCCGAAGCGGCTGATCAGCGTCATCCGGCCCGCTTCGCGCGAGGGGTTGAGCGTATCGAGCATCTTGAGCAAGGCGTCGGGCGTCAGCGACGGGCCGCACTTCATGCCGATGGGGTTGTTCACACCGCGCAAGTATTCGACATGCGCCGAACCTTCAAAGCGGGTGCGATCACCGATCCACAGCATGTGCGCGCTGGTATCGTACCATTCGCCGGTCAGCGAATCCTGCCGCGTCATCGCTTCTTCGTATTGCAGAAGCAGCGCTTCGTGGCTGGTATAGAAGCTGGTGCCCTGAAGCTGGGGCACGGTGCGCGGATCGACGCCACAGGCTTCCATGAAATCGAGCGATTCGCCGATCTTGTCGGCCATTTCGCTGAACTTGGTGGCCCATGGGCTTTTGCCGATGTGATCCAATGTCCACTGGTGGACCTGACGCAGATTGGCATAGCCACCGGTGGCGAAAGCGCGCAGCAGGTTCAACGTTGCGGCGGCCTGGCTATAGGCGCGCAGCATGCGTTCGGGATCGGGGATGCGCGATTCCGGTGTGAAATCAATGCCGTTGATGTTGTCGCCAAGATAGCTTGGCAATTCAACGCCGCCGATGGATTCGACCGGCGATGAACGCGGCTTGGCGAACTGGCCTGCCATGCGGCCAACCTTCACCACAGGCTGCTTGCTGGCGAACGTCAGCACGACCGCCATTTGCAACAGCACGCGGAAGGTATCGCGGATATTGTTGGGATGGAATTCGGCAAAGCTTTCAGCGCAATCGCCGCCCTGAAGCAAAAAGCCTTTACCGGCAGCCACTTGCGCCAGATCAGCCTTGAGCGCGCGCGCCTCGCCAGCAAAGACCAGCGGCGGAAAGCTCGTCAGGGTCTGCTCGACCTCAGCCAACTTTTGCGCGTCCGGATAAGTCGGCAAATGCCGTCCTTCAAATCCGCGCCATGATTCCGCAGTCCAGTTCTGTGCCACAATACTCATCCTTTCAGGAGGCGCGCACATAAGCCGCGCGCGCGCAAATTGCAAAGGAAGCCTTGCGTTCACAGCAATCTACCGCACCGATCAACGCCCTGCCAAAGCCCCAGCCTGTTTCAGGGCGCTGCTTTTTCCGGCACGACTTTCAGCCGCCAGCTTTTGTCGCTGACCAGATAGCGCGCGGCCAGCGCCTGCATCCGTTCCGGCGTGGTCTGGCTGTAATCGTTGAGGATCGTGCGGATGGCGGCGATCTTGCGCGGATCGTTGGCCGCCCCTTCCAACTGGTACATGTAGAAACCGTTGCCGGTGCTGGCGCGGGTAATCAGTTGCTTGAGCGGTTCGGTGACCCGGCCAATTTCATCGGCGGTGGGCGGCGTGGTGGCCAAATCCGCCGCGATTTTATCAGCCGCGGCATAGAATGTTTCAAAATCGGTAGGGCGCAGTTGCACGGTTGCCGAGATATATCCGCCCGATGGCAGATCGAGCGGCCAGCTTGACCCTACTTGCGGGGCATAGCTGGCACCGGTCTTTTCGCGCATCGCATCGAACAGGCGATTGTTGAAGATTTGCGCGAGGATTTCGAGCTGGCGGCTTTCGCGCACGCCTGCTTGCCCGCCGCCGGTTGGCCATGCGACCACGGCAGCAGCCTGCGAAGGATCACCGCGATGGGTGAGGACCAATGGCTCTTCATTGTGCGCGGGGATATTGGGCGCAAGATCGGAGGCTGGCGCAGCACTGCGCGGGGCCAAGGCACCGAAGGTTTTTTCGAGCGATGCGAGCGCCTGTTCGCGATTGAAATCGCCGAACATGTCGATTTCAATCGGGCCTTGCGCGACGAGCGGTTCCCACGTGGCGCGGAAGCCTTCGGGCGTGACCTTTTCCAGTTCCGCCGGATTGGGCGTGGCATAGCGCGGATCGCCATCACGCAAGAGCCATGTCAGGTCTCGGCCCAGCACGGCTGTGGGCGAGGAATTGTAGCTTTCATATTGCAGCCGGGCCGCCGCCTTGGCGCGCAGTACGGGGTTCGGGTCCCAGCGCGGCGTGGCCAGCTTGGCTGCCATCAGATAGAGCTGGTCTTCCAGATCGGCAGGGCGCGTATCGGCCGACATGCGGAAGGCGGTATCATCGATATCGAAATCGAGGCTGAGCTTGCGGCCCGTGGCCAGACGGTCAAGATCATCGCGCCCCAGCGCGCCGATGCCGCTGTCCATCAGGGCCACCGCACCGATCCGGCCATAGACCGCATCTTGCGGACGGATGGCGCCATAGCCGCCACCGAAGCGCGCCTTGACGATAATCCGCCCCGGCTCTGCATCGTTGGGCCAAAGCAGGACTTTGACTCCGTTGGACAATTCGATGTGTTCGATCCCGAGCAAGCCGATGGGCCGCGCCGATGCAACGGTGCCGGGCGTGCCGACGGGCGGCAGATCGGAAAACTTGAGCGAATTGGCAGCAACCCGGCTGCCCGATGCGGCATCGACCTTTGCGGTCAGCGCGCTGCGCAGGGCCGTTTCATCCGCCTCGCCCGCTTTTGGCGTGATCATCATCGGGCGGATGACGGTGCCCTGAAACATCTTGCGGGTGCTGGCCAGCACTGCTTCGGGTTTGAAGCGGGGGATCGATTGCCGGAAGATTTCGTAGACCGTATCGGGATTGGCGACCGTTTCGCGGATATCGACCGCGTTGACGATATCATCGGCGGCCTTTGATCCGGCGATAGTGGATTGCGTTTCGACGCCCACTTTGAACGCCACTTCGAATTCGGCCACTTCGCGATCAATTTCGGCCTGCGATGGCGGCGTTGCCAGCGCATCGGCGATGACCGAGCGCACATCGGTGACGGCGCTTTTCCAATCATCGCCCAGCGGCGTGACGGTGACGATGGTGGCATCGGCCGAGCGCGAAAGCTCCTGCTTCATCTCGTCAACCGAGGCGACCAGATAGCTGCCGCCGCCGCGCGCGCGGGCTTCAAGGCGGCGGTTGATCAGCGCCAGGGCTAGGCGATCCACCATCAAGCCCTGATTGTAGACGATGGTATCGTTGACCTTGACCCATGGCCGCAGGATGGCCCAATTGACGATGCGCGGAAGATCAGGCTCGACCAGCACTTTGGCCTCACCCACAGGATTGGCGGGATCGAGACCGGCAGGAGCAACGGGCTTGCCGAAATCGGGCTGTAGCGGCTTTTTGCCAGCCACTTTCCAGCCGCCGAACCACTGTTTGATCCTTGCGACCAGTGCTTCGGGATCGGCATCGCCCGCAACCACGATCACGGTGTTATCGGGGCGATACCATTTGCTGTGGAAGGCTTTGACGGCCGCGGCATTGGCGGCCTCAAGCGTTTCGACCGTGCCGATGGGATTGCGCGAGGCGAGCAACTGCCCTTTGAAAAACAGATCGCGCGTCTGATCGAGCACGCGGGATTGGGCGCTGGTGCGTTCGCGCATTTCGGCCAGCACAATCGGGACTTCGGTTTTCACGCCGTGATCGGTGAAGATCGGGGCGGTGATCATGCCCGACAAAAGCTTGAACGTTTCGTCCAGCTTTTCGGGCGAGGCTTGCGGGATATCGAGTTTGTAGACGGTTTGCGTCGGGCTGGTTTCGGCGTTGGTATCGCTGCCGAAGGTTGCGCCGAGACGCTGCCACGTGGGGATCGTTTCGCCTTCCTTGAGGTATTTCGATTCGCGGAAGGTGAGATGTTCGAGCAGATGGGCGTAACCGCGCTGGGCATCGGTTTCATACATCGAACCTGCATCAACCAGCACGCGGATCGAGACCTGTTCGGGCGGAACGCCATTGTGGCGCACGGCATAGCGGATGCCATTGGGCAGGACGCCGAAGGTCCACGCCTGATCCTGCGGAACGTCGGAGCCTTTGTAAAGCCACGGAACTGGCGGCTTGCCGGACGCAGAGGCAGGCGCGCGGGCATCGAGCGGAGCCGCCGACAACAGCAACAAGGGGAGAAGAAGGCCAAGGCGCCGGGCGCGCAAAACAGGTGATTGCATCGCCCGACTATAGGTGGCCTTGGTATGAAGGACTAGTGAATAGACCTGTGAATTTTCGCCTTATTCGGGGCTTTGTTGTGCAGAAGGCTGCGCGGCTTGCGCTGCGCGCATCGCTTCGATTTCGGCGGCGGTTTTGAATTCGAGCAATTCGACCTGAAATACGAGATCGGAATTGGCGGGGATCGGGCCGGAATCTTGTGCGCCATAGCCCAGGGCCGCGGGCACGCAGAAACGCCATTTGCTGCCCTTGGCCATCAATTGCAGGCCTTCGGAAAAACCGGGGATGACGCCTTCGACCGGGAAGGCTGCCTGCATGCTTTGATCGAATACCGCGCCGGTGGCGGCAAGATAACCGATGTAATTGACCAAGGCGAAATCGGCCTTTGCCGGTTTTGCCCCTTCTGCGGGGGTGAGGTTCATGGTGCCGAGGCCGCTGGCCGTTCTGGCGGTGCACAGACGCTGCGCTTCGCCAACGATGGGGTTCAATGGCAAGGGGATCGCCTGCGCCGAAGGTGCGACCGGCTTGGGCGGCGTTGCAGCGCCGGCGGGCATTGCAAAAGCGGCCAGAAGAACGGGGGCCAGAAAAACAGGGGCGGTGCGGCAAAGCGCTTTTAAAGACGTGATCATGGGGTGACGCATAGTGGCTGAATTGGGGTTGCGCTATGCGCCACGTGGCGAAAATTGCCCAAAAGAGCGCCGTGTTTTGTTAATACGACACATTTCGTCCACTTGACCCTGCTTGCAGCAGGTCTACATGCAATGCATGTTTATCGAAACCGAAACCACGCCAAACCCCTCCACGCTGAAGTTCCTGCCAGGTGAACTGGTCATGGCCACCGGCACGCGCGAATTCACTTCGCCCGAAGCGGCTGAAGCATCGCCACTGGCGCAAGCGCTATTTGATCTGGGCGATGTAACGGGCGTGTTCTTCGGGCGGGATTTCGTTTCGGTTACCGCCGCGCCGGGCGTGGAATGGGCCAGCCTCAAGCCGCAAGTATTGTCGCTGTTGCTGGATCACTTCGTGGCGCAAGCGCCGTTGTTTGTGGCCGGCACTGCCGCCGGGATTGCGGTTCCGGCTGATGTGGATGATGATTTCAATGATGATCCTGCCGATGCAGAAATCATCGATCAAATCAAAGATCTGATCGAAACGCGGGTGCGCCCTGCCGTGGCGAATGATGGTGGCGACATCATCTATCGCGGCTTTCGCGAAGGCGTGGTTTACCTGCAGATGCAAGGGGCCTGTTCGGGTTGCCCTTCATCGAGCGCAACGCTGAAAAACGGCATTGAAAGCTTGCTCAAGCACTATGTGCCCGAAGTGAGCGAAGTGCGCGCTGCCTGACGCGATGCGGACTTTGGTGATCGACAGCGCGACGGAAAGTTGTTCGGTCGCGCTGATCGAAGATGGCGTGCTGATCGCGGGCGAATGCGCAGTACTGGGCCGTGGCCATGCCGAACGGCTGGTGCCGATGATCGCCAGCCTGCCCGACAAAGGCCGCGCCGATGTGATCGCGGTGGATATCGGCCCCGGCAGTTTTACCGGCATCCGCGTGGGCCTTGCCGCCGCGCGCGCCTTGGCGATGGCGTGGGGCGTAAAGCTGCAAGGCTATGAGAGCATGTGGCTGGTGGCCGCGATGGCGCAGGCCGAGCATCCCGGAATGACGGTGGATGTGTGCATGACCGGCGGGCATGGTGAATGGTTTTTCCAGCCGTTCGGCGCCGATGGCCGCCCTTTGGCGGCGCTGGCCTCGCTTGCGCCCGAAGAAGCGGTATCGCGTTCGGCGGGACAGGTGATCGCCGGAAATCAGGCTGCGGCCTTGGCCCGAGGCCGCCCCGAGGCGCTGGCGCTGGATGTGCGGCCTGATGCGCGGTGCTTTGCTTTACTGACGGCTGCGGCGTTTCATGACGATCCCCGGCCAAGTTATGGCCGCGCGCCGGATGCGCGCCTGCCTGTAGCGGTCTGAAACGCACCATGATGGCGCCAAGCGATGACATCGACAGAATTATGTCCGTCATGGAGCGCGCTTTTCCACCCGAATACGGCGAAGCTTGGAATCGCAGGCAAGTTGGCGATGCGATGATTGTCGGCAATTGCCGCTATGGTCTGATCGGGCCGGACGGTAGTGACGATCTTCGCGCCGGAACAGACACTGCCGGTTTCTTCATGGGCCGGAGCATTCTGGACGAAGAAGAGCTTCTGCTATTTGCCATCGCTCCACAATATCGAAGACAAGGTTTAGGCCATCAATTGTTAACGAAGTTCATCGCACAATCACGTATGAACGGGATGGCGCGTATCTTCCTTGAGATGCGCAGGGATAACCCGGCGGCTTATCTCTATGCCGCCCATGGATTCAAGGAAATCGGCGTAAGACCAGCCTATTACCGCACATCAACCGGCAATCGCATTGATGCAATCAGCCAGGAACTGGTACTCAAGGATTAACGCGATACTTTCCGTAGTTCCACATAGTGCAATCTCCCAATAAAAAAATAATCAGCTGTGGTTGTATCTTTGATAGACTCGACTATAAAAAGGTGATCCATATCACCATCGTTATCTTGATAAAAAACCAAGGCTCGGGAAGAGCAAAACAAAAAAGGTTGGTTCGCAATGAGTGAAGTACAAATCGATATGCGTGAAACGCTGATCACCCTCACGTCAGACATCGTTGCTGCGCACGTTAGCAATAACAGCGTGGCCGTGAGCGATCTGCCTGTGCTGATTTCGAACGTCTACACCGCCCTTGCCGGCCTTGATACACCTGTTGCGGTTGAAGAGCCGATGCCGGAACCTGCCGTGTCGATCCGCTCTTCGATCAAGAACGATCACATCGTTTGCCTTGAAGATGGCAAGAAGCTCAAGATGCTCAAGCGCCACCTTTCAACGCGTTACAACATGACGCCTGACCAGTATCGCACGCGCTGGAACCTGCCCGCCGACTATCCGATGGTCGCGCCTGCCTATGCAGAAAAGCGCCGCGAACTGGCCAAGAAGATCGGCCTTGGCCGCAAGCCTGCGCCAAAGCGTGGCCGCAAGCCGGCTGCCGCCTGATCCGCACAGACAAGACCGGTTGCGCAATCGTATTGCGCACGGTTGAAGAATCGGCCCGCCGCTCTATAGATCGGCGGGCCTATTTCTTTTTGCCGCTTTCTTTGTGACGGAACCCCAGTGCACCAGGCCATCGACATCGAAGCCCTTTGCGCAGAACGTGGACTGCGCATCACCGATCAGCGCCGCACAATTGCGCGCGTGCTGTCCGATAGTGATGATCATCCCGACGTGGAAAAACTGCACGAGCGGGCTTCGTCGATTGATTCGCGTATATCGATCGCCACGGTTTACCGCACGGTGCGCCTGTTCGAAGAAGCAGGGATTCTCGATCGCCATGATTTCGGCGATGGCCGCGCGCGCTATGAGGCGACGCCAGAGGCGCATCACGATCATCTGATCGATGTTGAAACCGGCAAAGTCATCGAATTCGTCGATCCCGAACTTGAACAGCTCCAACGCCAGATTGCCGAGAAACTGGGCTATCGTCTGGTGGACCACCGGATGGAGCTATATGGCGTGAAGCTTGACCGCGACGGCTGACATCACCGGTCGCGCAAGCATTCCGGCCATAGGGCGTGTGCGCATCGGACTGCGCCTTGCCGCGATGCTGCTGTGGCTGCTCATCTGCGTACCGCTGTATTATGTGTGCCGCTTCGCACGATTGCCCAATCCTTTGCCGCGCGCCTTTCTGGGCGGAATTGCCCGCATAGCAGGCGCGCGCGTGAGCGTTGAGGGTGTCCGCTGCCATAAGGGCGCGTTCCTCTTGGCCAATCATGTAAGCTGGCTGGATATCCCGGTTATAGCAGGGGCCACGGGCAGTGCCTTTGTCGCCCATTCCGGCCTTGCCGATTATGGCCTGCTGAAATGGCTGTGCCAGATGAACGACACCGTATTTGTTGCACGTCATGATCGCCGGTCCGTCCACAGCCAGGTGGCCCAAGTGCGCGAGGCGTTGACGGATACCGGCGCGCTGACGGTTTTTCCCGAGGGCACGACCAGCGATGGCACAGGCCTGCTGGCCTTCAAGTCTTCTTTGCTGTCCGCACTGGATCCCCCGCCTGCGGGCATTGCCATCCAGCCGGTCTGGCTTGATTACGGCGATGACGTGACCGAAATGGCGTGGGTTGGTGAAGAGCCGGGGCTGGATAACTTCCTCAAGATTCTTGCCCGACGCCAACGCCAAAGCGTGACCGTGCATTTTCTGGAGCCGCTGACCGCGCAAGAGACGACCAACCGCAAGACAATGGCCATTGCCGCGCGCGACCGCATCCTTGCAGCGATGGCGCGCAAACGGTAGCCAAACGCGCCCAAATCCCGTATCGGCCCGGCCATGTCTGCACCCACCGCTCCCAAAACCTTCCACGTCAAAAGCTTCGGCTGCCAAATGAACGTCTATGACGGCGAGCGTATGGCCGAACTGCTGGGGGCGCAGGGGATGACCTCTGTCGGCAAGGGCGAGGACGCTGACCTTGTCGTGCTGAATACCTGCCACATCCGCGAACGCGCGACGGAAAAAGTCTATTCCGATATCGGCCGCCTGCGCCGCGATGATGGTTCAGCCCCGATCATTGCCGTGGCCGGATGCGTTGCACAGGCCGAGGGTGATGAAATCATGGCCCGCGCGCCCAGCGTGAAGGTGGTCGTTGGCCCGCAATCCTATCATCACTTGCCCGAAATGGTGGCCCGCGCCGCCGCCGGTGGCCGCGCGACCGAGACGGACATGCCCGCCGAGGCCAAGTTTGCCGCCCTGCCCAAGCGCCGCAAATCCGGCCCATCGGCTTTTCTTACGGTGCAAGAAGGGTGCGACAAGTTCTGCACTTATTGCGTGGTGCCCTATACACGCGGCGCAGAGATTTCGCGTCCATTCAACGATCTGGTCGAAGAAGCCAAGTTGCTCGTCGCCGGTGGCGCGCGCGAGATTACTTTGCTGGGCCAGAACGTGAATGCGTGGGGCTCGGAAGACGACAAGGGGCGCAAGGTCGGGCTTGATGGCCTGATCCGCGCGCTTGCCGATGATCCTGATCTTCAGCGCATCCGCTATACCACCAGCCATCCCAACGACATGACCGACGGACTGATCGCCGCCCATGGGGAGATCGACAAGTTGATGCCGTTTCTGCATTTGCCGGTGCAGGCAGGCAGCGACCGCGTTTTGAAGGCAATGAATCGCAGTCATACGGTGGAAAGCTATCTCAAGCTGCTGGACCGCGTGCGCGAAGCCCGCCCCGACATTGCAATATCGGGCGACTTTATTGTCGGCTTCCCCGGCGAGACCGAGGCTGAATTCGAAGAGACGCTGCAAGTTGTCGATGCTGTAGGCTATGCCCAAGCCTTCAGCTTCAAGTATTCGCCCCGCCCCGGCACGCCGGCGGCCACGATGCCCGATCACGTATCGCCTGAAGTGATGGACGAGCGTTTGCAGCGGCTTCAGGCCGGGCTTCAGCGTAACTCTTTGGCATTCAACCAGAACAGCGTCGGGCGGCGGTGCAGCGTGATGGTGGAGCGCAAGGGCCGCCAGCCGGGACAGTGGTTGGGCAAATCACCGTGGCTGCAATCGGTCCACTTCCTTGGCGATTTCGCCATCGGCGATCTGGTGGACGTGGAACTGATCGAAGCGGGGCCAAACTCGCTATCCGGGCGCGTGCTTCAAATCCCTGTGGAATAAACACAGCTAAACGCGATTTCCCTTTTCGCTGCCTTGCGCGTGTCACATCCGGGCGTATTCTTGCGTTCAGGCCCCTTACCTGAAAGGAGAGCATGGCCCGTAAATTCTCCCGCGCCCAAGATGAGGCGCATCATCGTCCGGATCACTCCAGGCCAGATCAACATCGACGAGCCCGCGTCGAAGTTGAATTCGATGAGCAAACGGTGCTTGGCGCATTGTTTGGCCAATTCGATACCAATCTCGTGCTGATAGAAAACCGGTTGGGAGTTTATATCTCGGCGCGCGGCAACCGCGTGCTGATTGAAGG
>CAZSTP010000031.1:0-21034 GCA_964609325.1 uncultured Novosphingobium sp. | reverse complement strand
AAGGGCCGGGAAACATCTCGGGATAGAGCGTGAGGACTGTGGCGGCGAAGGTCATTGAAATAGGTCCGAGCCCGCCTTGCTTGGGGTGATCCACCTAACGACAGCAACGGTGCCAAAAGCAAGGAGCAACCCTATTATGAACGTAGCACCTGTCACAGCAAGCAATACCAACCCAACTTCCATTTCGGTTTCACAAGCATCAGTTCCGCAGTTTTCTGGTGCTGCGGTCGCGTCGTAGACAGCCAGGACGAGGCTTGGAATCATTGCAATTGCTGGGATTGGTGCTGCAGACCAAAGCGCTACCTTGCGCTTAGACCAATCGGGCTTCGCCCGCCCAAAACCCCATGCCAATGCGAGTGGAATGCTGATACCCACTAGAAAGAAAAGCTGAGTCAACATCAAACCGTCCAGTTCTCAACCATCAACCCCGGTACGTCGGCAAATTCAGCCTCGTTGTTGGTCACAACCGTCGCCCCGATGCTCAAGGCATGGGCCGCCAGCAACCGATCAAACCGCGCCCGCCTGAACGGCAGCTTAGCGTATTCTCGCGCGGCGGCTTCGTCGAAGGGCAGGACCGGGACAACCGAAACGAAATCCTCGATCACCTCGCGATCGGGTGGATGTCCAAGGTTCTCACTCATCACGATCTCAGCGAAGCTCACGGCCGAAATCCCCACCTCATCGGGCTGACAATCCGCTAGCCGTTCCCGGAGGGCCGGGTGGGTTCCGAGCATGGCATAGATAGAGCAATCGGCATCGAGCAGATAAGCGATCATCTGCCAGCGTCCGCCTCACGCGCGGCAATTGTGCTTGGCCGCTCATCAAAATCGCGCCGTTCGGGAACCTTAAGCCCCTTTGCCTTGCCCCAGAACTTGCTGACATCCAGCTTGGGTTTAGCCTGCAACTTGGCGCGAAACACTAAACTGCCATCATTCCACTCGACGGACCACTCCCGATCCGGTTCAATTCCCAATCCGGCCGGAACGCGAATGGCAACCGAGTTTCCTGACTTAAAGCTCTTGGCTGTGTATTCCTTGCCCATCGCGGCCTCCGTATATACGCCCTGTATATACTACTCCGCGTAAAGCGCTTCAATCACAATCCGCGCGTCGTCCCATTCAGGCACCGCGTCCAGCTTCATGGGGACCATGAAGCGCTTGCCATCAGGTTTGCGAATTTCGATCACGTCGCCTGCGCCGAAGTTTTCGATGGCGATGCATTCACCCAAGGCCTCTCCGGTGGTGGAGATAGCGGGCAGGCCGAGCAGGTCGGCGTGGTAATATTCGCCCTCCGCCAGTGGCGGGAGGGTCGAGCGGGGTACGGTCAGCGCCGTTCCGCGCAGTTTTTCGGCTGCGGTGCGGTCCGTGATTTCGGCGAAGCGGGCAATCGCGCCGCCTTTGCTGTCATCGCGGAGCGAGGTTACCGTCAGCTTTGATTCGCAGAAGGCGCGGTAGCGCTTGAGCGCGGCCACGCCTTCTCCGAACAGCTTGAGGCGGACTTCCCCCGTCACCCCGTGTGCGCCGGTTATGGCGGCGAGCGTGACGGGTTTGTCCGACAAGATCAGGCTTCCGTCTGCTCTTCAGCAGCGGCTTCAACCGGTGCTTCTTCAGCAGCCGGTGCAGCAGCAGCGGCGGCGGCCGCTTCAGCGGCTTCAGCAGCCTTCTTGGCCTTGTCTTCAGCGCGTTCCTTGGCCTTCTTGCCGGGGACGCCAGCGTTCGGGTTCAGGGTAACCTTGCGTTCCTTGATGCCGGCCTTGTCGAGCATGCGGGCAACGCGATCGGTTGGCTGGGCGCCAACGCCGAGCCAGTAACGCACGCGGTCTTCAACCAGACGGACGCGGTTTTCATCGTCCTTGGCGAGCAGCGGGTTGTAGGTGCCGACCTGCTCCAGATACTTGCCATCGCGCGGTGCGCGGCTGTTGGAGACGACAACCTTGTAGTACGGGCGCTTCTTCGAGCCACCACGCGAAAGACGAAGAGAAACAGACATTAGATCAACCTTTCAGCGAAATTCTAGTATTCACGAAACTTCAAAAATTCAGCGCTTCTTGAGCAGGTCATTCAGATTGGATGGTAAGCCACCCGATCCCAGACCGGGCAAGCCGCCCATGCCGCCACCCATTCCACCACCCAGGCCACCAAGCCCACCCGGACCCATTTGCTGGTCCAGACCCGGCATGGCGGCACCAAGGCCACCCTTGCCGAACAATGCACCCAAGCCCTTGAGGCCACCCATCTTCTTGATCTGCTTCATGGCCTTGGCCATTTCCTGATGCATCTTCAGAAGCTTGTTGACGTCTTGCACTTGCGTGCCCGACCCCTTGGCCACACGGATCTTGCGCTTGGCGTTGAGCAATTCGGGCTTCTCACGCTCTTTCGGCGTCATCGAACCGATGATCGCGTCCATGCGCAGCAGCACGCGATCATCCATGCCGGATTGCGCCATCGCCGCCTTGGCCTTCTTCATGCCGGGCATCATGCCCGCCAGCGCGCCCAGACCGCCCATATTCTGCATCTGCCGCAATTGCGTGCGCAGGTCGTTCATATCGAACTGACCCTTCGACATGCGCGCGGCAAGCTTTTCGGCGTCTTCAACCTGAATCGTCGCCGCCGCCTTTTCGACGATGGAGACGATGTCGCCCATGCCAAGGATGCGGCCCGCAACGCGTTCAGGATGGAACGGCTCGATCGCGTCAAGCTTTTCGCCGGTGCCGGCAAATTTGATCGGCTTGCCGGTGACTGCGCGCATCGAAAGCGCCGCACCACCGCGCGCATCGCCGTCCATACGGGTCAGCACGATGCCGGTAAGATCAACCTCGCCCGCGAAGGATTGCGCGACGTTGACCGCGTCCTGACCGGTCAGCGAATCGACGACGAGCAGTGTTTCCTTGGGGATCGAGACAGCCGAAACGGCCTTCATCTCGTCCATCAGGGCCTGATCGACATGCAGGCGGCCCGCAGTGTCGAGCATCAGCACGTCAACCGCTTGCAGCTTCGCCGCGTTTACCGCGCGCGTGGCGATATCGACGGGCAACTGGCCCACGATGATCGGCAGCGTGGCAACGCCTGCCTGCTCACCCAGCACCTTCAACTGCTCCTGCGCCGCCGGACGATTGACGTCCAGCGAGGCCATCAGGACTTTCTTGCCGTGCTTTTCCTTGAGCAGCTTGGCGATCTTGGCGGTGCTCGTGGTCTTACCCGACCCCTGCAAGCCGACCATCATGATCACGACCGGCGGCGCTGCCACCAGATCAAGCTCTGCCGTGCCGCCGCCGAGCATTTCGACAAGCGCATCGTTGACGATCTTGACGACCTGCTGGCCCGGCGTGACCGAACGCAGCACCGATTGGCCCACGGCCAGTTCGGTTACGTTATCGATGAAACGGCGGACAACGGGCAGCGCAACGTCTGCTTCAAGCAGCGCGATGCGCACTTCGCGCATGGCTGCGCGCACGTCTTCTTCGTTCAGCGCGCCACGACCACGCAGGCGATCGAAGACGCCTCCAAGCCGGTCTGACAGACTATCGAACACGCACAATTCCCATCATCAAGCCCGTGCCCGCCAGCCAATTTCGCATAACGCGAAAAACGCCGGTGGGCGAAACCTCGCCGACCAGCGTGTGGCATCCTGAACAGGGGCCGTTGTCGAATCCGCAGACGTGCAAAGCCCATCTGCTGGGCGGCCCTTACCCGCGATTGCGCGCGCTGGCAAGTAAAGCTGCAAGAATGCGCATCCTATCGCCGATGAAAGCTTATATTAACCAAAATTTCAGCAGCTATGCGGTAACCATGCGGCAGGGGCAAATCGTCGGCAGGCGGTTGCAGTCAATACGAAAGCATCGGCTATGGCAAGCATGCCGCACGATCGGAAGAACAAGCGTGATAAAATGGCCAAGGCCGATAAGGACCTGATCGGTCTTGGCATTGTTGTTGCCATGATCATCCTTATTATTGCCAATGGATCATCGGTGATCGCCGATTTCGTAACCTCGTTGATCAGTGACGATAAGCCGCTCGACGATGTGCTGAGCGCCGCGCTCCTGCTCAATGTGGCACTGCTGCTGTTCGGCTGCCGCCGCTATATGGATCTGACCAGCGAAGTATCGCAACGGCGCAAAGCCGAAGAAACAGCGCAAACGCTTGCCCACACCGATCCGCTCACCGGCTGCCTTAACCGTCGCTCCATTGACGGGGCGCTGCAAGACATGATCACCAGCGCCCGGGTCACCGGACACGAAGTCGTCGCCATGATCATCGACCTTGACCATTTCAAACGCTCCAATGACGTTCACGGCCACCTTGCCGGCGATGCGGTACTCCTGGAAGCGACCCGTCGCATCCGCTCGGCCTTGCCCGAACGCTCGATCGTAGCGCGGCTTGGCGGGGACGAATTTGCCTGCGCCGCCATCTATGATCCCGATCATGCGGTTGCGATTGACCGGCTGGTATTGCGTATCAACGAGCAGGTCGCCCGCCCGATCATCGTCGATAGCCTTGCCATCGAAGTGACCGCCTCGGTCGGGCTTGCGACCACGACCAGTCTGGACACTTGCGCAAGCCCCAAGCTGGCCACCACGCTGCTGCACCGGGCGGACCTTGCAATGTATCAGGCCAAGAAGGCGGGTCGCAACGGCTATCGCTGGTTCGATGCCAGTCTGGAACGCGAATTGCAGTATCGCAACGAACTGGAAAGCGGCATCCGCGAGGGCATCCGTGCGGGTGAATTCGTGCCGTTCTATGAAAAGCAGATCGACCTTGATACTGGCCGCTTGACCGGCTTTGAAATGCTGGCCCGCTGGAAGAATCCGCGCCGTGGCCTGCTTTCCCCCGATGTGTTCATTCCTGTTGCCGAGGAGATCGGCCTGATTTCCGATCTTTCGGAAAGCCTGATCCGTCAGGCGCTGAAAGATGCGCGTGAATGGGACCCGTGCCTGACGCTGTCGGTGAATATCTCCCCGATCCAGTTGCGCGATCCGTGGTTTGCGCAAAGGCTGCTGCGGCTATTGCTCGAAGCGAACTTTCCGCCGCAACGGCTGGATATCGAAATTACCGAAAGCTGCCTGCACGAAAACCTTGGCATGGTGCGGACACTGATCACCAGCCTGAAAAATCAGGGCATCCGCATCAGCCTTGACGATTTCGGCACCGGCTATTCCAGCTTTGCCCAGTTGCGCACCCTGCCGTTTGACCAGATCAAGATTGACCGCCACTTCGTGTCAAACCTTGACGTGAGCAAGGACAGCGCGACCATTATCGAGGCGATCTCCTCGCTTGGCAAAGGCATGGGCCTGCCGATTACCGCCGAGGGTATCGAAACCCCCGAAGTGCTGGCCGAATTGCGCAAGTTCGGCTCGTTCAAGGGACAGGGCTACCTCTATGGCCAGCCCACCGACGCGCAAAGCGTGCACGAGATGCTGGCCGATCAAAACCTGTTGCGCGCCTCTCCCGCTGCCGAAGACCCGTTCGAGCAAGCCGCCGCAGCTTAAAACTGCACGAGGCCTGAACCACACGACGCTTAAACCAAACGGCGGCGCATTGCCCTTGGGCGCGTGAATGCCTATGTCGCGGCTCATGCGTATTCCTTTCCGCAAGATGCACGGCCTCGGCAACGATTTCGTGGTGATTGACGCCCGCACGGCGGCTGCCCCCATGTCCCCGCGCCGCGCGGCTGCACTGGCTGACCGCCGCACCGGCATCGGTTGCGATCAGTTGATCGTGATCGAGCCTTCCACGCTGGCCAATGTGCGCATGCGGATATTCAACAACGATGGCAGCGAAGTGGAAGCATGTGGCAACGCCAGCCGCGCCGTCGGCCTCTTGCTGGGCGGCACGCAGACCATAGAGACACTCGGCGGCCTGATCCGCTCGGACGCCAATGAGCAGGGCGTATCGGTCGATATGGGCGCGCCCCGCTTCAAGTGGGACGAAATCCCCGTTGCCTATGCGATGGACACGCTGGAAATGCCGGTGGGCTGGGAAGAGCTGGAAAACCCGGTCGGCGTCAATGTCGGCAATCCGCACGTCATCTTCTTTGTGTCCGATGTCGATGCAGTGGACCTCGAACGGCTTGGGCCGATGATCGAGAATGATCCGCTGTTTCCTGATCGCATCAATGTGAACATTGCCGCCCGCGTCGGCCCGGATCACCTTGCCTTGCGGGTATGGGAACGCGGCGTGGGCCTGACGCGCGCTTGCGGGACCGGCGCTTGTGCCACCGCTGTGGCCGCCATCCGCCGGAAATTGACGGGCCGCACCGTGCGCGTGGATCTGCCCGGCGGTCCGCTGACTATATCATGGCCCGAAGGCGGCAATATCGAGATGACCGGCCCTGCGGCATTCAGCTTTGACGGCACGTTCGAGGACGCCGAATACCCGCTATGACCACACAGGTCGTCTCTCTTGGCTGCCGGCTGAACATCGCGGAAAGCGAGACGATCCGGGCGATGCTGCAAGACGCGCCCGCAACGGTCGTGATCAATTCCTGCGCGGTGACGGCAGAGGCGGTGCGCCAATCGCGCCGTGCCGTGCGCCGCCTGCGCCGTGAACACCCCGAAGCGCGGCTTGTCGTCACCGGCTGTGCCGCCACGATAGAGCAGGACAGCTTCGCGCAGATGCCCGAAGTCGATGCGGTGGTGCCCAATGCGGAAAAGCTCGTGGCGCGGCATTGGACGCAGGGCAATGTAAGGCCTGCTGCCGTATCGGAGCATCACACCCGCGCGTTCGTGCCCGTGCAGAACGGCTGCGACCATGCCTGCACCTTCTGCATCATCCCGCAAGGACGCGGCCCCAGCATGTCGCTGCCGGTGGTCGATGTGCTGCGCGCCATCGAACCCCACCTGAACCTTGGTGTGGCCGAAGTGGTGCTGACCGGGGTCGACGTCACCTCTTGGGGGGCAGACCTTCCCGGCGCTCCCAAGCTGGGTGATCTGGTCGCCGCAATTCTTGCAACCTTCCCCTCCCTGCCCCGCCTGCGCCTGTCCTCGCTCGACGGGGTGGAGATCGATCCGCTGCTGCTTGATCTGATCACCGGCGAGGCGCGGTTGATGCCGCATATCCACCTCTCGCTGCAATCAGGCGATGACATGATCCTCAAGCGGATGAAGCGCCGCCACACCCGCGCGCAGGCCATAGCGCTTGTCCAGCAGATCAAGGCACGCCGCCCCGAGGTCGCGATCGGAGCAGACCTTATTGCGGGCTTCCCCACCGAAACGCCCGAGATGCACGCCAACAACCTTTCCATCGTGCGCGAATGCGATGTCGTTCACGGCCACATCTTCCCCTATTCGCCCCGCCCCGGCACACCTGCCGCCAAAATGCCGCAAGTGGCACCGCTGCTGGTCAAGGAACGTGCCGCCGAACTGCGCGCTGCGGTTGCCGGTCAACGCGGGCACTGGCTCAACACCTTGCTGGGCCAGCCCGCCAGCGTGCTTGCCGAACGCGATGGAACCGGCCATGCAGGCCACTTCGCCAGCTACCGCACAGCGCCGGGCACCGTGCCCGGCAGTCTGGTCACATGCACACCGACGAAAATTATCGAAGGAATACTGGAATGAGTGGCGAGAGTTGGTCCGACCGCCTGCTCGGCGGCTTTCGCAAGACCTCGGAACGCCTTGCCGAAAACCTCGGCAGCATCGTCGGTGCTTCCAAGCTGTCCGATGCGCAGCTGGATGATCTCGAAGATGCGCTGATCCTGTCCGACCTTGGCCCCCGCGCCGCCGCCCGCATCCGCGAAAAGCTGAAGGGTGTGCGCTTTGAAAACGGCGTGGACGAACAGGCCGTCAAGGAAGCGATGGCCGAAGAAATCGCCGCGATCCTGCGCCCTGTCGCCAAGCCGCTCGAAATCGTCGCCTTCCCCCGCCCGCAAGTGATCCTCGTGATCGGCGTCAACGGCTCGGGCAAAACCACGACCATCGCCAAGCTGGCGCACTTGTTCCAGGAACAGGACTATGGCGTGATGCTGGCGGCGGGCGATACTTTCCGCGCTGCCGCCATCGGCCAGCTCAAGGTCTGGGCAGACCGCCTCGGCATCCCCGTCATCACCGGCCCCGAAGGCGGCGATCCGGCCTCGATCGTGTTCGATGCGGTAAAGTCTGCCACCGATACCGGCATCGATACGCTGATCGTCGACACCGCTGGCCGCTTGCAGAACAAACGCGAGCTGATGGACGAGCTGGCCAAAGTGCGCCGCGTGCTGGGTCGCCTCAATCCCGAAGCCCCGCATGACGTCGTGCTCGTGCTCGATGCCACCAACGGGCAGAACGCGTTGCAACAGATCGAGACGTTCAAGGAAGTGGCGGGCGTTACCGGCCTCATCATGACCAAGCTGGATGGCACCGCGCGCGGCGGCGTGCTGGTGGCCGCAGCCGAACAATACGGCCTGCCGATCCACGCCATCGGCGTTGGCGAAAAGATCGATGATCTGCGCCCGTTCGATCCCGATCTGGTGGCCCGCGTCATCGCAGGAGTAGCCCGTTGAGCACCGCAGCTGAAACGCCCCAGAACAAGCCAAAGTCCTCGTGGATCAATCTGCTGGTCGATTACGGCCCGCTGCTGGTGTTCTTCCTCGCCTATCGCCACTTCAAGCCCGAAGGCACCGAAGCTGGCTTGGCCGAAGTCATTGCCGTCACCAAAGGCACCGCCACGTTCATGGTGGCAACGGTCGCCGCGCTGGTCATCTCGAAATGGCGCTTGGGCAAAGTCTCGCCGATGCTCTGGCTGTCGACCGTGCTGATCCTCGGCTTCGGCACGCTCACCGTGCTGCTCGGCGATCCGTTCTGGATTCAGGTAAAGCCCACCGCGATCTATCTGCTGTTCGCAGGCGTGCTGTTTGCGGGCCTTGCGCGCGGCAAGGCGATGCTGCGCACCCTGCTCGAAGCCGCGTTCGAAGGGCTGGATGATGCCGGATGGATGAAGCTTTCGCGCAACTGGGCGTTTTTCTTCCTGTTCCTTGCCGCGCTGAACGAAGTGCTCCGGTACTTTTTCAATGTCGCCAACGGCAATTTCGAGGTCTGGTTGCAGGCAAAGCTGTGGGGCGTCACCACGCTCTCCTTCCTGTTCACCTTCACGCAAATCCCGATGCTGATGCGCCACGGCCTTGCCGCCGGGGCCGAGCCTGACGTCGAGCAAAATCCCCCGCACGATTGAACACGTCCGCACAACCGGTTTTCGTGTGACATTTGCACAACGCTGATTAATATGCGCCGCAATTGCAGGGGCGTGGTCGCGGCCCTGTGCCGGTTAAGAAACTCAATAAGGGGGAAATCAGATGGCCAAGTTTTTCGGCAATCTTCATCTAGTTCTGGCCGTTGGCCTCATCGCGGCAATCGCCATGATGATCGGCTACGGCGAATCCGTACCCGCCACCGTTGGCGCGGTATTCCGCTGGCTCCACGTCTTTTTCGGCATCCTGTGGATCGGCCTGCTCTATTACCTGAACTTCGTGCAAGTGCCGACCATGCCGAAAATCCCGGCTGAGCAGAAGGGTGCAATCACCGGCCACATCGCGCCCAAGGTGTTCTTCTTCTTCCGTTGGGCAGCCCTGCTCACGGTCGTCACCGGCCTCGTGATCGCGGTTGTATCGGGCTATGCCCACCAGGCGATGACCTTCTCGGGCGAAGGCGCGGTCAACCTCATCGGCCTTGGCATGTGGCTGGCGCTGATCATGGCGTTCAACGTGTGGTTCA
The DNA here is from genome assembly GCA_964609325.1 of uncultured Novosphingobium sp. GTDB lineage: Bacteria > Pseudomonadota > Alphaproteobacteria > Sphingomonadales > Sphingomonadaceae > Novosphingobium. The sequence goes on along the minus strand of CAZSTP010000031.1, from coordinate 11,352 downwards.
TCATCTGGCCTGCCCAGAAGAAGATCCTCGGCATCGTCGAAGCTTCGGCTGAAGAAAAGGCTGCTGCTGCACCGCGCGCCCTGTTTGCCAGCCGCACCAACCTGCTGCTCTCGCTCCCCATGCTCTATGCCATGGCGAGCGCAAACCTCGGCGCATAACCATCGCCGCTGTTCAGCACAGCATACAAAAGGGCGCAGCATCACCGGATGCTGCGCCCTTTTTGCTGCACGGGATATTAGTAGCCATTGATGCGTTGAGACTTCAGCCAGCCATTGCGGGAACCACTGCGATTGGCTGGAACCATCCAAGGGGAGTGATCCACCACATGCGCAAGTTCACCATATTCGCTGCCACCGCAGCCACCGCCCTCATGCTATCGGCCTGTTCGGAAAAGACGAAGGACGCTGCCGGAACGACGGCGGAATCCGCAGGTAACGACATTGCCAACGCCGCCGACGAAGCTGCCGCCGCCACTGACGAGCTGGGTAACAAAGCCGCCGCCGCCGTCGACGATGCCGCAGCCAAAACAGACGAACTGGGCGAAAAAGCCTCTGCCGAAGCCAAGAAGGCTGCTGCTGCCGCAAAGCAGGAAACCGCCAAAGTGGAAGCGAGCCTGCACAACGAATCCGTTGCCGAAGCCAAAGCCGATTGATGGGGTGCAAGGGGGTGGCAGCACTGCCGCCCCCGCCATTCACCTTGCCAGCAATTGCCCCAAATGCTCTATCAGGGCATCAGGCGCATAGGGCTTTGCCAGAATGACCTGATCGGCAAATAGAGCCTCCACGGCCCCGTATCCGGTCGCAATCACAAACGGAATGCCCCGCGCGCGCAGGGCCCCGGCCAAGGGCGCACCGGATTCGCCGTGCAGGTTCCAATCCAGCACTGCGGCATCGATTTCAGCGTTGGCGATCAGGTGCAACGCATCGTCCACACGTCCCACCGGCCCCAGTGGCGCCGCGCCTGCATCCTCAAGCACATCGCACAGCATGGCCGCGACGATAAATTCATCCTCGATCACCAGAATTCGCCGACCGGCAATCAATGCCCTGCCCCGGGTGCTTGATCTGACGCGGCAAGGGGAATGGCAATGCGGCAGTGCAAACCCGTTTCATGATACGACAGGTCCACCTGACCGTTGAGCTGGCGTGGCACAGCATCGGTTAGCAAGCGCGATCCAAAGCCCTTGCGGGTTGGCGCGGTAACCGGCGGGCCGCCATGCTCTTGCCAATGGATCACCACCCAACCGTCCCGCTCCGCCAGATCCCAGCGAATATCGATTCTGCCGCTCCCGCCAGACAGCGCGCCATATTTCAGCGCGTTGGTGGCCAGTTCGTGCAAGACCATGACCAGGGACACCGTGGCATTGGTCGGCAATGTTACATCGGGGCCGGCCATGCTGACCCGCCCGCTGCCATCGCTACAGATCAACAAGCCCTGGCGAGCGATCTCTGCCAAAGATGCCCCGCTCCAGTTCTGACGGCTCAACGCATCGTGTGCGCCTGAAAGCGCGGCCAGACGGCGGTTAAACTTTTCAACCGGCACAGCGGGCACATCGGTGCCGCGAAATGTCTGATGCGCCATCGCCTGCACCACCATCAGTGTGTTTTTGACGCGGTGGTTCAATTCACCGACCAGCAGTTCCAATTGCTCTTCCAATTGGCGCCGCTCGGTAATGTCAATCGCGGTGGATTGGGCGATTGACCACTGACCGTTTTCATCAAACGCCAAAGCGTGATTGCGCCAAAGCATCCAGCGCGTGCCATTGGCAGTTTCAAAGCGGTTCTCGATGGTTATCTCTGGCTGTTCAGGCGTCAGTTGTGCAAGCTGCTCGCGCACGCTTTCCTGATCGGAACCTGTCACGAATTGCCATAAGCTTTGGCCGGTCAGATCAGCCGGCTCCAGCTTCAGCGAGTTGGCATAGGCACGGTTGACGAACAGGATGGTGCCATCTGCCCGAAAGCGGCACACCATTTCCAATTGGGCATCCAGTATCTCGCGCAGCAGCGCGACGTTCGACATCATGGTTTATTTCTGGTCCATCACCGGAATTCTAGTGTATTTGACCAGATTGCCAAGTGCTGCGCCGAAGAAACAAGCGCCAAGTTCGATCAAATCTTCAACTGGCTGCCCAGTTCCACCACACGGTTGGTGGGCAGGCGGAAGAATTCCATGGCGCTGGCGGCATTGCGCAGCATCCATGCAAACAGCTTTTCCCGCCACAGCGCCATTCCCGGCTTGTCCGAAGGGATCAGCGTCTGGCGTGACAGGAAGAAGCTGGTCTTCATCATGTTGAACGGCTCACCGCACATGTTCACACCCACCAGCGCGGCGGGCACATCGGTTTCTTCCAGAAAACCGAAGCGCAGCGTCAACCGGTAAAAGCCGTTGCCATAATCCTTCACCGAATAGCGCTCTACCGGATCGACATAGGGCACATCCTCGATCGATACCGTCAGGATCACCACGCGTTCATGCAGCACTTTGTTGTGCTTGATGTTGTGGAGCAGCGCCGAAGGCACGCCCGCAGCGGTCGACGCCATGAAGATCGCGGTTCCGGGCACGCGGGCTGCGCTGGAATGGGCAGACTTGGTGAACACTTCCAAGGGGATCGTGCCCTCGGCCATGTTTTCCCGCATCAGCGCCCGCCCGCGCGACCATGTGGTCAGCAGCGTGAAGATGGCAACACCCATGACCAGCGGCACATAACCGCCATCGGGGATCTTTGTCAGGTTCGCGCCAAGATAGGCCGCGTCGATGGTGAAGAAAACCGCCAGCATCGCAATCGCCGCAGGGGCCTTCCACTGCCACAACTTGAACAGCACAACCGCCAGCAGGAAGTTGTCAATCAGCATCGCACCGGTCACCGCGATACCATAAGCAGCGGTCAGGTTGGATGAACGCTGGAATACCAGCACCAGCAGGATCACGGCGATCATCAGCGCCCAGTTGATCACCGGGATATAGATTTGCCCCGCCGCCGTGGACGTGTGCTTGATCGTCATGCGCGGGATGAAGCCGAGCTGGATCGCTTGCTGCGTGACCGAGAATGCACCCGAGATCACCGCTTGCGAGGCAATCACCGCCGCCGCCGATGCGATGAACAGCAGCGGCCACTGGAACCATTGGGGTGCAAGGAAATAGAACGGGCTTTCCAGAGCTGCCGGATTGCGGATCAGCAACGAGGCCTGGCCCAGATAATTAAGCACCAGCGCAGGCAGCACGAATGCCAGCCAAGAAACGCGGATCGGGCTGCGTCCGAAATGGCCCATATCGGCATAAAGCGCCTCCGCCCCCGTCACCGCCAGCACAGCCGCACCCATCGCCAGAAAACCGCGAAACGGATCGGCAAGAAACATGCTGACCGCATAATGCGGGCTAAGCGCGGCCACGACACCGGGGTACTCCAGAATGCTGAGAACGCCCAGAACCGAGATCGTGCCGAAATAGACCAGCATGATCGGGCCAAAGAACGCGGCGACCTTTTCCGTGCCACGGCTCTGGATAAAGAACAGGCCGATCAGGATTGTCACCACGATGGGCACGATCAGGCCCTGCATGCTGGGCCGGTAAACCGCCACACCCTCAATCGCGCCCATCACCGAAACGGCGGGCGTAATCATCGAATCGCCATAGAACAGGGCGGTGGCGAACACGCCCAGCAGGATGATGCCCTTGCCCCAGCGCTTGCCATCGGTGTGCTGGTTGATCAGCGCCAAGAGGGCAAGGCTGCCGCCCTCGCCCTTGTTATCGGCCCGCATGATGACCGAGACGTACTTGAACGTCACGATGATCATCATCGACCAGAACATCAGGCTGATGATACCAAAGATATGCATCAGATCGAGCGGCAAGGGATGATGCCCCGCAAAGGTATCGCGCAAGGCATAGAGCGGGCTGGTGCCGATATCACCGAACACCACACCGATTGCGCCCACCGCCAGTTTGGCCAGCGATCCTTGCGTATGCCCCGCATGGCCATGCCCGGCGTGACCATGACCGGGAACAGGCGCAGACGGCACAATGGCCTCGTTTACGGCATCACTCATGGCAACGGTGCCCCCGGCCTAAAGCCTAGTACGCGCCTGCCGGAACAGCAGGGGCGGCGCGGCGCTTTAGCACCGCCCTTGTGCCCCCGCAATGGGCGGAAACGTGCAGGATAAGCAGGGTAACGGATGATACCCTGTCAGGTTCCTAAATGCCTGTTTTCAGGGCTGTTCAGCCGTTGAAACCGGAGCCGCTTCCGCCGCTCCGGCGGTGCTCACCGGGGCCCCTGAAGTCGTACTGCCAGCCTGCATCGCGAGCATCGAATCGATGCGCTGGACCCGCTCCGACAAATCCGCGCGATAAGGCGCATCGGCAGGGGATCGCTCCAGCAAAGCGGCCCAGATCGTCCGCGCTTCGGCCAAGCGGCCTGATTGCGCCAATGCCAGCCCCATGAAGAACGGCGGGCCGGGATGATCGGGCGCAATCGTTGCCGCTTTCTGGAACGCGAACTGCGCCGACGGCGTGATCAGGCCATCGCTATGGCCCACCAGCGCGTTGCCCATCGACACCCAGATATCAGCATCGTTCGGGAATTGCTCGGACCCTTTGCGCAAGACTTCCGCCGCTGCACCAAACTGGCCTTGGCGGGCCAGGCCATCGGCCAGCACCAGCCAGCTTTGTCCTTGCGCAAAGGCATCGCCCATTTGCTGGCGCTGCTTGATCAGCGCTTCATCGGCGGCACGCTTGTTTTCAACCGGCGCTTTGGGGGCGCCCGGCATCGAAGGGTGGCCTTGCAAGGCATAGCCCGCAATGCCGACCAGCAGCGCCGCGCCGGATAGCTCCCAGCCCGCGCGCGGCATCTTCAGCACAAAGGCCATCACGGCAAATACCGCTGCGGCCACCAACAGGATCACAACCCACATCATTTGCCGCTATCCTTTGGCTCACGCCGGAACCGCCCGCGCAGCAGCAGCGCCGCCAGGAGCAGGATCACCAGCGGGGCCGCAAACAGCGGCCACATGATCGGCTTGTTCTGCGGCGCATAGCTTACGTAATCGCCATAACGCTCAATCAGCCACGTCCGGATCGCCTCCGGCTCTTCGCCAGCGGCAATGCGCGTCCGCACCTGATGGCGCATATCGCCCGCCATCGGCGCATCGGAATCCGAAATCGCCTGGCTCTGGCACTTCAGGCAGCGCAGCGTCTCCATCAGCGCCTGCGCCTTGGCCTCAAGCGCGGGATCTTCCAGTTGCTTGTAGGCATAGGGCGCTGGCGGCAGCAGATCTTGCGCCAAGGCAGGCCGCGTTGCAGCCGCGACCATCAGCGAACCAACCAAGGTAAGAATGAAGAACCGCCCCCAAACCTTCGTCATCGCCCTGCCTCCGCCAGCTTACGCAGGATCAGGTCAACATCCTCGGGCCGGATTTCCCCGATGTGCTGATAGCGGATCACGCCTTTGCCATCGATCACGAAGGTTTCCGGCACACCCGATGAACCGATGCCGACTTGCACTTGCGACAGGTCATCCTTGCCGATGCTGCGGAACGGATTGCCGTTGGTCGCCAGAAACCGCGCCAAGTCTTCGCTGCGATCACGGATAGCCACGCCCTCGATTGCAACGCCGCGTTTGGCCAGGGCGTCGAGTTGCGGTGCCTCCACCGCGCAAGGCACGCACCAGCTGGCAAAGACGTTGAGCAGCTTGGGCTTGCCCGTCTTGAAGTCTGCGGTCGAAAGCCCCGGACGGTCCTGCGTCGCTGGTCCTAGCGCGAACTGCGGCAACGGCTTGCCAATCAACGCGCTCGCCACTTCACGGTCAGCCGGACGGACCAGCCCCCAGATCACCAGCACGAAGAACGCGCCAAACAACGCGAGCGGCAACCACATCGCAAGAGAGGGACGCTTGGCAGTACCCCCGGTCACTTGAGGTTCTCCAGCCGCGCTTTGCGATAGGCAATCTTGCCCTCGGCCCGCAAGCGCCGCACATCATGCGCCACGCGGCCAAGCAGCGCCAAAATGCCACCAAACGCCACCAATAAGCCACCAAGCCATATCAGCGGCACAAACGGCTTCCACCAGAACCGCATCTGCCAGCGCCCGTCATCACCCTCGTTGCCAAGCACCGCATAAAGCTGGCCATTCCAGCGCGTATGCAGCGCAGATTCGGTCCGTTCACCGGGGGGTGAGGAGAACGTACGCGCTTGGGGATGCAGTATTACCGGCGCTCCGCCCTTGTACGATGCCGTCACCGTAGCATCGAGCGCGGTCCAGTTTGGTCCTGCGACAGGCGCAATGGCGAGCAACTTCACCGTGATCGGCCCGACCTGCTGCGTATCGCCGACTGTCATCGCCGCCAACCGCTCGGTCGAAAACGCGCTTTCGCTGGCAGCGCCCAACAGCGCCACGCCAATACCGAAATGCGCAACAACCATGCCATAGACCGACAGCGGTGTACGGCGCAGATTGCGGCCCTTCAGCGGCAGCCAGCTTCCCACCGCAAGGCCTGCGCCCACCGCGATTCCAATGATCGGCAGGACGCGGATGCCGGGCGCGAACACAACAACCGCCAGCAACGCGAGCGCTGTGACCAATGCCGGAATAGCCACCACAGCGGTAATCCGCCCCGGCTTGTCCTTGCGCCAACGCAGCAGTGGACCGACGAACATCATCAGCATCATCGGGATCACGAAGATCGCCGAAACCGGATTGAAATAGGGTGGCCCCACCGAAACCTTTGCGTCAAACGCCTCGGTCATCAGCGGATAAAGCGTGCCGAGCAGGACAATCGCCAGCGTGCCGCACAGCATCACGTTGTTGAACACAAGGCTGCCTTCGCGGCTGAACAGGCTGAAGCGTTCGCCCTCGGTCACCGTAGAAGCGCGGAAGCCGAACAGGGCCAAGGCCCCGCCGATGTAAATCGCCAGCAGCGCCAGAATAAACGAGCCGCGTTCCGGATCGACCGCAAAAGCGTGAACCGATGTCAGAATGCCCGAGCGCACGAGGAACGTGCCGACCATCGACATCGAAAACGCGATCACGCCCAGCATCACGGTCCATGCGCGCAAGGCGTTGCGGCTTGCCAGCACGGAAGCGGAATGGAGCAATGCGGTTGCCGCCAGCCACGGCATCAGCGAGGCGTTTTCCACCGGGTCCCAGAACCACCAGCCGCCCCAACCGAGCGTGTAATAGGCCCAGTAAGACCCAGCCGTGATCCCGATCGTCAGGAAAATCCACGCGCCCAGAACCCAAGGCCGCATCGCGCGCGCAAAGGCCGGCCCGACATCGCGCGTCACCAGCGCACCAATCGCAAAGCTGAACGCCACCGAAAGACCGACATAGCCGACGTAAAGCGTCGGCGGATGGAAGGCGAGGCCGATGTCCTGCAACAGCGGGTTCAGCCCTGCCCCTTCGGGCGCTGCTTCGGGCAAACGCTCAAACGGGTTCGACGACAACAGCAAAAACGCATAAAAACCAAGGCTGACAAAGGCCTGCCCTGCAAGGGTCGCGATCAGCGTATCTTCGCGCAGGCGCTTTTCCACCAGCGCAACGATCCCGCCAGACATGGCCATGATCGTCACCCACAGCAGCATCGAACCTTCGTGGTTGCCCCAGGTTCCTGCCAGCTTGAAGATAAACGGCTTCATCGAGTGGCTGTTTGCCGCCACCAGTTTCACCGTCAGATCGGTTTCCAGAAACAGATCGATCAGCGCCAAAAACGAAATGGCGACCAGCACGCCCTGCATCATCGCCAGCGGGCGGACGAGGCCGGTCATCGCCGCGCCACCGGGGCGCAGCGCCACTACGCCCGCGAAAAGCTGCAATGCGGCAAGCGCAGCGGCCATCCACAGGACGGCAAGGCCAAGTTCAGCGATCATTTTGTCTCTGCCACCACCGCTTTGGCTTGCGCCTGCGTCATATCGCCCATCTGACGGGGCACGTAATTCTCGTCATGCTTGGCCAGCAGATTGTCGGCGACAAACGTCTGCCCCTCCATCCGGCCTTCGGCCACCACGCCCGATCCTTCGACGAAGAGGTCCGGCGTGATCCCGGTGAACCGCACCGGCACCCGCGCCTTGCCATCGCCCACCACGAAATCGATGGTTACGCCATCGGCGCGCGTTTTGAGCGAGCCTTTCTCGACCATGCCACCCAAACGGATTGCGCGACCCTGCTCCGGCGGGTCTTTCATCAGATCGGCCGGAACGTAGAAGTAGCTCGCCTGATTGGACAAGGCATATGCCGCCAACAGGCCTGCCCCGATCAATGCGACCAGCGCGATGACCAGCAAGACAAGCCGCTGGTGTTTAGCCTTGATACCGCCGGTTTTTATATCGCTCACTTGGCCCGCACCTTGTCACGCCGACGTTCGGCCCGGATCATCGCCATCAGCGACAAACCGACCAGCAGCAGCGTCCCGGCCACGCCGATGGCCAGCGCTGCCATCACATAATCCCACTGATCAAGACCTTCGCGCATCGTGTCCCTTTAGTCCTGACGCTTAACCGAGCGCCTTGCGACGCAAACGCGCCTCGGTCTGGATTTCAGCCAGCAAAGTGCGCATCCGTGCCAGCACCACCCCGCCAAAGATCAGGCTGAATCCGACCGCAGCAATCAGCAAAGGCCACAGGAACGTGCCATCAATCGCCGATTTTCCGGCGGTAATCGAAGGCGGCTGATGCAGGCTGTTCCACCACACGACCGACCGGTTGATGATCGGAATGTTGATCGCGCCGACGAGGCCAAAAATCGCGGTAATCCGGTTGCCGCCGCCACCCGAGGCCATATCGCGCTGCGCCGCGCCTGACAGCGCGATGTACCCGAAATAGAGGAACAGCAGGATCAGGAAGCTGGTCAGCCGTCCGTCCCACACCCACCAGGTGCCCCACGTGGGCCGCGCCCAGATCGATCCGGTGGCAAGGCAAATGGCGGTGAACGCGGCGCCCGGCACAGCGGCTGCACGCGCGGCAATCGCCGCCAGTGGATGACGCCACACCAGTTCGACGAGGCTTGCAATCGCAATGGTCGACCACCCCGCCATGCCAAGCCAAGCGGCAGGGACGTGAATAAACAGGATCCGCACCGTCTCCCCCATCAGGCGATCAGGCGGCACTACCAGCAGGCCATAGAGCAGCGCGCCCATCGAGAGCACGAGGCCCGACACCAGCAAAAGCGGCATCAGCCAGCGCGCGAGACGCAAAAAACGTGCGGGATTTGCAAAGGCATGCATGATTGCGGGGCTATCGAATCCTTCTCCCGGCGACCCCCGCCGCCGGTTTTGAATGCTCTGCCACCTGCCGCGGGCAGGAGCAAGCGCATTGCTTGGCCCTCGCCCTAAAAGGCAAAGCATCAAACACCAATTCGAAGGAGAGAATGGGGCGACCGAGGGGGTTCGAACCCCCGACCTCCGGTACCACAAACCGGCGCTCTAACCAGCTGAGCTACGGTCGCCACACATCCGGCGCAACATCTTTGCTGCGCGGGCTGGCCCATTTGCAGAAAGGCGCGCGAAAGGGAAGCGGAATCTTGCGTCAGGCGCAAATTCCCGATCGCTTTGCCAGCCGATCAACGGCTGAAACGGTCGCCCCAACTGCGGAAAGCCACGCGCGGCGGATTGATGCCAACGTCAATCAGGGCTTGCTCTTCCACCACCGCCGAATCGACTGTGACCGTCTGGGTCAGCAGGAACCAGCGGCTGCGCACTTGCAACTGGCCCGTTGGCACACCGCCTTCCTCGCCACCCGCAGCCCCGCGCAAGGCATCAGCCGCGTTGGCCCAACCGAGTGCTGGCCGCCCCGCCAGCAAGGCCCGCGCGCGCTCCACCGGGATCGTGTCCGGCGCCAGCATCGACAACAACAGCGCCTGATCGGGGCGCAGGGTATTCACGTTGACCGGCGAGAGCTCGGCTGAGGGCAGCGCGCAGAGCCATGGGCGCAAGCGTTCGTAAAACTGCGGCGTCATGCCGCGCACGCTGCGAATCTCGCTGACATCGCCAATCAGGCGGCCTGCGGTGCGATAAGGCACTTTGCTGCCCTGATAGGTTTCGTCCTCGGCCCCGTTGGGCGCGGGCACGCCATCGCTATCGATCCAGTCAGCAATGGCATCGCTGGCAATCGCGGCCTCACCGGGGGAAATGCCAAGCCCCGCCATCAGTGCGCGCAACTGGTTCAAGCCCACCACGCGCAGTTTGAACATGCCCTGCGCATCGCCTTCGACCAGCGAGTTGAGATTGAAGCAGTTTCCAGCATCATCGACCCGCGCCATGACGGTCCCGCGCGCCAATGGCAGCGGGAATTCGCGGCCCAGCAACCCGCCGCGATCCACCGTCCGCTCTGAGGAACTATCGACCATCGCCTTGATCCGCGCCATCGCCAGCGTCTCGGCGCTGGTGGCATAGAGCCGCGCCTGCGTCATCGCCTGCCCGTTGCCAGCCAGCCGCGTCGCCAGATGCAAACGGTCGAGCATGATCGCGGCAATTACCGCCATCACTGCCACCAGCAACAGCACCGATAGCAGCGCCGCTCCGCGCTCCTTGGGATTGTCGGGGAGATTCTCGGGCGTCACTGGTAATTGACCCCCACCAGCGAGACGATCCGCAGTGGCGGGCGTCCGGCTTGGGGCACCAGCAGTTCAACCGCCACGGGCAGTTCGGTGGTCAATTGCGGCTCCCATCGCTCGCGCCAATTGCCATCCTTGCTGCGAAAGCGCAGCGTCGGCGCGCCGGTCAAGGGCAGCATTTCCGCCGCCGCTTCTGCCGCTGCGCCATCGGGAAAGGGATAGCCAGCGCGGACCAGCGCGGTGGGCGTCACGCGATATTCAACCTTCTGCAGGCTGGGCCGCGCTGCGCCATCGATATTGTCCCAGCCGCTGCGCGTCAACCGGATCACCACGCCATCGACATTGGCCTCGAAAGCGGGATGTGCCACGCCTGCCTGATCGCGCGCAGGGCGCGGCACGGCCTGGGCAAGGTCGGCGGTCCAGACCGACAGGAACCGGCGTTGTGCTGCGATGCTATCAGTCTTGGTGCGGCTGGCCAGTTCCGCATCGACCGAGAAGCGGAGCAACCCCAAAGCGCCGACCGCAATAATGGCGAAGAGCGCCAGCGCGATCAGCATCTCGACCAGCGTAAAGCCGTTGCGTGTGGGTTCCTTGCTCACGATGCAGGCAGCCGGGTGAAGTCGAGCGTGAAGGCCTGGCTGCCTGCGCCCGCAGTTGTTTCCTGGACGCTCAAGGTGATGCCCAGCACGCCGTAATCGGCCAGTGGCGCAACCGTGCGCGTCCACTGGAACCGGCGTCCGGCGTTCTCGATTGTTCCGCTTGCTGATCCGACCGCAGGCGGTGCGGGGTCGGTCAGGATTTCCGCCGCCATGTTTT
>CAZSTP010000030.1:0-21035 GCA_964609325.1 uncultured Novosphingobium sp. | reverse complement strand
CTTGATTTGGGCCCGATTGATTTGGGCCCGATTGATTTGGGCCCGATTGATTTGGCCATGCGCGTGACCTGCCGAAATTAGACCTGCCGGTCGAATTCGACCTGCTTTGCCTTCCTGCACCCAATACCGTTGCCATAACGGCTTCTCCCGGTCTGGTATCGGCGCGGTTTGCGCCCTGCCTGGCCGGGTATGGTTTAAACACCCGACTCCGACCGGGAGTTGGAACGTACGCCCCTTTGCCAAATCTGCCAAACGCAAAAGTGTCATTTTTTATTGTCGTCAAGATAGATTGACACTTTCACCAATGAAGGCGTACTCTTCCCACTCGGACAATCAAGGTGACCACACACCATGCGAGGGGATGCATACCATACCGGCCCAACCGGAACCGCAAACCGCCACGGCGGAAGCGGGTCTGTGGCCGCTGATGGAGCGCCTAAAGCGCATGGGTCGCTCTACACGGCCGAAGAGCGCGAACGCCGCGACTCGACCCGGTGGACGCTGGTGCAAGGGCTGCTGGCGCCGTTCCAGTTTGTCGTATTCCTGATCAGCCTGGTGCTGGTGGTGCGTTACCTTTCGACCGGTGAAGGCGCCTTTGCCGCCGACGCCTCGATCGTGGCCAAGACTGTCACGCTTTATGTGATCATGATTACCGGCTCGATCTGGGAAAAAGTCGTCTTCGGCAAATGGTTGTTCGTACCAGCTTTCTTCTGGGAAGACGTGTTCTCCATGCTCGTTTTGGCGTTGCACACGGCCTATCTGGTGATGCTGTTCGGCGGATATGGCACGGTTGAGCAGCGCATGACCGTGGCGCTGGCAGGCTATGGCGCATACCTGATCAACGCCGGACAATTTCTGCTGAAGCTTCGCGCGGCTCGGCTGCAAGCGACGGCCCCCACAACTCATCCAGTTCACATGGCGGTGTCAGCATGACAACAGAAGTGCTCATCCCCGCCCAAGGTGCTGATTGCGCACCTGTTTTGCGCGAGCGCGGCCAGCGCGAAGTGTTCTGCGGATTGACCGGGATCATCTGGCTGCACCGCAAGATGCAGGATGCGTTTTTCCTTGTTGTCGGTTCACGCACCTGTGCGCATCTGCTGCAATCAGCCGCTGGCGTGATGATCTTTGCCGAGCCACGCTTTGCCACGGCCATCATGGAAGAGCGCGATCTGGCAGGCCTGGTCGATTGCCATGACGAGCTGGACCGGATCGTAGATCGGCTGCTGAAGCGCCGCCCTGATATCCGCACGCTGTTCCTTGTCGGTTCATGCCCTTCGGAAGTCATCAAGCTGGACTTGCACAAGGCCGCGCAACGGCTCGATGCCCTGTCCGGTCCGCACACCCGCATCCTGAACTATTCGGGCAGCGGGATCGAAACCACCTTCACCGAAGGCGAGGACGCCTGCCTTGCCACGCTGGTGCCCGAAATGCCGGCAGCCGCTGCAGGCGCAGCGCCCAACCTGCTGATCGTGGGCGCTTTGCCTGATATCGTTGAAGACCAGTTCATGCGCCTGTTTGCCGAACTGGGCATCACCAATGTCGGTAGCCTGCCCGCCCGCAAAGTGGCCGACCTGCCCGCCGTTGGGCCACAAACGCTCTATCTGCTGGCCCAGCCCTTCCTTGGCGCAACCGCAATGGCGCTGGAGGATCGCGGCGCCACGCGGCTCGATGCGCTGTTCCCGTTTGGCGCAGAAGGCACGACCGACTGGCTGCGCGCTGCCGCCGATGCCTTTGGTATTGACCGCATGCACTTCAACCGCGTGATCGCGCCGGGGCGTGAACGCGCCAAGCGCGCGATCGAACACAGCCGCGAACGGTTGACCGGCAAGCGCATCACTTTCCTGCCCGATTCCCAACTGGAAGTGCCGCTGGCGCGTTTCCTTTCCAACGAATTGGGCATGATTCCTGTCGAAGTGGGAACACCTTATCTACACCGTGACCATACTGCGCGCGAAGTGGCGCTGCTCCCTGCAGGTACGCGGATCAGCGAAGGTCAGCATCTGGATCGTCAGCTGGACCGGGTGCGTGCCGATCGCCCTGATCTGACCGTTTGCGGCCTTGGCCTTGCCAACCCTCTGGAGGCCGAAGGGCTTTCCACCAAGTGGGCCATCGAACTCGTCTTTTCACCCATTCATGGCTTTGAGCAGGCAGGCGATCTTGCCGAACTCTTTGCCCGTCCGCTGCGGCGGCGCGACATTTTGAAGGTCTAGGCAATGCAACTGGCAGTCTGGACATATGAAGGCCCGCCACACGTTGGTGCGATGCGCGTGGCAACGGCGATGGAGGGCATGCATTATGTGCTCCACGCGCCGCAGGGCGATACATATGCCGATCTGCTGTTCACGATGATCGAACGGCGCGCCAAGCGCCCGCCGGTTACCTACACCACGTTCCAGGCCCGCGATCTGGGCAAGGATACCGCCTCGCTGTTTCAGGATGCCGTGCGCGAAGCTGTTGATCGCTTCAAGCCGCAGGCGGTGATGGTGGGCGCTTCGTGCACCGCCGAATTGATTCAGGATGATCCGGCAGGCCTTGCCGAGGCGATGGACCTGCCCTGCCCGGTCATTCCGCTGGAATTGCCAAGCTACCAGCGCAAGGAAAACTGGGGCGCAGCCGAAACCTTCTATCAGATCGTGCGCAAGCTCGTGGACAAAGACTTGCGCCCTGCCCCGCGTGAGGGCCGCAAGCCGCTGGTCAACATTCTGGGGCCAACCGCGCTGGGCTTCCGCCATCGTGATGATCTGGTGGAAGTGCGCAAAATCCTTGATGCGCTGGGCATTGCCGTCAACTGCGTTGCCCCGCTTGGCGCATCGCCTGCTGACATCAGCCGCATGGGTGCCGCCGATTTCAACATCGTGATGTATCCCGAAATCGGCGATGAGGCATCACGCTGGCTTGAGCGCACGCTGAAGCAACCTGCCGTGCGCATCGTGCCGATCGGCGTTAGCGCAACGCGTGAATTCATCGCCGAAGTTGCCAAACTTGCAAGCGTCGATCCCGCCCCTGCCCTTGCCGACAATGCATCGCGCATGCCGTGGTGGAGCCGCTCGGTCGATTCAACCTACCTGACCGGCAAACGCGTTTTCATCTTTGGTGATGGCACCCATGCCGTCGCCGCTGCACGGATCGCCAGCGAAGAGCTGGGTTTCGAGGTTTGCGGCCTTGGTTGCTATAACCGTGAATTTGCGCGCGATGTGCGCGCCGCTGCTGCGCGCTATGGCGTGGAACCGCTGATCACCGATGATCACCTTGCCGTAGAAGATGCGATTGCCGCCGCCACGCCCGAACTGGTGCTGGGCACGCAGATGGAGCGGCACATCTCCAAGCGACTGGGCCTGCCTTGCGCGGTCATTTCATCGCCTGTCCACGTGCAGGATTTCCCTGCACGCCACAGCCCCCAGATGGGCTTTGAAGGCGCGAATGTGATCTTCGATAGCTGGGTCCACCCCTTGGTGATGGGCCTTGAAGAACATCTTTTGACGATGTTCCGCGATGACTTTGAATTTTCCGACGATGCCGGTGCTTCGCACCTGCATGGAATGTCGCACAAACGCGCAGATGCGGCCCAGCCCGCCAGCGCACCAGTGCCCGTTGCTGCCCATGGCGCGGCGGACGTAGCCCAGGATCTTGATACCCCTCCCACCATTCTGCCTGCCCAAGGGACTGCTGCATGGACCAACGAGGCCGAACGTGAATTGAAGAAGATCCCCTTCTTCGTTCGCGCCAAGGCCCGTCGCAATACTGAAAACTTTGCCTCGGCGCGCGGCCGGGCGGAAATCGATTTGGCGACCCTCTATGATGCAAAGGCACACTATGCTCGCTAGTTCTGCCCCACGCGTGCGCGTTGTCATCGTAACGCTCGACAATCACCTCAAA
This sequence comes from uncultured Novosphingobium sp., assembly GCA_964609325.1. Classification (GTDB taxonomy): domain Bacteria; phylum Pseudomonadota; class Alphaproteobacteria; order Sphingomonadales; family Sphingomonadaceae; genus Novosphingobium. Next base: position 17,159 of record CAZSTP010000030.1, on the reverse strand, counting down.
GGTGCGGTCGAGCGCGCAGACGGGCATCTGGCCGCCGCCAACATTTCGATCAGCATTCATGCCGCAACCGATTGGGACCGCAACGCCCACGCACTGGATGAAGCCAAGAAAGCGATTGCCGGGGCGGATATCGTGATCGCCACGATGCTGTTTCTCGATGATCACATCCGCGCCATTCTGCCCGCGCTCGAAGCGCGCCGCGAAAGCTGCGATGCGATGGTCTGCCTGATGTCGGCAGGTGAAGTGGTGCGCCTGACGCGCATGGGCAATTATCGCATGGACGCACCGTCCAAAGGCCCGCTGGCGATGCTCAAAAAGCTGCGCGGATCAGCCAAACCCGGCGGCAGTTCGGGTGCCGGGCAAATGCGCATGTTGCGCCGCCTGCCCAAGATCCTGCGTTTCATTCCCGGCACCGCGCAAGATGTCCGCGCCTATTTCCTGACCATGCAATACTGGTTGGCAGGGTCGGAAGAAAACGTCGTGGCCATGGTCCGCGCCCTGATTGACCGTTATGCCGCCGGTGACCGGCTGACGCGACGCGGCGTGACCAATGCGGACAAGCCCCGCGAATACCCAGAAGTGGGCGTATATCATCCCCGCACCGAACAGCGCATGTCGGAAAGCATCCGCTTGCTGCCCACCAAAAAGGGCACGAACGGCACCGTCGGCATGCTGTTGCTGCGGTCTTATCTGCTGGGCAACGATGCTGGCCACTATGACGGGCTGATTGCGGCGATGGAAGAGGCCGGGCTTCGCGTGATACCCGCCTTTGCCAGCGGCCTTGATGCGCGGCCTGCGATTGACCAGTTCTTCACCAAGGACGGCGTCACCACGGTAGACGCGATTGTGAACTGCACCGGTTTTTCGCTGGTTGGCGGCCCTGCCTATAATGACTCCGAAGGTGCCATCGCGGCTTTGGCCAAGCTGGACGTGCCCTATATCGCCGCCCACGCTGTAGAGTTCCAGACGCTGGTGGAATGGCGTGAACGCCGCCTTGGCCTCATGCCGCTTGAAGCCACGATGATGGTGGCGCTGCCTGAACTGGACGGAGCCATCGTGCCATCGGTGTTTGGCGGGCGGGCCGATAGCGGCGGGACTGTCTGCACGGGTTGTTCGCGTGCATGCGAGTTTGAGAGCCGTGGCCAGATCAGCGAAATGCGGGCCTGCCCCGAACGCGCTGAAGCACTGGCAGCCAAAGTTGCCAAGCTCATTGCCCTGCGCCGCGCTGAACGCGCAGAGCGCAAGCTGGCCATTGCGATCTTCAACTTCCCGCCGAATGCAGGCGCCACCGGGACGGCTGCCCATTTGGCAGTGTTTGAATCGCTGTTCGCAACGCTCGTGCGGCTTTCCGACGAAGGCTACCATGTAGACCTCCCTGCAAGCGTCGACGCCCTGCGCGAGGCCATTCTGCACGGCAACGCCGCGCGTTACGGCGCGGATGCCAATGTTGCGGCACGGATCAGCGCGGATGACCATGTGCGGCGCGAACCCCATCTGGCCGAGATCGAAGCGCAATGGGGCCCTGCTCCGGGCAAGGTTCAGGCAGACGGATCGCACATCCAGATTTTCGGTGCGATGTTCGGCAATGTGTTTGTCGGCGTGCAGCCCACCTTCGGTTACGAAGGCGATCCGATGCGCCTGCTGTTTGAAGGCAACTTCACGCCAACCCATGCATTCGCGGCATTCTATCGTTACATCCGGCAGGATTTTGGCGCGCACGCGGTGCTTCACTTTGGCACCCATGGCGCGCTTGAATTCATGCCGGGCAAGCAGACCGGAATGACCGGCGATTGCTGGCCCGAACGCCTGCTGGGTGATCTGCCCAACTTCTACCTTTATGCATCGAACAACCCGTCCGAAGGCATTCTGGCCAAACGCCGCTCGGGCGCGACGCTGGTCAGCTATCTCACGCCATCGCTGGCGCGGGCGGGATTGTACAAGGGCTTTGCCGATCTCAAGGTAAGCGTTGAACGCTGGCGCTCTGCCCCCGATGGTGAAGAACGCGATGCGCTTGAACTGCTGATCCGCGCTGATTGCGCGCGGCTTGATATCGCCGCCGATGATATCTCCAGCCTGAGCGGCAGCCTTTACGAGCTGGAGCGCACGCTGATCCCGCATGGTTTGCACGTTCTGGGGCAGCATTCACACGGTGCAGAGCGCGCCGAACTGCTGGATGCCATCATTGAATCCGATCCTTCTGCCGATCGGGCAAAAATCAACGCTGCGCTGGATTCCAGCGACGAATTGGGTGCGGTTATCCACGTGCTGGATGGCCGCTATCTGAAACCGGCCCCCGGCGGCGATATTCTGGTCAACCCTGAAGTGCTGCCCACCGGCCGCAACATCCACGGGTTCGATCCGTTCCGCATGCCCAGCAAATTTGCCTGCGAACAAGGCCGCGAACAGGCCGAACGCCTCATCGCGCGGCATCTGGCATCGGGCGATCCCTACCCCGAAAGCCTCGCCATGGTGCTGTGGGGCACCGACAACATGAAGAGCGAAGGCGCACAGATCGCCCAAGCCCTGACGCTGATGGGCGCACGCCCCCGCATCGATAGCTATGGCCGTCTTTCGGGCGCAGAATTGATCCCCTTGGCCGAACTTGGCCGTCCGCGCATCGATGTTCTGGTTACGCTGTCGGGCATTTTCCGCGATCTGCTGCCACTGCAAACGCGGATGCTGGCAGAAGCCGCGCTGCTGGCTGCCACCGCAGATGAACCGCTGGACATGAACTTTGTCCGCAAGCGCAGCCTCGCGCATCAGGCCGAACATGGCTGCGATATGGAAACCGCTGCCTTGCGCGTTTTTTCCAATGCCGAAGGTGCCTATGGCGCGAACGTCAACCAGATGATCGACAGCGGCGTATGGGGCGATGCCGACGAACTCGCCAATGCCTTTGAATCACGCAAGGGCTTTGCCTATGGCGTCAAAGGTGCAGCGGTGCAACAGCGCGCGCTTATGCAAAGCGCGATGCGCGGCGTCGATTTCGTGTTCCAGAACCTCGAAAGCGTCGAAGTTGGCGTGACAGACCTTGACCAGTATGTTGATGGTCTTGGCGGCGTGAGCCGTTCCATCACCCGCGCCAAGGGCGGCGTTTCGGCTCCGGTCTATATCGTCGATGCCACGCAGGGCAGCACCAAAGTGCGCACGCTGGGCGAACAGATCGATCTGGAAACCCGCACCCGCACGCTGAACCCCAAGTGGTTCGAAGGCATGCTACAACACGGCTTTGAAGGCGTGCGCCACATTGAAATGCACGTGACCAATACGGTTGGCTGGTCGGCCACGACGGGCCAGGTTGCACCGTGGGTCTATCAGCAGATCAGCGAAACTTTCGTGCTCGATCCGCAAATGCGCGAGCGCCTTTCCAAACTTAATCCCAAAAGCTCCGCCCGTGTCGCCAGCCGTTTACTGGAAGCATGCGAGCGCAAGCTTTGGGAACCGAACGAAGAAACTCTCGAAGCCCTGCGCATCGCGAACGATGAACTCGAGGACCGCCTTGAGGGCGTGTTTGCGGGCGAATGAGGAGAATGACATGAACCTTTTAGACCCCCGCGCACGCTTCAGCCCGCCCGACGGTGAAGGTTCGGTGCAAGTCGAACTGGACCCGCAAGACCAGATCAAGGGCGCCAAGGTTTTTGCCGTTTACGGCAAGGGCGGCATTGGCAAATCGACGACGTCGTCGAACCTTTCTGCCGCGTTTTCGAAACTGGGCCATCGCGTGCTGCAGATCGGTTGCGATCCCAAGCACGACTCCACCTTCACGCTCACCAAGTCGCTGATCCCGACGGTGATCGACGTGCTGGAAGGCGTGGAGTTCCATGCCGAGGAACTGCGGCCCGAAGATTACGTGGTCGAAGGCTACAATGGCGTGATGTGCATTGAAGCTGGCGGACCGCCTGCGGGCACCGGCTGCGGCGGCTATGTCGTCGGGCAAACGGTCAAGCTGCTGAAACAGCACCATTTGCTGGAAGATACCGACGTGGTGATCTTCGATGTTCTGGGCGATGTGGTGTGCGGTGGCTTTGCTGCGCCGCTGCAACATGCCGAACGTGCCTTGGTGGTTGCGGCCAATGATTTTGACTCGATCTTTGCGATGAACCGGATCGTTGCCGCCATCGGCGCCAAAGCCAAGAATTACAATGTGCGGCTGGCAGGCGTCATCGCCAACCGCTCTGCCGCCACCGACGAGATCGACCGTTTCAGCGAAGCCATCGGCATGAAGCGTCTGGCGCACTTCAAGGATCTGGATGCGATCCGCCGCAGCCGCCTGAAGAAGTGCACGCTGTTTGAAATGGACGATTCACCCGAAGTTATCGCCGCCCAGCTTGAATATCTGCGCCTTGCCCAGTTGCTTTGGGATGGTGTCGATCCGCTGGCGGCCATGGCTATGAAAGATCGCGATATCTTCGACTTTTTGGGGTTTGAATGATGGCAACGCAGGCATCTTATCGTCCGCAAGAAACCCGTTACGACATGCAGCGCGAAAAGCTTGCTGCCTATTTTGACGGCACGGCCCGCAAGGCATGGATCGATCTGACTTCCGATACGAAAGTCAGCGGCATTCGCGCCACCGTGCGCGCCGGACGCGATGCCATGCGTGAGCAATTGCTGGGGTGGCTGCCTGAAGATTTGCGTCGCAAGAACCTTCTCGATGCAGGCTGCGGCACCGGCTCGCTCAGTGTCGAGGCTGCTTGCCGGGGCGCAGTGGTCACCGCAATCGACGTCGCCGGGGGCCTTGTCGAGATCGCCCGTCAGCGCGCGCCATCCTATCTGGGTCATGGCCGGATCGATTGGCATGTCGGCGATATGCTCGACCCGGCGCTGGGCACATTCGATCATGTCGTCGCGATGGACTCGCTGATCCACTATACCGCAGCCGACATGGTAAGCGCCCTGACCGGCCTTGCCCGGCAGTGCCACGGCTCGATCCTGTTCACATTCGCGCCCTACACACCGCTTCTGGGCGCGATGCACACCGTGGGCAAAGTATTCCCCCGGTCGAACCGTTCGCCCGCCATCGTGCCGGTTGCCGAAGACGACCTGCGCCAGCGCCTTTCCCGCTTGAAGGGCTGGGAGATTGGCCGCAGCGGGCGGATTTCCAGCGGCTTTTACAAATCGCATGCGATGGAACTGGTCAAACTGTGATGCAACAGCGCGATGCCCTTGCTGTGAAATGGAGCCGGGTGGCACTCACCTGGCTGCCGTTTGCAGATGCGGCCAGCGCGCAAATCCCGTTGTCACGCCTGCTGCGCCTGTCGCTGTTTCAAGTCAGCGTCGGCATGGTGATGGTGCTGCTTAACGGCACGCTCAACCGCGTGATGATAGTAGAGCTGGGCATTCCGGCCTGGCTTGTGGCCTTGATGATCGCTATTCCGCTGCTGGCGGCTCCCTTCCGCGCGATGATCGGCCACCGCTCCGACGTACACCGCTCGGTGCTCGGCTGGCGGCGGGTGCCGTTCATCTGGTTTGGCACGCTGATGCAGTTTGGCGGCCTTGCGATCATGCCGTTCGCGCTCTTGGTGATGGCAAAGCCCGAATTGTTTGCGGTGGGCGTTTTTGCCAGCAGCGTTGCCTTTTTGCTGGCTGGCACCGGCATGCATGTAACGCAGACAGCAGGCCTCGCGCTCGCGCAGGATCTGGTTCCCGAAGACCGCCGTCCGCGGGCCGTGGCGCTGCTCTATCTGGCGCTGCTTGGCGGCATGATGGTCGCATCGCTGATCATCGGTGGCATTCTGGTGGACTTCACACCGACGCGGCTGGTTCAGGTCATCCAGGCTGCGGCGCTTCTGACATTCGTTTTGAACGTGGTAGCCCTGTGGAAGCAGGAACCCCGTAGCGCGGCGATTGCATCGCCCCTCACCCCGCGCCCGCCATTTGCAGAAGTCTGGGCGCAATTCATGGCTGAGCCGATCACCCTGCGTCTGCTGTGCGCGCTTGGCCTCGGCTCCATTGCTTTTGCCATGCAGGACGCCCTGCTGGAACCCTATGGCGGCGAGATACTGGGCCTTTCGGTTGGTGCCACCACGGGATTGACCGGTGCTTGGGCGCTGGGCGCATTGGCCAGCTTTGCCTTTGCCGGCAAGTGGCTGGGCAAAGGCACCGACAGCTTGCGGATTGCCGGATACGGCGTGGTCATCGGGATCACTGCCTTCATGCTCGTGATTTTTGCCGCCCCGCTGAATAGCCCGTTCGCTTTGGCGCTGGGTTCGCTGGGCATTGGCGCGGGCGCCGGTATGTTCTCGGTCGGCACTTTGACTGCGGCAATGGCGCTGGCCCGCAATGATACCGCAGGCCTTGCGCTTGGCGCATGGGGCGCGGTGCAGACCACCTGCGCGGGGCTTGCCATCGCGATGGGTGGCATCCTGCGCGATCTGGTTTCCAGCCTGGCCGTGTCCGATGGGCTGGGTCACACACTGGCGCACCGTGCCACAGGTTACGGCACAATCTACGCAATCGAAATTTGTCTGCTGCTTGCCACGCTTGTCGTGCTCGGTCCGCTTGTCGGTCAAAGCACGCTGGCCAAGCAGGCAGCAGGCTCAGGCTTCGGCTTGACAGAATTTCCCACATGAGACGACGGGAAGGGATACTACGATGACGAATGGCAATATTGTAGGCACAATTGATGCAGCCGAGGTCGCGCTTGGCACCTTTGCACTCTTCTTCCTCCTGCTCGTCGTGTGGTTGCGACGCGAAGATCGGCGAGAGGGTTATCCGCTCGAAGATTCGATCACGGGGCGGCCGGAATCCGAAGGCGGACCGATCAGCACCGCTTTGGCCAAGACTTTCATCCTGCCTTTCGGCAAGGGCAAGGTATCGTTCCCGACCTGGGATCGCGAGCCTGTCAATATCGCGGCCAAGCGCCGGGAAAACTTTGGCGGCGCCCCCTATACCCCCGAAGGCGATGTCTTTGCCGCGGGCGTAGGCCCCGGTTCCTATGCCAATCGCGCCAAGTTCGCCGATCTTGATGCACACGGCAATCCGCGCATCATTCCGATTGGCGATCTTGCAGGCATGAATGTGGCCCCTGCCAGCACCGACCCGCGCGGCTTGCCGGTTTATGGCGCGGATAATGCCAAAGCAGGCACCGTGACCGACCTTTGGGTGGACCGCGCCGAAAGCGTGATCCGCTACCTCACCATCGATACCGGCAGCAAAACCGTGCTGGCCCCGATGGCCATGGCGATTGTCCGCAAGGACTGCGTGATCCTCAATGCGATCAACGCCGCCGATTTCGCTGGCGCTCCGGTTCCAGCCGCTGCGGGCGAGATCACGCGCTATGAAGAAGAGCGCATCGTTGCCTACTTCGGCACCGGCTATCTCTATGCCAACGCCGACCGGTTGGAGCCGCTGATATGACCGAATACGATCATGAGCCGATCCGGGGGCTTCCCGGTGATCTTCCGGCTGGTGAAGAGATCCTGTGGCAAGGTTCGCCCGATTGGCGCACCTTTGCCCGCAGCGCACTCTTTTCACGCTTTATTGCGGGATACTTCGCGGTCCTTGCGATTGCTGGCATCGCCAGCGGGAGCATGTTTGGCGCAGCGACCAGCGTTGTCGCAGGGGTGATCGTCCATGCCTTGCTCGCGCTGTTCGCGGTGCTGGTTGGACGGACGACCGTCTATACGATCACCAACCGCCGTGTGGTGTTGCGCATCGGCATTGCCCTGAACAAGTGCATCAACCTGCCGCTGGCACAAATTGCCTCGGCCAATATGCGCCCGCAACCGGCTGGTCATGGCGATATCGCGCTGACGCTGCTGGGCAAGCATAGCCTGGGCTATGCCGTGCTATGGCCCCATGCCCGCCCGATGCATCTGGCCAAGCCGCAACCGATGCTGCGCGCCCTGCCCGATGCCGCGCAAGTGGCAGGCATCCTCGCCCGCGCCTGCGCCGCGCTTAGTCCGGTCGAGATTGCGGCGAATGCTGCGCAAGTACCGACCGCAAAAACCAAGCTGCCGCAGGGCAATAGCCAGCCGGTACCGGCCATGACCAATGGCCTTCAAGGGGTTGCAGCATGAGCCTCGTCCACGATCATGAAGCTACGGTTTCCCGGCAGGTATTATTGCTTGCCGGGGGGCTGGTTTTCATCACCCTGCTGCTGACCGCCGCAGTCTCCTTCGGACTGGTCCCGCGCGAGGCTGTGCCTTCGGTTGTGCGCGCACAAGCTGGCGTTGCAGCGGTTGAAACCCGGAACCTGTCGTTTGCTGATCGTGCCGATGGCGCTGTTGCTGTAATTGATGCCGATACCAAAGAAACACTGGCCGTGCTGCTGGGGGAAAACGATGGCGGCGGTTTTATTCGCGGCGTGATGCGCGGCCTCGCGCGTGAACGCCGGATGAGTGGGCTGGGCGCTGAAGCGCCGTTTGCGCTGACGCGGTGGGAGAATGGCTCGCTGTCGCTGGTCGATACGGCCACCACACGCTCTATTGAACTGGGATCATTTGGCCCGGAAAATCGCAAGGCCTTCGCCCGCTTTCTGAAAAGCGCCCACCCATGAAACAGGCCCGCGCCTTTGACGTGCCCTGCCGCATCTCCATCGAGCAGAGCGAAGAGCATTTCCACGCGCACGTCGAACTGGCCGATAACATCGCGATTTACCCCGGTGATCGTGTGCGCGTGCACGGCGATCCCATCCGCATATCCTTCGGGCAAAGCGTGGTGTTTGATCGCGTTGCCACGGTCGTTCGCGCAGGGCCTCTGATGCGCGGCTGGACCAAGCTGGCCGCTTATTTCGACCTGTCCGAACTTTACGAAGTCAGTTTCAATCCTGGGAGCATCAAATGAACGCCCACACTGCGATCAAAGCCGCACCCGACGCTTATTCCATGCCACAAGCGTTTGCCAAGCCGGATACGATGGCCATGGCGACGCACGAAACCGTGCTCAGCCCGCGCTTCTACACCACCGATTTCGCCGCGCTCGACGCAATCGACGTATCGCCGGTGCGTGCCGAGTGGGACGCCTTGATGGCCGAAATGGTCAGCGATCCCAACAAGCATCACTTCAAGAAGAACACCAGCTTTGACGGCGTGATTGAAAGCCTGGAACCGGCCCTGCGCGCCGAGTTCACCGATTTTCTGGTCAGTTCGCTGACTTCGGAATTTTCGGGCTGCGTGCTCTATGCCGAAATTGCCCGCCGGACCAAGAATCCGGACATGAAGCAATTGTTCAAGCTGCTGGCGCGCGATGAAAGCCGCCATGCGGGCTTTATCAACGAAACGCTGAAGGATTCCGGGATCGGCATCGATCTGGGCTTTCTGACCAAGGCCAAGAAGTATCATTACTTCAAGCCCAAGTTCATTTTCTACGCTGTGTATCTGTCTGAAAAGATTGGCTATGCGCGCTATATCGCGATCTTCCGCCAGCTTGCGGCCAAGCCTGAAATGCGGTTCCACCCGATCTTCAACTGGTTCGAACAGTGGTGCAACGACGAGTTCCGCCACGGCGAGGCCTTTGCCTTGCTGCTGCGCGCCGATCCCAAGCTGCTGACAGGCCTGAACAAGCTGTGGGTCCGGTTTTTCCTGCTCTCGGTTTATGCCACGATGTATGTGCGCGATCATGCACGGCCCGTGTTCCATGAAGCGCTGGGGCTTGATCCGACCGCTTATGATTACCGCGTATTCACGATCTGCACACAGATCAGCCGCCAGGTCTTCCCGGTCGAACTTGATACGGATGCTCCTGCTTTCCGCCGCAACATGGACAAGCTTCTGACCGCCAGCCGCCGCATCGAAGCAGGCAAGGCGCGTGGCGGGATTGTCGGCCTCGCGATGCGTGCGTCGGGAATGGCGGGCGCTGGCTTGAGCTTTGCGAAGATGTACCTCCAACCTACCCGCAGCAATGCCCTGCCTGCAACGATCCGGTTGCAGCCGGCGTGGTAAGTTTCAGCGGCCATGTTCTGCCCATAGCAGCGACCATCGTGATCTGGTTTTTCGCGACGGGCCTTGTTGCGTGGATTGATAACCGCGATCGCGGCACCTTTGCGCGCAGCATTGCGCTGGCAGGGGTGGCCGCGGTGGGCGGATTGGCCTTGATTATCTTTTCCATGCATCTTGAAACGCTGGCCGCAATTTACGCTGCTTTTGCCGGCGCGATCCTGATCTGGTCGTGGCATGAGATCAGCTTTTTGACAGGTGCTGTCACAGGCCCTCGCCGCACCCCCTGCCCGCCGCACTCGCGCGGCTTGACCCGTTTTTTTCACGCCACTTCGGCCGTGATCTGGCACGAAATCGCGCTGGCCAGCACAGCTTTGGCGCTGGTCTTGCTTACATGGTCGGCAACCAATCGGGTGGGTGCCATGGTATTTGGCCTGATGCTGATCATGCGGTTGAGCACGAAATTCAATATCTTCTTTGGCGTGCCCAATATGAGCAGCGAAATCCTGCCGCCGCATCTGGCCTATTTGCAAAGCTATTTCGGCCCGCGCCGCTACACATGGCTGCTGGCGGGTTCGATTGCGGCTATTGTGGCTGTGGCGGCATGGCTTGGAACATTGGCGCTGAACGCCCCATCCGGTAGCGCTGAAGCGGCTGGAACAAGCCTGCTGTTCACGCTGGCGGCGCTAGGCGCGCTCGAACATTTATTTCTCGCATTGCCGTTCCGGGATGGTGCGTTGTGGGGCTGGGCCCTGCCAACGCGCCGGACGGCGAACTGAACCCTATAAGGACAAGCAAGAGGACCGACGGCTATGGATTTTGAAGCCTATTTCAAGGGTGAACTGGATGCGGTCCGCGATGAGGGGCGTTACCGGGTTTTTACCGAGATCGAACGTCATTGCGGCTCGTTTCCCCACGCCACCCGCTATGTGGGCGACAAGACGCAGGACGTAACCGTCTGGTGTTCAAACGATTACCTTGGCATGGGCCAGCACCCCAAGGTGCTTGATGCGATGCACACGGTGCTGGATGAATGCGGCGCCGGTGCCGGTGGCACACGCAATATCTCGGGCAACAATCACCACCACGTCTTGCTCGAACGCGAATTGGCCGATCTGCATGGCAAGGAATCGGCGCTGATCTTCACCAGTGGCTATGTTTCGAACTGGGCGGGCCTTGGCACCCTGGCAGCACAGATCCCGGGTTGCGTGGTGTTTTCCGATGCGCTGAATCATGCCTCGATGATCGAGGGCATCCGCCATTCACGCGCCACCTGCAAGGTCTGGCGCCATAACGACCCCGCCCATCTTGACGAACTGCTTTCGCAATACGGCCCCGAAGTGCCCAAGCTGGTCGCGTTTGAAAGCGTCTATTCGATGGATGGCGATATCGCGCCGATCAAGGAAATCCTTGACGTCTGCGAAGCCCATGGCGCGATGAGCTATATCGACGAAGTACACGGCGTTGGTCTTTATGGCCCGCGCGGTGGCGGCGTCGCCGAACGCGAAGGCCTGATGGACCGGATCGATGTGATCGAGGGCACGCTCGGCAAAGCGTTTGGTGTGATGGGGGGCTATATCGCCGCGTCAGCGGACCTGTGCGATTTTATCCGCACGTTTGCGAGCGGGTTCATCTTCACCACCGCCATCCCCCCTGCCCTTGCAGCAGGAGCCGCGGCCAGCATCCGCCACCTGAAGGAGAGCGATATGGAGCGCGCTCGCCAACGCGACCGCGTGGCCGTGGTACGCCGCCGCCTTGATGCGATGGGCATTCCGCACATGCCAAACCCCAGCCACATCATCCCGGTGATGGTCGGCGATCCGCACAAGGCCAAGCGCATCAGCGACTGGTTGATGGACAATCACGGCATCTATGTGCAGCCGATCAATTATCCCACCGTACCGCGTGGAACCGAGCGCCTGCGGATTACGCCTTCACCGGTTCACAGCGACGGCGACATTGATCGCCTGATCGAAGCGTTAAGTGACATCTGGTCGCAGTGTGAACTGGCGCGGCGGGCCATCGCCGCCTGATCGGGCCATTTGCCGGAGTTAAACAGGAAAGGGCGCGGACCTTGCGGTTCGCGCCCTTTCCATGGGTTGGACGGCTGCGTAAAGCAGCCCCCGGCCTGATCAGTTTGGAGCCTTGAGATAGGCAATCACGTCTGCACGGTCTTGTGCCTTTGCCAGACCGCCGAACGCCATCTTGGTGCCAGGCACGACGCGCGCCGGCTTTTCCAGATACTGGAACAACTTTTCTTCGCTCCAAGTGATGCCGCTATTCTTGTTCGCGGCTGAATAGCTGTAACCGGCAACGCTGCCTGCAGCACGACCGATGATGCCTGCCAGCGACGGGCCGATCATGTTCTTGCCTGCTTCAACTGCGTGGCAGGTTTTGCACTGCATGAACACCTGCTTGCCGTGCGTTGCGTCACCCGTGACCGAGGCCAGCTTGGTGCCATCTACGGTATCGGTTGAGTCCGCCGTCGGTGCAGCAGGGGCTGCCGCATCCGCAGCAGCAGGTGCCGCAGCAACCGCAGCTTCTGCTGGCTTCGCGGCCGAATCCGCAGCCGCTTTTTCTTCGCTACCGCTACCGCCGCACGAGGCCAGCAGCATTGTCGCAGCAGTCAGCGCAAGGTACTGAATTTTCAGAGTCATTTGCATCCCCTTCTTTTAAAAACCGCGCACACAGAGCGACGTCCAAATCAATAAAACACATGATGATGATTGGCGCAACACGGTACTAGGTGTTGGAGACGCGAAGGAACTCCAGCGCTTTTTTCATCAAACTAAAAACGCCATCTCGGGCACCGCCATTTGCACTTTTATCGACGATCATAGCAAAAACCGTGAAGGCGAGAAGCGCTACAACGTGATTGGGGCAGCCGGGTAAGGGCGTGGTTTGCCGAGACGATTTCCAAAGACCAGCGGAAAACCCCTTTGCAAATCTGACAGGATGGCCTAACGTTCAAGAATGAACGAGTGGCTCCAGCTACCTCGTGGTTTGCCGCGGTCGCGGAAGGTGTAGATTCACCCGCCGTGCGGTAGCTTTGCCGCAAGCGGTATCGACCCACCCCATGGTCAGTGACAAGATCACCCGATTGCGCGAAGACGTGAACTTCAGGGTCCTGCGCCTGCTTGAAAGCCATCCCGATGCCTCGCAACGCGAGATTGCCGAGGAGCTGGGCGTCAGCCTCGGCGCCATCAACTTTTGCGTTAAGGCGCTGGTCGACAAGGGCCATATAAAGCTCGCCAATTTCAAGGCCTCGAAGAACAAACTTGGCTATGTGTACATCCTCACCCCGGAAGGCATCGCCCACCGCGCCCATCTCGCTGCCGGCTTCATCAAGCGCAAGATGAACGAGTTCGAGGCTACCCAGGCTGAGCTCGCGCAGCTGCGCGGCGAGTTTGCAGAAGACGCTCGGCTTTGACGCGAGAGTGAGAGGGTCGGAGTGGTTCAGGGGATTGCTCGGAGAACTATACCGGGCTTGCGTCATCGGCAGTTTGTGACCTCTCCACTCAATTAGCGGCGTGATTTCCTGCAGGAACGAGGAGCGAATACTCTAAAATGCATATATTAGAAAACCTTAGGATTGCAGTGGTTGGCTTAGGATACGTCGGCTAGCCGCTAGCGGTGGAATTTGGAAAGCAGCGCTCGGTTGTCGGCTTTGACGTCAATGCGGCACGGATTTTGGAACTACAGTCGGGACACGACAAAACGCTTGAAGTATCGTCCGGTGAACTTGCCGAAGCAATAAATCTAAGGTTCGCGTCCAACGTTAACGAAATCGCTGACTGTAACTGCTTCATTGTAACTGTCCCTACACCTATCGACGCCCACAAACGGCCAGATCTTACCCCATTATTGCGTGCGTCGGAGGCAATCGGCAAGGTACTTAAACAAGGAGATATTGTTGTTTATGAATCTACTGTTTATCCCGGAGCCACTGAAGAAGAATGTGTTCCTGTTCTAGAGCGCTATTCTGGGCTGGTGTTCAATCGCGATTTCTTCGCCGGCTACGCATCCGCACTTAGCCGCACCCCACGCGATCATAAGTTCAGATCTTTGCGATCACATCCCTACTCTTGCGCATCAGCGCGTTGATCTCTTTGCGCCACGCAATCGCTTCTGCGGTATGAAGCCCATTTTTAAGTGCATTCTTGTTGCCCCTTGGCGCGCCTGAGCCTTTGGCTCCGCCATGCATGCGGCATCGCGCCTTGCCTTGCGTCGCTGGCGCCTGACAGGGCGTGCCTGCGCGGGTCTTGGCGCCGCAGCGCGCAGCATGCATCATTGGCCCTAAATTGCGCTGGTGACAGCCGCTCACTTAAGCACTGTTCCGCGGGTGGTGTTTTGGAACTCAGTCACTGGCAGGATTATATTCGGCTTTTCAAGGGCAGGAGGCGCGTCCACAGGCGCTGCGTTGCTCTGTCCTGTGTCAATATTTCCGACGATGGCCTGGCCGCCGCTTGCAACATTCACATGCTTTACTGTGATATTTTGCTGTCCCCTGCCGCGATGCTTGTCGAGCGCCGCCAAATGGCGCGCATAAAGTCCCATCAACCGCTCCGCCTGCGAGAGATACACTTTCTGGACTTCTAAATGCTGGTCGGGGATCATGGCGCGCCTAAAACACTCAACGATCGCATGATGCGTCCCGATCATCTGCACCGCCAGCATCCCCTCGATCCCGTCTTCAACCTTGAAGTCATTAAACATATCGATCGCCTTAACGAGCAACGCATTGCTCTCCTCCACGCTAGTTGAAGGCGGCACCCAGATCGTATTCATGAGCTCCTGAAGTTTTGCACGCTCAACATCTTTCGGATCGTACCGCAAGTTGGGTTTCAAGTCGGGAAGTTTGAAGGGCGGCAAACGCTCCTTAACTGGTGGCGTCTTTTCGGGAGGTTTTGTGGCAGGCTTTTTGGGCATGCACGAAGTTTGCCGACGTTAGAGGAATTCGTCGCCGCGGCGCGGATTGTTAGAAGCCAACATAGGCATGTGCGCTTCCAACTTCTCGGTCCCCTTGACGTGGACAACAGAACTGCGATCGGACCGATCGAAATGGACGCCTGGGTAGCGGAGGGTGTCGTTGAATATCTTGGCCAGTTGGCGGATGTGCGCCCGGCAATCGTGGCGGCGGATTGTATCGTTCTTCCGTCTTATCGAGAGGGTATGCCGCGGACGTTGCTAGAGGTTGCAGCGATGGGACGGCCGCTCATTGCGACCAATGTAGCAGGCTGTCGCGAGGTAGTAGAGGATGGGGTTAACGGAATGCTCTGCCGTGTGCGTGACGCCGAGGATCTCGCAGCGAAGATTATCTCGATGGTTAATTTGGGACCTTGTTTGCGGGCTAAGATGGGGGCGGCAGGGCGGCGGAAAGTGGAACAGGAATTTGACCAAGCAATTGTAATTGAAGCCTATCGTAAGGCTATTTCAGGCTTTAGCTAGCAGTGGCAGCCTTGCGATAGCCTCAGCGTCGTAGTAAGTTTGACGAAGTAGGAGGCGCCGTCAGTCCCACACATTATGCTCCGCAAACTCCAGATAGCGGCCGAGCACGTTGACCGACTTCCATCCGCCTGCGCGCATGATGGCGGCTGTATCGAACCCTGCACAAAGTAAGTCTTGCGCCGCGCCTAAACAACATTCGCAAGCAGCGGCATTCTACTGTGCAAGGGGTTGTTTTTTATGTTTGTAAAAACACCCTCCCAAGGGGGGGCAAACTGCCGATAACGCGTGTCATGGTGCTCAGATCGCGCAAGATATGCTAGTGGATTGATGCGAACGTTTAGCGCCTTCGACGGACAGCGGCGATGATTTCGTTGGGATCGGATCGGCTTTCCAGATGAAGGGGCGAGGCTGTTGGTTGTGTTCTTTGATGAAACGATTGATGGCGGCTTGCAGGTCGACGACCGAGTGGAAGATGCCGTTTTTCAGCCTTCGCCGTGTTAACCTTTGCAAAGGACCCTTCGATTGCGTTCAGCCACGAGCAGGATGCCGGGACGAAGTGGAATGTCCATCGCGGCTGCCTCGCCAGCCATGCACGGACTTTGGGTTGTTTATGCGTAGCGTAATTATCCAGGATGACATGGATGGACTTGTCGGCGGGCATCTGGTGGTCAAGCTTGAGCGTGCATCCGGACGTTTTTACCAAAGCCCGACGCCCCTACCGTATCTTGGCAAGCTCGCCCGGCTTGAGGGTTTTGACAAGATTGCAGAATGACAGCACGGCGAGGTGTTCAATTTCGGGCATGCGCTTCTCGAACGGTTTTTCGTAGCCCGCGAAGATCGTCATGCCCTCGATGGAGGCCGAGATGAACAGCGCGACGATTTCGCATTCGGCATCGGACAGATCAGGGCGCATTTCTTTGACGATGCCTAAAATCGGTGCGCGGGCGCGTACGTAAAGGTCCTGCACACGTTCATGCACAAACTGGTCGTGGTTTGAAAGCGCCCACAACTCCGGGAAGAAGCGCGTTGTCTTTTTGGACCGGATGTCATCTAGCAAGAGCATGCACAAGCAGCGCAAGCGCTCTTCGGCAGGCACGCCGGGCATGAACATGATGGTCTCGAACTCGCGCTCGTAACTGCTGATGACGGCTTCCATCAGCTCGCGCACCAGATCTTCCCGGCTGCGATAATGGTAGGTGAGGTTGCCAAATTTCATCCCGCAAGCCGCCGCGACTCCGCGCATCGACATCGCCTTGTAGCCACGCTCGATCACGATCGACAAAGCGGTGCGCAAGATCAGCTCTCGGGTCTCATGGCCTTTGAGATAGCCACCTTCACGATCCGGGAAGATCATGTCGGTGACATATTTTGGAACCCTATCACCCTGATTCATAAACTTATTTCCTTCACTACAAACATACCATGCCACACTCCTCAAAACTTGTCACACGACAAATTTAGGTCACTTGACAGATTTGTGTCTGGTTTGACATGATCTAGATGCGAAACAGCACAGGTCTGCTGCACGTAAAGGGAGGTTCCGGATGAAGTTGTTTGCGCTGGCTTTGGCACTGTCTGCATCCGCCACCGCGCTTGCTGCTGCTCCGGTGGCAGAGGCCCAGTTCCCAAAACCTCTGGCCGAAGAGCCGATCCCTGTCATCGACACTCTGCCTGCGCAATGGCCGGCGTCGTGGGTCATGGTGCATGATTTGCACTTTGCCTCGATCCTTGATGGGCGGGTGATGATCGTTGATACCGCATCGCCTGAACGCCCTGTACGCGGCATGGTTCGCGCAGCGCAGTTTGCGAATATGCTGGTGTCGCCCAGCCGCA
>CAZSTP010000029.1:0-21040 GCA_964609325.1 uncultured Novosphingobium sp. | reverse complement strand
CGCTTGATGGCGGCGCGGTTCCGGCCACGCTTGGCTATCGCGGCTATACCCATTCCTGCTGCATTTCGATCAACCACGTCGTCTGCCACGGCATCCCTTCGGAAAAGACGCTGAAAGACGGTGATATCGTCAATATCGATGTCACCCCGCTGCTCGATGGCTGGCACGGCGATACCAGCCGCATGTATCTGGTCGGCGATGTCCCGCTCAAGGCCAAGCGGCTGGTCGATGTGACGCACGAATGCCTGATGATCGGCATCGAAAAGGCCAAACCCGGCGCGCGGTTGGGCGATATCGGCGCTGCCATTCAGGCCCACGCCGAAAAGCAGCGTTATGGCGTTGTCCGTGAATTCTGTGGCCACGGCCTTGGCCGCCTGTTCCACGATGCCCCCGAAGTGATCCACGCAGGCCGCGCGGGCACTGGTCCTGAATTGAAGCCCGGCATGTTCTTCACGATCGAACCGATGATCAACCTCGGCAAACCCGGCGTCAAAATTCTCGAAGACGGCTGGACAGCGGTGACGCGCGATCGCTCGCTTTCGGCACAGTTCGAGCACTCCATCGGTATTACCGAAACGGGCTGCGAAATCTTCACGCTCAGCCCCGCAGGCCTTCACAAACCGCCCTACTGATCGAGCGCTGCTCAAAAAACAGGCAGTCCTTGCGCAAATTTTGTGCATTAATCGAACACAAGCGCGCAACGATGGGCAAGCCTTGCTTGCCCATCCGTTTCAATTCTTGCCCAACCCCCCAATTTCCTGCTTTCCCGCCGTCGCACGATGGCCTAGTGCTAAGAACAATCAGCGTGGCACGATTCTTGTAACGTCGTTGCCACACGGGATCATACGCCGGTTCGCCATTTCGGCTAATCGGCCCGGGTTGCAGGGGTCAAAGCGACGTGAAAAAGGTCGAAGCCATCATCAAGCCGTTCAAGCTCGATGAAGTGAAAGAAGCGCTGCACGAAATCGGCGTTTCCGGCATCACCGTGACCGAGGCCAAGGGCTTCGGTCGCCAGAAGGGCCACACCGAACTCTATCGCGGCGCGGAATATGTCGTCGATTTCCTGCCCAAGGTAAAACTCGAAGTCGTCGTGACCGACGCTCTGGTTGATCGCGTGGTTGAGGCTATCGCCTCTGCCGCCCAAACCGGCCGCATCGGCGATGGCAAGATCTTCGTGATCCCTGTCGAAAGCGCGCTTCGCATCCGCACGGGTGAACGCAACGACGACGCAATCTGATTTGTCCACTTTTATAACAAGTTGAAGCGGCGCCCGGGTCCCCCGGGCAAAGCGTCAGAGCGGGGGTGGGCCTGTGGACGGGCAAGCCTCCATGTGAACCATAACCCCACTTATCCCCCCGGAACCTCTCCACCGGGGGCAAGAAGAAGAAGGACCAGCGATGGCAACTGCAAAGGACATTCTCGCCCGCATCAAGGACGAGGAAATTGAGTGGGTCGATCTGCGTTTCACCGATCCCAAGGGCAAGTGGCAGCACCTCACCATGGTCGCCGGTCTGCTCGGCGAAGATGAGCTTGAAGACGGCCTGATGTTCGACGGTTCGTCGATCGAAGGCTGGAAGGCCATCAACGAATCGGACATGATCCTCAAGCCGGATCTGACCGCAGTTTACATCGATCCGTTCTCGGCCACGCCGATGATGATCATCTGCTGCGATATCGTCGAACCATCGACCGGCGAACTCTATGCCCGCGATCCACGCTCGACCGCCAAGCGCGCAGAAGCATTCGTCAAGACCTCGGGCGTGGGCGACACCGTCTACGTTGGTCCTGAAGCCGAATTCTTCCTGTTTGACGACGTCAAGTTCTATGACGGCTACGATGGCAACGGCTTCAAGATCGATGACATCGAACTGCCAACCAACTCGAACCGTGATTACGAAGGCGGCAACCTCGCCCACCGTCCACGCGCCAAGGGCGGCTACTTCCCCGTGGCTCCTGTCGATAGCTGCGTAGATATCCGTGGCGAAATGGTCTCGACCATGATCGAAATGGGTCTGCCTTGCGACAAGCACCACCACGAAGTGGCTTCGGCACAGCACGAACTCGGCCTCACCTTCGGTACGCTGGTGCAAACCGCTGACCGTATGCAGGTCTACAAGTACGTCGTGCAGCAGGTCGCGCAGGCCTATGGCAAGACCGCAACCTTCATGCCAAAGCCGATCAAGACCGACAACGGTTCGGGCATGCACACGCACATCTCGATCTGGGAAGCTGGCAAGCCCCTGTTCGCCGGCAACGGCTATGCCGGTCTGTCGGACATGTGCCTGTACTTCATCGGCGGCGTGATCAAGCATGCCAAGGCCCTGAACGCCTTCACCAACCCCACCACCAACAGCTACAAGCGTCTGGTACCGGGCTATGAAGCTCCCGTTCTGCTGGCTTACTCGGCCCGCAACCGTTCGGCTTCGTGCCGCATTCCTTACGGTGCCGGTTCGAAGGCAAAGCGCGTCGAATTCCGCTTCCCCGATGCGATGGCCAACCCTTACCTGTGCTATGCAGCCCTGCTGATGGCCGGTCTTGATGGCATCAAGAACAAGATCCACCCGGGCGAAGCCATGGACAAGAACCTCTACGATCTGCCACCCGCAGAACTCGCAGAAGTTCCAACCGTGTGCGGCAGCCTGCGTGAAGCGCTTGACAGCCTCGAAGCCGATCATGAATTCCTGCTTCAGGGTGGCGTGTTCACCAAGGACCAGATCGAAGCTTACATCGAACTGAAGTGGCCAGAAGTGATGCGTTGGGAAACCACGCCTTCGGCTGTCGAATTCGACATGTACTACTCGCTCTGATCCGTCAGACCGACGAAACAGAAACGGGCGTCCGGGAAACCGGGCGCCTTTTTCTTTGGGCCACGAATCGCGCCACCCGCACCGGACAACGCACCGGATCGTGATTTTTTCCACAGCATGCGACAAGCCGGGATAAACGGTTATGAGCGCCAGATGAACCGAGGCCTGCAAGGCTTATCGAATCCGGCCGGATCGTTATTGATACGCCCATGCTTCGCAAACTGATCGCAACGCTCCTCGCACTCATGTCTCTGGCCGCAATCCCCACGGTTGCCCATGCGCGGCTGCAGTGCGTCACTTACGCCCGCCAGATTTCAGACGTGCAGATCATGGGCAATGCGCGCGATTGGTGGAACAACGCCGAAGGCACCTATGAACGCGGCAATGCACCAAAGGCGGGGGCCGTGCTCGCTTTTGCCGGCACCCGCGCCATGCCTTATGGCCACGTTGCCGTTGTTCGTGAAGTGGTCGATGCGCGTCACATCCTGATCGATCATGCCAATTGGTCGGGTCCAGGTGCAATTGACCGCCGCGTGGTTGCGGTCGACGTATCGGCGGCTGGCGATTGGAGCGAAGTGCGCGTCTGGTACGCTCCCACCAAATCCATCGGCCTGCGCGCCAGCCCCGCCCACGGCTTCATCTATCCCCGCACCATGACAGCAACGGCGACGACCAAAGCTACCGCCAAGGGCTAAGCGGTCTTCAACACCTGCTCTGTTCCCGGCCCCAGCAAAGCCCGCGCTTCCTCGGGCGGCATTGCCATCCAGAACAGGTGCCCTTGAATCATCTGGCACCCCGCCGCCTGCACCAGCGCACGCTGCACGGGTGTCTCGACACCTTCTGCCACGACCTTCATCCGCAGCGTATGGCCCAGCGATACAATCGTGCGCAGGATCGCATGCGCATCCAGATCCGCCTCGATATTCTGCACAAATGACCGGTCAATCTTGATCCGGTCAAACTGGAACGAGCGCAAGTAGCTCAGCGACGAATAGCCGATGCCAAAGTCATCCAGCGCGATGCGGAATCCGCGATAGTTGAGACCTTTCAGCACCTCGATCACATGATCGCTACGATCCAGCATCACCCCTTCGGTCACCTCCAGAATATAACGGTTGGGGTCGGCACCGGTCTCTCGCACCAAAGCATCGATTGTGGTGAGAAAATCGTTCGCCATGATCTGCAAGGGCGAAAGGTTGACCGAGATATCGCAATTCGGCCAGTCAAGGCATTCGGTAAAGGCCCGGCGCAGCACCCAGTTGCCCAGCGGCACCATCAGGCCGGCTTGCTCTGCCACCGGCACAAACAGGTTGGGCCGGATAAGCCCGCGCTCCGGATGCGGCCAGCGCAAAAGCGCCTCGAACCCGCCAATTGTGCCATCAGCCGCATCCACGATCGGCTGATAGGCCAGCGCCAATTCATCGCGCGCCATCGCGCGGCGCAGCTCCATTTCCATTTCGCGCCGCAGCTTGACCGAAGCATCCATATCGCGCGTGAACCGGCGATAACGGCTGCGGCCACGCTGCTTGGCGCGGTACAGGGCAATATCGGACCGGCGCAGCAATTCGCCCGGATCTTCGCTCTGTTCCGGGCCCCAACTGATCCCGCACGAACAGCTAACGTCAAGATTGTTGCCCGAAATCAGGAAGGGCTCGCGCATCAGGGCAAGTATCTGGCTGCCCAAGGCGTCAGCGGCAACGCTTCCGCCTTTTGCGCGCCGCAACAGCACAAATTCATCGCCGCCGAAACGCGACAGGAAATCGCCCGGCTGCAAGGACCGGCGCAACCGCAAGGCCACCTGCCGCACCAATTCGTCACCGATGTGATGCCCCAGTGTGTCGTTGACCACTTTGAACCGGTCAATATCGATATAGGCCACGAACACATCACCCAGTTCGCGCCGCTCTACACAGGCCGAAAGCTCTTGCCGCAATTGCTGCATGAAATGCGCGCGGTTGGGCAAACCGGACATCGCATCATGCATGGCGTTGTGTTGGGCCTGCGCCTCGCTGGCCATCAATTCGCCGGTCGTCCGGCGCATCCGCCGCACGATAATCGCCCCGCCAGCCATCACCCCTAGGAAAAACAGGATATAGACCGCCAGCAGTGGCGCTGTACGCCGCAGAATTGCCGGTCCAGGCGGCTTGGCCACCCACGATATATAGCCGGTGCCGGCATCGCCGATGCCGGAAAGGCGCAAAGAATTCCGGCCACTTGCCAAATCCGGCTGCATGGTCAGGCGCACATCCGAAAGCAGCAACGAACCGCCAATATCGGCGATGACCCGCGCATCGAAATAGCGGAGCAGCACGATATAGTCAGGCGCACCGCTCAACAGCCCGGGTTGAACGTCGGGCACAATCGATGCCACCGCCAGAAAAGCCGGTTTCCCGTCATGCAGCGTCATCGATGCCAGTCCACGGGAGATCGGCAGCCCTTTGGCATCGTAGGGCCAGTTGATAGTGCCATGGCTGCGCCACTGTGCCGTGCGTATTCCACTGCGGCTCTCATGCACCGAGCGTGTGATCAGTTCGCGGACCTGGGGTTCCAGCACGCCAAGCTCGCAACGGTCTTCCAGCTTCACGCCCTTCCAGCAATGCACCACTCTTCCATCGAAGCGCACATGATAGAGCTGGTCTATCGCATGGCTGCCCCAAAAATAACCTGCCAGAAATTCGCGGGCCCACGGTTCGAAGTCAGGGCTGTTCAGCCTGGTAACCGCATCATCCCATCGGACTTGCAGCATCCCGGCCTCGGCGATCTTGCGACCGTTGCGTTCAACGAACCGCTGGACCAATCGTCGTTCTTCGGTCCGGGCATATTCATCGGCAATGTTCGTGGAATTGCGAAACGCCGTAACCAGTGCTGCGGTGAGCGCCAGCAGCGCCAGAAAGGTGCCCGCAATGATCCAGCGGGCGCTGGTCGCACCCGATGACTGTTGCGATCTTTCTCGCCGAGAAAATGGAAGCTTCCTCATTATTTCGATGATTAGCAAACGGTTACAAAGAAATGGTTATCAGCAGCACCGGTGGAACCAACCAGTCACGCGTGCTGCGCACAGGCGGTGGAACCAATTCGGGTGCTCACGGATTGCAGGAACGGGAAACCTGACGGGGGGGCCTTAGGGAGAATTCTCATGCTATTGACCGTCGCGCTCGTTCTGTTCGTGTTGTGGGCGCTTGGCGTCTTTGCCTTCAAAGTCACCGCAGGCGTCATTCACATCCTGCTCGTTCTCGCCCTGATTGTCGGGCTGGTACAGCTATTTCGCGGTCGCAGGGTCTGACCGCCCAAACCATTCCGCAGACGGGTTGCATAGTGCAACGCTAATGCCTAGCTTCCGGGGGGCGCGGAACATCGGACCGAATAACGTCCGGGACACGCCCTTTTTTAATTTCACTTCGGGAGATCGCCATGCGCGAGAGGCTTCAGCATTACATCAATGGCCAATGGGTCAACAGCGAAGGCGGCACCCGCCACGAAGTCATCAATCCGGCCACCGAAGAAGCATGCTGCGCGATCACCTTGGGAACGCAGGCAGACGTTGACAAGGCAGTAGCCGCCGCCACCGCCGCCTTCAAAACCTTCAGCAGAACCTCGCGCGAAGAACGCCTTGCGCTGATGGACCGGATCGTTGCCGAATATAAAAAGCGTGTGCCCGATCTCGCTGCCGCTATGGCCGAGGAAATGGGCGCTCCGGTCAGCTTCGCCAGCACCGCGCAAGTCGGCGCGGGGATCGGCGGATTCCTCGGCACCATGGCCGCGCTCAAGAACTTCAACTTCCTCGAAGACAACGGCGCTTTCAAAGTCGCCTATGAACCCATCGGCGTCGTCGGCATGATCACCCCGTGGAACTGGCCGTTGAACCAGATCGCGCTCAAGGTTGCGCCCGCGATTGCCGCTGGCAACACCATGATCCTCAAGCCTTCGGAAGAATGCCCCACCAACGCTGCGATCTTCGCCGAAATCCTTGATGCGGCAGGCGTTCCACCGGGCGTTTTCAACCTCGTTCAGGGTGATGGCCCGGGCGTTGGCACCGCGATCAGCTCGCACCCCGGCATCGATATGGTCAGCTTCACCGGCTCCACCCGCGCCGGCATCCTCGTGGCCAAGGCTGCTGCCGATACGGTCAAGCGCGTGCATCAGGAATTGGGCGGCAAGTCACCAAACGTGGTGCTTCCCGATGCCGATTTTGCCGCACATTTGCCCGCCACCGCTTCAGGCCCCCTCATCAACAGCGGCCAAAGCTGCATTTCGCCCACGCGCATTCTGGTGCCGCGTGAACGCGCCGATGAAGCCGCGGCATTCGTCTCGGCAATGTATTCGGCAACCACGGTCGGTGATCCGATGGAAGAAGGCGGCCATATCGGCCCTGTCGTCAACAAGGCACAGTTCGACAAGATTCGCGGGTTGATCCAGTCAGCCATCGATGAAGGCGCAAAGCTTGAAACCGGCGGCCCTGATCTGCCTGCCAACGTCAATCGCGGCTACTATATCAAGCCCACCGTGTTCTCTGGCGTCACCCCCGATATGCGGATCGCGCAAGAGGAAATCTTCGGCCCTGTCGCCACGATCATGGCCTATGACAGCATCGAACAGGCCATCGAAATCGCCAACGATACTGCATACGGCCTCTCGGCCTGTATCACCGGCGATCCGGCCAAAGCCGCTGCCATCGTGCCGGAACTGCGCGCCGGAGCAGTCGCCATCAACAACTGGGGCCCCACCCCCGGCGCTCCGTTCGGCGGTTACAAGCAATCGGGCAATGGCCGTGAAGGCGGGCTCTATGGCCTCAAAGACTTCATGGAAATGAAGGCGATCAGCGGCTTGCCTGCCTGATCATTTCGCGATTGGAAAGAATACCAGGGCCGTTCCATCCGGAGCGGCCCTTTTCCATGCGCGCGCCCGCCGCCCGCAGCGCCTTGGGATAGACTTCGCCCAAAAGCGCCTCGAACGTCTGCCGCCATTCAAAGCGCCCCGCCACATGGCTCCGCGCCGCCTGCCCCATCTGCCGGTGTGCCCCGCGCCAAACCGATACCACCGCGCCGGCCATCGCTCCTGAATCGTCAACCGGCACCAATACTCCGGTCCCTTCGGGTACACGCTCGGGCATCGCGCCCGATGCCACACCCACAATCGGCAGACCGCTCGCCTGCGCCTCGATCACCGAAATGCCGAACGTTTCGTCGGCCATTGCCGAAACATAGATATCGGCAGAGGCCAAAGCCCGCGCCAGTTGCGCACGATCCGCAATATAGCCGGGAAACGCCACCTGCCAGCCACGCGAATGCTCCTCCAGCGTCGCGCGCAGCTTGCCATCGCCGATCAGCACCAACCCGGCATCCAGCGATGATGGCAGCCGCTTGAACATCTCCAGCAGCCGATAGGCGCGCTTCTCGTTGTCCAGCCGCCCGGCATAGACCAACAGTGGTCCGCGCGCGGTCAGGCCCAGGCTATCGCGCCACGCCGGATCGCGCCGCTGCGGATGGAACAGATCGGTGTCCACCCCCAAAGACAGCACATCCACATGGCCGATCCCGTATGCGTCCAGCGCCCGCGCCATCACCGTGCTCAGCGTATAAACGCGGTCAAACTCGCGGTACGTCAATTGCGCATAGCCCGTGGCCAGCCGCCGCAACCCGCTCGCCACAAAGCTGCCGAACAGGCTCGATCCAACGCGATAGATATGCGCCTCGGGAAAATCGGTGTGATACCCCGCCACCAACGCGGTTTCGGGAAACGCCTTGCCATAATGGATCGCCGTCCACGGCAGCACCCATGGGCATTGCGATTCAATCAGATCGGGCCGGTATCGCTCCAACACCTCGCGCACCACCCCGGTGCGCATGATGAAGCGATAGTTCGGGCTGCCCCGCACTTGTTCGGCCCCCACTTCGGCCCAGATGTGCCGCCCGTCCTCGACAATGCGGTCTTCCGGGCCGGGTACGATCTGCAACAGCCGATGCGGGGTATGATCCAGAATATAGCGCTGCTTTTCGCGCAGATAGGTGCCGATCCCCCCGCCACCATGCGGCGCATAGCTCTGGGTCAGATCGCATAGAAGCAATGGGCGCAATGCGTTGGTCATACCTCCCCAAGGCCACGAAGAAGTGTCAGTTTGAAGTCGGTATTGCACCGTCGTTACAGCAGCTTAATAATCCTTGGCGGCGCGCAAGTTGATGCTTTCATCGCCGATGGTGGATACCGTCGCCAGAACCGCCAGCCACCGCGTGATCCGGAACTCCACCGATGTCGCGCTATAGCCGCCGCCATCGGTAATCAGTTCCACAAACACGCGCCGTCCCAGATACTTGCCCACCGCAACGCTGGTGCTCGATCCGATTGACGGGTCCGCCCCTACAATGCGCAACCGGTCCAGCCCGATCGCCGCGCGCAATTTGTTGATCGGATCAAGCCCGCCGCCGCCGCGCAAACTGGCCAGCGCCGATGCCAGTTGCACCGCCTCGGGTGCGGAAATCTGCGTGATCGAGCTGCCAAACAACAACCGGCTCAGCAATTCCTCTTCAGGCAAGGCCGGCGTCGACGAGAACGTGATTACCGGTTTGAAGCCCGTTCCGGTGATCGCAATCTTGGCGCTCACGTTGTTGGCATCGCCCTCGGCCACGATATCCAGCAAAGGATCAACCGGCACTTGCCCGGTAAAGCGGATGCGGCCCCGCGTCAGTTCAAAGCGTTTGCCCGCAAATTCGTAACCGCCGCGCACCAGATCGGCGGTGCCCAATATCTGCGGGGCTGCTGTCGTTCCGCGCAGGCGGATATCGGCACCCCATTCGCTATCAAGCCCAAGCCCGCGCACCGCGATGCGATTGGCCCCCGCCGCGTCGATCAGGAACCGCCATGGCACGGCGGCCACGCGCGGGGGCGCGGCATCGGCAGGCGCATTCACCTCGCGCGTGGCGATGTTTGGCAATTCGCGCACAACGCTGGCGTTGCCCAGCGTCCATCGCGCCGTATCAATCCGCACGCGGCCTGCAATCGTGCCGCCCACGCCATCGCTGACAATGCGCAAGGGGCCGGTCACCGCCGCCGCCATATCGTCGCGATTGACCAGCGCCGCATTCTTGGCCGAAAGCCGCAAATCAATCGAAGGCCCGCGCGTCGCAAGGTTGGCAAGGCCAACGCTCCCGCTCCCGCTCACCGTGCCGCCATTGGGCGTCGTGCCGGAAAACCGCGCGAGCGACAGCGTTGAATCCGCAAAAGTCCCCGCCATCTGCACTTGCCGGATATCCGTGCCGGTCAAGGTACTTTGCACCCGCAAACCCTTGGAGGATAAGGCCCCGCGCAACACAGGCTCCACAATCGTGCCGCCAATATCGGCGCGCACGCCCAGCGGCCCTGTCAGATCGAATATCTCCACCCCCGTCAGACGCCACAGCGCCTCCGCCGGTCCGGAATAGCGCAACTGGCCCGCAAGCTGGCCTGCCGAAAGCCGGTCCATCACCCCGCCACCGCGCGGCAAACCGCTGATCCTCGCCTGAAACCGCCCGCGTATATCCGCGCCTTCACGGATCACCGCGCGTGCCTGCAAGGCATCGGGATCAAGCTGCGCCACCAGCGCCAAGTCAACCGGGCGCGATGTGAGCACCAGCCCCGAGCGCGTGAAGCCTTTGACCATCAGCGCCGCATTGCCCGAAGGCGCGCCCTGCCCGTCATTGGCATATTCCACCACGCCCGATGCCACCCCGCCAAGGCCAAGGTCGGCGATCACGATGTCCACCACCGATACCGGCATTTGCGAAAGCAGCAGCTTCATCTGCGTCGGCCCGCCCAGCACGTGGCCTTCCGCGATCAGAATGCCCCGGCCAAAGCCGATCTGGGTGGGAGCCAGCTTCCACCCCTCACCCTCACGCGTCATCACCGCGCGCCGGGGCATCGTCACCTTGCGTCCGGCATATTCGCCCGAGACATAGGCCACGATCTGGTCGGGCGCGAAGGCCGCCGTGCCCTGCAATGCAAACCGCGTACCGCGCCTGCCCGAAACCGAAGCCGTGACCGAACCGCTGCCGTCCTGCAAATAGGCCGCCGCTGCCAACCGCCCGACAAAGACTTTGCCCATGCCGATCCCCTCGGCCAGCAGCGTGCCTTCGACCGTCGAATGGCCGTCCTTGATCAATCCCGTCGCATCGATCTTGGCATTGCCGATTGATAGCGGATTGGCCCCGCCAAACTTGGCATTGCGCGCGGTCACATTGGCATCAAAGCCCTGCCCGCCATCGCGCGGTACCAGCAGGACCGAACCGTTCAGCCCCCCGCCAACCATCGCCAATTGGCCCGCAACACCGGCATCGCCCAGCGTCACTCCGCCGGTCACATCGGTCTGCCACACGCGAAACGTCTCGATCTCAACGCGCGTCGGCCCGCCCTGCGGCACAAACAGGCCAAACGCCCCCGCAAACGGCCCCAACCGCGATTCCCCGCCCGTCTCGATGCGGAAACCATCGGCAATGGGCGATAGCGCCACGCGCACGTCTTTCAGGCCCGCCGCAGGCAGCGGATTGGCAAACACCAGCACTGCATTCGGCCCCTCACCGGTCATCGCCGCTTGCACCGTAAAGGCCCCGTATTCGGTATGGCGGCCCTGCCCTGTCAGCGATGCCGCGCCGCCTGTCTGGACTTTGCCATCCAGCGCCAATTGCAGCTTGACCGAAGTCACCGTCGCCTTGCGGAACGTCACCGGAATCCGCTCGCCCAGCGCCACACCTCCGGCAAAGCGCACATTGCCGCCCGTCAGACTTTGCAATGTGCCGTTATCAATGCGTGTCATCCGCCCGGCCACATTGGCCTGCAACGTCCACGGCACGCCATCGCCGATCTTGAACAGGATTTTGGCATTGCCATCAATCGAACCAAGATTGGACACGGCAAATCCCCGCGCCGCCACCGGCCCTGCCAGCGCATAGCCGCCCCGCGCCATATCGCCGCTCAACGCCAATTGCGCGCCCAGCCCCTTCAACGCCAAAGTCAGGTTGTCAGACGTCAGCTTGCTGCCCGCAAACTCCAGATCACCAGTAATGCGCCCGCCCGGAAAGCGCGGATCAATCAGAGCATTGCCCGTCGTCACGCGGCGTGCTGTCAGCGCCACGGGCAGCACAAAGCGTTTGCCGTCCCATGTCGCGGTCCCTGCGCTGCGCAGTCCTTGTGCATCCAGCGCACCCAGCTTCAACCGTCCGGCGGTCAGCACATGCTCGATTTCCAGATCGGAAAAGGCACCGTCCAGCGTTGCATCCAGCGCCACATTCTCAAGCTGCGGCGATGATACCAACCGCTCAGGGCGCAGCACTTTGGCGCGCACTTTCACCGCGTCGGCTTCATTGTTTGCCAGATCAAGCTTTCCGCTGGCCGCCAATTCAAACGCCTCGCCCGCCACTGCCAACCGGCCATCAAGCGCATTGGCGGCAAACGTCCCGTCATAAACCACAGATAGCGTCTGCCCCACCGCGCGCCCGGCAATCCCTTTCAGGATGCCATCGGGCCACGCCTGCCCCGCCAGCTTGTAAACTCCCGAACGGTTCTGCAGTTGAAACGCCGCCAGCCGCGCGCCATCCTGCGTGGCAAAGGCAAGGCCGTTCCACTGTGCCCAACTGCCGCGTCCGGATATCCGCGCCTTGATGTCGCGCTTGGCTCCGGCCAGCGTGGCAATCACGCCATCCTTGGGCGCATCATATGTCAGCGCCAGATCAAACTTGTCGCGGTCCGGTTCGCTGTCCAGCTTGAACACGATCCGGTCTTTCTCGCCGAACCGGCCATCCACATCCACAATCGCGTGCCCGCCGCGAATATCCGCGCGGGCCACCATATCCACCCGCCGCTTTTGTCCTGCCATCGCCTCGGACACGGTCAGGTTGTCGATCACCAGCTTGTCTACGCGAATGTCGAAGTCGGGCAGGACCGGCGCGTTCTTGTCCTCGCTCGGGCGCAAACGCGGCGCGCGGCGCAAGATCCCGCGATGCAGCGCCAGCAACCGCACATCCAGTCCGGATTTCAGCCAAGAAAACGGCCGCCAGCTCAATTCCGCCTCGGGGATCGTCAGAAATACCCCTTCGGGATCGCTCACCCGGATATCACGCAACGATGCCTGATCGTAAATCGAACCGTCAATCCGGCCAATCTCGATCCGCAAACCGGAACCGGGCGCAAACGCCGCAATCCGGTCTGCCACCAGACGGTGCCCCAGCGATGAATCCAGCACCAGCAACGCCGCCAGCACGAAAGCCACGCCCGCCACCATCAGGATCGCCAACCGGCGCGCAAACCCCAGGGCAAACTGCACCTTCCGGGAACGCACCGGCGCTACAGGGGTCGGGTTCATTCCGTCCATCAGAACGCCTGACCCAAGGCCACGTAAACGCCGATCCGGCTATCACCCGGCTCGCGGTTCAGCGGCGTGCCCACGTCAATGCGGATCGGCCCGAAGTTTGTCTGATAGCGCACGCCAACGCCAACCCCGATCTTGATGTCCTGAAAACTGGGGCGCGTGGTGGTGTCCACCGCGCCCGCATCCACAAACGGCACAACGCTCACCGCGCCACCCATCAGCCCCGTCTTGACGCGCGCTTCCAGCGAAAACTCGCTCAAGGCGCGCCCACCGCTTGGCGCATTCAGCGCATCGCGCGGGCCGATCTGCTGGAAGCCATAGCCGCGCACCGATCCGCCGCCACCGGCATAGAACCGGCGCGATGGCGCGATGCTGGCAATCGGCGCGCCCATGATCGTGCCCAGCCGCACGCGCCCTGCCACCACCACGCTATCGCCGGCGGGCTGGTAATAGCTCGCGTCAAACTGCACCCGGCCATACGTCGATCGCACACCGTTCTGCACCGAAATCTCGGGCGATGCGCGCAAGCCCACACGGAACCCGCGCGAAGGATCAAGCAGACTGTCACTGCCATCATACATCCCGCGCAAAGGCAGCGCGCCGATGAAATATGTCGTGCGCGGCGCATTCGCCCGGATCGCCGCCGCATCGCGTTCGCGCGTCGCCAGAATTTCAAGGCCGCCCGCAAATATCCACGGCTTCTGGAACAGCAGCGTCGTCTGCCGCTCAACCCCCGCAATGCCCGAAATCGTCAGGGCCTCGAACGCCGGACTTACCTGATTGCGCACGAAGATATCGGAATTGAAGGTCAGATCGCGCTTGAGGAAGTTGTTGCGGCGGAAGGTCACCCCCGCCAACTGCTCTTGCGTTCCCACCACACCGCGAACACGCAACATCCCTTCGGGCGGGAAGATGTTGCGGTGCTCCCATTGCGCCTCCAGCCGGAAACCTTCGCCGCTCGAATAACCGGCAAGGCCCGCAATGGTGTGCAACGGCGCTGGCGTCAGCGTCACGTCAACATCAACGGTGCCCGGCGCATCACCCACCGGCTTGGTCACCTCGCGCGTTTCCACCGTTACCGAAGAAACTAGGCCCGTCGCCAGCACCGCCTGCCGCAGATCATCAATCTCGGACAGCTTGTAGGCATCGCCGCTGTCAAACCGGGCGATGCGATCAAGGTGGCGTGAACTCAGGAATTTTTCGCGCGATGAAACCACCCGTCCGATCGCATATCTGCCGCCCGGCGTCACCGGAACCGTCAGGTCACCCTCGCGCCGCTCGTGATCGATCAGCAGGTCGGGCTCGCCCACTTTAGCAAAGGCATAGCCGCCTTCGCCCAGCGCGCTTTGCAGGTTCAGCCGTTCGGCCACAACCCGGTCCGATTGGATCGCATCGCCCGGCTTCAGCCTGAACGCCGCGCGCAACGCCGCAAAGGCATCGCCCCCGGCATCAAGCTCGCCCAAACCGATCCGGCCTATCCGGTATTGCGGGCCGGGCTGCAAATCGAACCGCACCACCACCTTTTCAACGTCAACCGGCCCCGCTTCATCGGCACTGGCCGCCGCAGACAACCCGCCAAGCGACTGATAAACTTGCGCATCGTAAAACCCGTGAATGCGCAGAATATTGATCAGCAATTCGCGGTCGGTCCGCGCACGGCGCACGATCTGGGCCAGATTGTCTTCATCGTCATCGAACGATTTAAGCGCCGATAACCCCGCAAAGCGCGCCGCTATATCCGCCTGATCGGCAATCGCCTCGGCACCGCGCGGGAACGCCAGTTCCACCTGCCTGCCCACGCGCACAATATCGGCGTCCACCAGCTTTGCACCAACGCCTGAATCGGTCTCCTCCTGCCCCGGCAAAGCCTCGACTGCCGCATCGGTGGATTGCTCGGCCACATCAATGTCGGGGTCGGGCGTCAAGGGTTCAATCTTCGGCAATTCGGTGCCATCGGGCCATGGAATCGTAATGCCCGCAATATCGGGCATGGCCGCATCCGCCTCGATCTCTTCGATCAACGTTTCGGGCGGAGCGCCGGTGCGCGCGGCATCGGTATCCACCGCCCACGTATCTGCATCCTGCACCGCAGAATCGGGGATCAGCGCCCGAAGCTCCTGATCGGCCTGAAGACCAACTGGCATTGATTGCGCGAAAATCTGCGCCGGCACGCCCAGCGCCAGCAGCGCCGCAACGATCCGCGCCAATGGCAGATCAGACGTGCGCGTAACGCTCTTGCGCCCCGTGAACGCCGTCCTTGAGGCTGCCTTCCACGCTGCCCGTGCCGTTGCTGCCGCTGCGCGCGGCAACCGCGCGGCCAATGGCGCTGGCCTGTTCGGCCGGTTCAAACCGCTCCCACCCGTCACGGCCCAGCTTCTCCATGGGCCGGAAGCGCACTTTGTATTGCATGCGCTCTGACCCTTCCACCCAGTAGCCGAGGTAGACATAAGGCAATCCCACGCGGGCCGCGCGCTGGATGTGGTCAAGGATGATGAAAGTGCCAAGCCCGGACCGTGTCTCGTGTTGTGGGTCATAGAAACTGTAAATCATCGAGAGGCCATCGCCCTGCTCGTCAGCGAGACAGGCGCCAACCAGTCTCCCTACCGAACCATCGTCTGTCGGCTCACGATATTCAATCACATAACTCTTTACGGGTGAGTGCTCCACCATGTCGGAAAAGTCCATCTCGTCCATGCTCGCCATCCCCCCGCCGGGATGGCGCACGGCAAGATAACGCTGCAACAGCTCAAACTGTTCCGGGGTAGACCATGGGCGGCACACATTTACCACCAGATCGTTATTGCGCTTCCAGATCCGCTTCTGGGTGGACGATGGCTTGAACTCTTGCGTGACCACACGCACCGATACGCAGGCGGTGCATTCCACACAACTGGGCCGGTACGCCACGGTCTGGCTGCGACGAAAGCCGATGCGGCCAAGCGCATCGTTCAGTTCGTCCGCGTTCGGCCCTTTCAGCTCGGTAAAGACCTTGCGCTCGCTCCGCCCCGGCAAATAAGGGCACGGCGCAGGGCTGGTCACGAAAAATCGCGGAAATCGGACTGGGGCGGTCACAGCTTGCAGTTGCCTCCTGCGGTCGGACTATCCGGCCTGTCAAATGTGACAATGCCTCAGCCGTTCAAATGATGAAAGCCCCATTAACCATAGATTGCCAGACAATCCGCAACCCAATTACGACCGTTCCGGCGTTTTACCCACAGTTGCCTGCCCCGGTCCTGTTACAGGACACCCTGCCGGCAAAAGTTAACGTGGCCGATTCCCGCCTTGCCACTCAGGCAAGCTCAACCTGTTCCACGTTATAACCTTTGGCCCGCAACCCGGCGACCAGCCGGTCAATCTGTTCGCGGTCGCGCGCCTCGCACTCGATCTCGGCGGTCAGGCCCTTGGCCGGAAGCGAGGTAAAGATGCGCTGGTGCCACACCTCCAGAATATTCACCTGATGGCGGTTGAATTCCTCCACCACCTTGAACAACGCGCCGGGCCGGTCCTGCAACGTGATCCGCAAACGGCCCAGACGGCCAGACCGCGCCAGATCGCGCAGCAGCACATTGGCCAGCAACCGCGTGTCGATATTGCCGCCGCACAGCACCACGCCAACATTGCGCCCAGCAAACAGGTCACGATGCGCCATCATCGCCGCAAGCCCTGCCGCGCCCGCGCCTTCCACCACCGTCTTTTCAATCTGCAACAGCAGCGCCACCGCGCTTTCCAGCGCCGCCTCATCCACCAGCACGATATCGTCAACGATCTGCGCCAGCACTTTCGATGTAAATTGCCCCGGCTCTTTCACCGCGATGCCTTCAGCCAGCGTATCGCCGCCGCATGCCATATCCAGATGCTTCAGCTTGGCAAACATCGATGGGAACAGTTCGGCCTGTACCCCGATCAGCCCGATATCCGGCTTGATCCCGCGCGCCGCCGTGCCCATGCCCGAAAGCAGTCCGCCGCCACCGATGGGCACTACCAACATATCGATTTCGGGTGCGTCTTCCAGCATTTCGAGCGCTACCGTGCCTTGCCCTGCCGCCACGCGCGGATCGTCGAACGGGTGGACAAACGTCAGCCCCAATTCGCCTTCCAGCTTGCGCGCATGGGCATAGGCCTCGTCAAAAGTCTCGCCCTCCAGCACCACTTTGCCGCCCACGGCCTCGGTTTGCATGATCTTTACGGTCGGCGTCGTCTTGGGCATCACGATGGTCACCGGCATGCCCAGCCGCGTGCCGTGATAGGAAAGCCCTTGCGCATGATTGCCTGCCGATGCCGCAATCACCCCGCGATCACGCTGTTCCTGCGTCAATTGCAGCAAAGCGTTCAGCGCCCCACGCTCTTTATAAGCGGCTGTAAATTGCAGGTTTTCAAACTTCAGCCAGATATTCGCACCGGTAATCGCGCTCAACGTCTTGCTGTGCAGCGTCGGCGTGCGGACCACTTGTCCGGCAATACGCTGCGCCGCATCACGAACATCGGCGAGTGTCAGCAGGGCATCGGCCTGCTCGGCGGGCTTGAGAACCGTATTTTCCATGCCCGCGCCCTAACGGAAACCAAGCCCCAAGGAAACCTCAAGCTGAACCTGCGCGCGCGTTAAGGTGGCGCAAAAGGCCAACGGGCACCAAGGCGGCAAGAATCGCCAGTGAATCCGCCATCCAGTCGCGCCAGTCTGCTGTGCGGTGCAAAGCGGGAATCATCTGCGCAACCTCGATCCCCACCCCCACCAGCGAAAGCACGAACACCAATCGCACCGCTGGAAGACGCAGCCAACCTGCGCCTGCCAGCACCGTCAGCGTAAAAAACGCCATCATATGGTGGAACTTGTCACCCAGACTATCCGTCGGCAATTCCGGCGGCTTTGGCAGCACTGCCATGACCAGCGCAAACACCAGCGCGGGCCAGAATGCCGCTCTGGCATATCGCGAAATCGTTTCTGTCCGGCGCTGCATCGCCCACGCTCATGCTACGGGCTTCATCTGCGCGCAAGGGGCTGGCACAAGCGCTCAAACCCGATATGAAAGTCCCCATGAAAGATCACACACCGCTTGCGGCCAGCCCTGCCAACGTTGCCTTTATCGGCCTTGGCGTGATGGGCGGGGCAATGGCCCGTCACCTCGGCCACGCCGGTCACAACCTCACCATTTATAACCGCACCACCACCCGGGCAGAGGCATGGCAAACCGCCAATGCCGATATCACCGTGCGCGTTGCGTCCAGCCCTGCCGATGCTGCTGATGGCGCGGATGTGGTGATCACATGCGTCGGCAATGATGATGATCTGGCCGATGTCGTGCTCAGCCCGAATGGCGCATTTTCCACGCTGCGGCGCGGTGGATTGTTCATCGATCACACCACCGTATCGGCGCGGATTGCCCGCCAGATCGCGGTCGAAGGCCGCGACAAGGAACTGCTCTGCGTCGATGCCCCCGTCACCGGCGGGCAACCGGGCGCAGAGAACGGCACGCTGGCCATCATGTGCGGCGGCAGCGCCAAAGCCGTCGATGCCGCCCGCCCTGTGCTGGAAGCTTATGCCAAGCGTGTTGTCCATGTCGGCAAATCAGGGGCGGGACAAACCGCCAAAATGGCCAACCAGATGTGCATCGCAGGTGCCACCGCCGGTCTGGCCGAGGCCATCCGCTTTGCCCAACTGGCCCACCTCGATCTTGATAAAGTGTTCGAAGCCATTTCAGGCGGCGCGGCGCAATCATGGCAAATGGACAACCGGTTCCACACCATGGCCAAGGACGAATTCGATTTCGGCCTTGCTGTCGATCTGATGCGCAAAGACCTTGGCCTTGCCATGGACGAGGCGCGCACCATCGGGGCCAGCGTCCCCGTCACCGCGCTGGTCGATCAATTCTATGTCGATATCCAGGCCATGGGCTATGGCCGCGAAGATACCAGCGCGCTCATCCGCCGCTTGCCCCGCCGGAAGGCCACGAAATGAACCGTACCCGCCTTGGCATCACAGCCCTGCTGCTCGCCTCGTCATCGCCCGCGCTGGCCGATACCCTCGTCGATAATGTGCGCGGCACCACCATCGGCGCAAACGGCGAAGTGGAAGCCTTCACCGGTCTGATGTTCGATAATGCCGGCACCATCACCCGCCTGATCCGCACAGGCGATAAAAAGCCCAAGCCTCGCAAGGAATACCAATACCACGTCGATGGCAAAGGCCGCGTCATGCTGCCGGGCATGATCGATGCCCATGCCCATGTCATGGGGATGGGCCTCGCCGCGCTCAGCCTCGATCTGTCTCAAACCACTTCGCTTGCGCAGGCCCTTGAAAAGATCCGCAGCTTTGCG
This sequence comes from uncultured Novosphingobium sp., assembly GCA_964609325.1. GTDB lineage: Bacteria > Pseudomonadota > Alphaproteobacteria > Sphingomonadales > Sphingomonadaceae > Novosphingobium. Next base: position 1,588 of record CAZSTP010000029.1, on the reverse strand, counting down.
GCTGAACATCCCAAGCGTCCGTGGATCATCGGGCGCGGCTGGAATCAGGAAACGTGGGCACTTGGCCGCTTTCCCACCGCTGCTGAACTTGATGCCGTCACCGGCAACCGCCCGGTCTGGCTCGAACGCGTCGATGGCCACGCAGGCTGGGCCAATACGGCCGCGCTCAAGGCCGCTGGCGTCACTGCTGCGGCCAAAGACCCGGCAGGCGGCAAAGTGGAACGCAATCCCGATGGCTCGCCGCAAGGAGTGCTCGTCGATGCCGCGATGGAACTGGTCAGCGCCAGCCTTCCCTCGCCACGCGCCGAAGATCGCGATTTCGCTTTTGCCACCGCCCAGCAAATCCTGTTCAAACGCGGCGTCACTGCGGTTGCCGATATGGGCACCAGTATCGAAGATTGGCAGGCCTTCCGCCGCGCTGGTGATGCCAACAAACTATACGTCCGCGTCATGGCCTATGCGGCAGGCAACGAACAGATGACCCTGATCGGCGGCCCCGGCCCCTCCCCGTGGCTCTATGCAGATCGTCTGCGCCTCAATGGCGTAAAGCTCTATCTCGATGGCGCGCTGGGCTCACGCGGTGCATGGCTCAAAGCGCCCTATGCCGATGCCCCCGCCACCAGCGGCCTGCCACAATTGACCGAAACCCAGCTTGGCAATTTGATGAGCCGTGCGGCGATGGACAACTTCCAGATCGCGATCCACGCCATTGGTGACCGGGGCAATGCCGCCGCCATCGGTGCCATCGAAGACCTCGCAGATACCTACAAAGGCGATCGTCGCTGGCGCATCGAACATGCGCAGATCGTTGATCCCAAAGATTTTTCCCGCTTCGGAAAACATGGCGTGATCGCCTCGATGCAACCGGTGCACCAAACATCGGATCGCACCATGGCCGAAGCCCGCCTCGGGCCTGACCGATTGGCCGGAGCCTACCCGTGGAAATCCTTGCAGGCAGCAGGCGCCAAACTCGCCTTCGGATCAGACGCGCCGGTGGAACAAGCCGATCCATGGGCCGGTTTTGCCGCCGCCATCACTCGCCAAGGCCCCGATGGCCAGCCCGCAGGCGGCTGGCAGCCCCAAGAGCGCGTTGATCGCGTCACCGCCTTTGCCGCCTACACCAGCAACGCTGCATATGCCGGCTTTGCCGAAAAGCACTTCGGACGCCTCGCCCCCGGCCTGCGTGCCGATTTCATTCTGGTCGATACCGATCCGATGACAGCCAGCCCCGAACAAATCCGCGCAACCAAAGTGCTGGAAACATGGGTTGGCGGTGGCCTCGTCTGGTCGGTTGAACCCTTGGCCAGCAAATAGGACCGCAACTCCCTTCACCCGCGTCATCCCGGTCCTGCCCCGGTATCCCGCTGCTTCTTCTGCAACGCCGCAAACCAAAGGCCGCGCCCGTAAGCAGACGGAGCAGGTTTCACGCAGAGACGCAGAGACGCAGAGAATAAGGCAAGACGCAGAGATGCCGGGACTGGCGGCGAAGCCGCTTTGCGGACGGCACCGGCTCGCTTTGCTCAAGGCTCAATGAAGAAGCGGCCTTATAGCCAAAAGCCGCCCCCTCCGCGCCTCTGCGCCTCCGCGC
>CAZSTP010000028.1:6720-21058 GCA_964609325.1 uncultured Novosphingobium sp. | reverse complement strand
GGTTATAACCGGACGTCGCTGGTGGCCACATTCGCGGCTGCTTTCCCGATGGATAAGCCGCGCTATGTCGTGATTGTCATGCTTGATGAGCCGCAGGGCACCGCAGCGACGTCGTTCCAGCGTACAGCAGCATGGAATGCCGGACCGATTGTCGGTCGGGTGGTGCCACGCATCGGGCCGTTGCTGGGCATTGTGCCGGATGACAGCCGTGATATCGATATCTCTGATTTGTCACCGCTGGTGCGCAATGGGGACGGCGAATGAAGCTTGATACGATCCTTGGTGCAGCGGGCCTGTCGGTTACAGGATCAGACGCCAACGTGACCGGCTTTGCCATCGATCATCGCAAAGTTGCCCCCGGCACGGTGTTCGGGGCCTTTCCGGGCGCGCGGTTCAACGGCGAGGATTTTATCGCGCATGCGGTGCAGGCAGGTGCCGTCGCCATCGTTGCCCGCCCTGAAGCGGTGGTGGACGGCGCGGTCCATGTAGCGGATGCAGAACCACGGCGCGCTTTTGCGACACTGGCCTCGCGGTTTTTCCAGCCCGTGCCGGAAACCGTGGTGGCGGTGACGGGCACCAACGGCAAAACATCATGCGTTGAAATGACCCGCCAGATCTGGCGCATGGCCGGGTATTCGGCGGCATCGATCGGCACGCTGGGTGTGACCACAGCGGACGAGAGCGTTTCAACCGGCTTGACCACGCCGGACATCGTCACGTTCCTTTCGAATATGACCGGTTTGGCGCGTGAAGGCGTGACGCATGTTGCCTATGAGGCATCGAGCCATGGCCTTTCGCAGTACCGCAACGAGGGGTTGCGCGTTGTTGCAGGGGCTTTCACCAACCTAAGCCGCGATCACCTCGATTATCACGCCACGATGGAAGATTACTTCGCGGCCAAAATGCGGCTGTTCGATCATGTCGTCGAAGATGGCGGCACGGCGGTTGTGTGGATGGATGACGAATGGTCCGAACGGGCGGTCGATCATGTCCACCGGCGGGGCTTGCAGTTGTTCGGCGTTGGGGGGCAGGGCGATGCCATCCGCTTGCTCAAGCGGACACCGACGCAGCTTGGCCAGACGCTTGAGGTGGAATGCGAGGGTAAAGTCCGCAAGATCAACCTGCCGCTGATCGGGGCCTATCAGGCGGCAAATGCGCTGGTATCGGCAGGCCTGGCGCTGGCTTCGGGTCTGGATGCAGATCGCGTGTTCGATGCAGTGGGACGGTTGCAGCCGGTGCGCGGACGGCTTGAGCGCGCGGCGATCAACCGTGCGGGGGCGCCGGTCTATGTCGATTATGCGCATACGCCTGATGCTATTGATGCCGCGATTGCCGCTTTGCGTCCGCATGTGCAGGGGCGGTTGATTACGGTGTTTGGCGCAGGCGGGGACCGCGATGGCGGCAAGCGTCCGGAAATGGGCCGTGCGGCTTGTGCCGGATCAGACCTTGTGATCGTGACCGACGATAATCCGCGCGGCGAAGATGCAGCGGAAATACGCGCCGCGGTTCTGGCCGGATGCGATGCGAAAGCGCGCGAGATTGGCGATCGGCGCAGCGCCATAGCGGCGGCGATTGCCGAGGCAGGCCGTGACGATATTGTGCTGGTGGCGGGCAAAGGGCATGAACAGGGGCAGATAATCGGGCGGGGCGATGCGATGCGCGTCCTGCCATTTGACGATGTGCAGGTTGCAAGGGAGTGCACGACATGACCGCTCATCCAGCGCTGATTGAATGGCCCGGGGATGCGTCTGATGCCGCCGGATTGGCGCTGTGGACCAGCGCCGAGATTGCTGCTGCGACCGGCGGCAGGGCGAGCGCGCCTTTTGCTGTGTCCGGTGTCGAGATTGACAGCCGCGAAGTGCGTGAAGGCGATCTGTTCTTTGCGCTGAAAGGCGAGGCTTCGGACGGCCACCGCTTTCTGGACGGCGCATTTGGCAAAGGCGCGGCAGGCGCAGCGGTGGAACATGCGTGTTTCGGCCCGCACGTGCTTGTTTCCAATACGGCAACGGCGCTTGAGGATCTGGGCAAGGCCGCGCGCCAGAGGGCAGACGCGGGCATTATCGGCGTAACGGGCTCTGCTGGCAAAACCGGCGTTAAAGAGGCGCTTTATGCAGCGCTTGACCGGTCGAGCAGGGGCCGCGCGCACCGTTCGGTCAAGAGCTATAACAACCACGTTGGTGTGCCGTTGAGCCTTGCGCGAATGCCTGCGGCCACGCGCTTTGGCGTGTTCGAGATGGGTATGAACCATGCTGGTGAACTGTCGGCACTGACGCAACTGGTGCGCCCGCATGTGGCCATCGTGACGACCATCGCGCCTGCCCATATCGGCCACTTCAGCGGCGAAGAAGCGATTGCGGATGCCAAAGGCGAGATTTTTGAAGGTCTTGAACCCGGCGGCGTCGCGATTGTCCCGCATGATAACGCCCATTACGAACGCCTGCGCGCCAAGGCGGCGCTTCATGCCGCGCGGATCGTCACTTTCGGTCGACACGCCGATGCTACGGTGCGGTTGATCGACGCGGTCCCGGCGGTTGGTGGCGGAACTCTGGTGACGGCTGATCTGGGTGGCCGCAAGGTTTGCTATACCATCGCCCAACCCGGTGCGCATTGGGTGGCCAATTCGCTTGCCGTGATGGCGGCGGTTGACGCTATCGGTGGCGATCTTGGTGCTGCGGGGCTGGCCTTGGCGGAAATGGAAGGCCTTGCCGGGCGCGGTGCGCGCCATACCATTGCCGCATCGGGTGGCGACGGATCGGACGAGGCGCTGCTGATTGACGAGAGTTACAACGCCAATCCTGCATCGATGGCGGTAACGCTTCAGCAACTGGGGCAGACACCCGCCAAGCGACGCGTTGCCATTTTGGGTGCAATGCGTGAACTTGGCGCGGACGAAGCGCGTTATCATGCCGAATTGGCGGGTCCGATTGCCCAAGGCAAAGTTGACAAGCTTATTCTGGTTGGCCCCGAAATGGTGGCTTTGGCTGACGCGCTGGGGAAAAAACCGGCCTCGTCGCTTGCCGCTCCAATTGATGTGGCGCATGTGGAAAGCGCGAAAGAAGCGCAAGCGTGCCTTGTTGCTGATGGCGTGCGCGGGGGTGATGCCATCCTCGTAAAGGGGTCGAATTCGGTGGGCTTGGGCGCCCTTGTGCGTGCGCTTACCGCCAGGGAACAATGAATGCTTTATCTGCTGGCGCAATGGCTTGAATTCGAAGGATTCAGCAATCTTATCCGTTACCAGACGTTTCGGGCTGGAATAACCCTGGTCACCGCACTGGTGATCGGCCTGATCATCGGTCCGCGCTTTATCAACATGCTGCGAATCCGTCAGGGCAGAGGGCAGCCGATCCGTGAGGATGGCCCGCAATCGCATCTGGCCAAGCGCGGCACGCCGACGATGGGCGGCTTGATGATCGTTACGGCGCTTACGCTGTCGTTGCTGCTGTGGATGGACCTTGATAGCTGGTTGGTCTGGGCCTGTGTCGTCGTGACCCTGGGCTTTGGCTTGATCGGTTTTCTCGACGATTATGACAAGGTCACCAAATATGCGCACAAGGGTGTTCCTGCCAAAGTGCGCCTTGCCGGAGAATTCGTTGTCGCCGGGATCGCTGCATGGCTGGCGGTGGGTGAGACCAACCTTTACGTGCCGGTGTTCAGCAATCTCTACATCCCGTTGGGGCCGTTCTACTATCTGTTCGCGATTTTCGTGATCGTGGGGGCTGGCAATGCGGTGAACCTGACCGATGGTCTTGATGGTCTGGCGATCATGCCGGTTATCATCGCTGCAGGCACATTTGCGATCATCGCCTACCTTGCCGGACGTACAGACTTTGCCGCCTACCTCGGGATTCCCCATGTCAAAGGTGCAGGCGAACTGGCGATCTTCTGCGCGGCGATGATGGGCGCGGGATTGGCGTTCTTGTGGTTCAATGCGCCACCTGCGGCGGTGTTCATGGGCGATACCGGCAGTCTGGCGCTGGGCGGCGCGCTGGGCGTGATTGCGGTGGCCGCGCACCATGAAATCGTTCTGGCGATTGTCGGTGGGTTGTTTGTGATGGAAGCCGTTTCGGTGATCGTGCAGGTTGCGGTATACAAACGCACCGGCAAACGCGTGTTCCGCATGGCCCCGATCCATCACCATTTCGAACAGTTGGGATGGAAGGAATCGACCGTGGTCATTCGCTTCTGGATCGTGTCGATTGTGCTCGCGCTGATCGGCCTTGCCACGCTGAAAGTGCGATGATCGTTTCGGGCGCCTTTGCGGGCAAGCGCTTTGCGGTGCTTGGCCTCGCCCGTTCGGGCGTGGCCAGCGTTGAAAGCTTGCTGGCAAGTGGCGCGCAGGTAACTGTCTGGGATAGCCGCGAAGAGCCGCGCGCAGCGTTTGAAGGGCGGGCAGAAATTGCCGATCCGCTGGCAATCGATCTGGCAGGTTTCGATGGTATGGTCGTATCGCCCGGGGTGCCGCTGAACCGTCATCCCATTGCCGATCACGCCCGCGCTGCCGGGGTGCCGATCATCGGCGACATTGAGTTGTTTGCCCAAGCCCGCGCAGAACTTCCGCCGCACCGCGTTGTGGGCATAACCGGCACGAACGGCAAATCGACGACGACGATGCTGGTCCACCACATCTGTGCCGCCGCCGGATTGCCGGTGCGCCTTGGTGGCAACATCGGCTTGCCCATTTTGGGCCAGGAACCGCTGCCCGAAGGCGGGGTCTATGTGCTGGAATTGTCGAGCTACCAGATCGATCTGACGCAAAGCCTTGCCTGCGATGTCGCGGCGCTGATCAACCTTAGCCCCGATCATCTTGACCGCTATGACGGATTTGCAGGCTATGCCGCATCCAAGGCGCGGTTGTTTGCCATGCAGCGGGGCGATCAGCAGGCGGTGTTCGGCTGCGGTGACGAACATACGTTGAAGATCGCCGGTGAGGCATCGGCGTCTCGTGATGCGGGCATGGTGCATATCGTATCGCCCGAAGCGTTGACGGGGCAGGCGGATTGGCCTTCGCTGCAAGGGCCGCATAACCTGCAAAACGCGGCGATTGCGGTGGAAATCGTGCGCCAGCTTGGCATCGGTGAGGATGTGTGGCGGCCCGCTTTGGCCAGCTTTGTCGGCTTACCGCACCGGATGGAGCGGGTGGCTGAGGCGGACGGCGTGCTTTACGTGAACGATAGCAAGGCGACCAATCCGGCCTCGACCGCGCCTGCGCTCGGTGCTTATCCGCGCATCCACTGGATTTTGGGCGGGTTGCCCAAGAGCGATGATCTTGATGAGTGCGCCCCCTATTTCAGCCATGTCGTGGCGGCCTATACCATCGGCGAGGCAGGCCCGCGCTTTGCCGAATTGCTTGAACCGGTGATGCCCGTCACGCGTAGCGAAATGCTGTGCGATGCAGTGCGTCAGGCGATGGACGCAGCGCAGCCCGGCGATGTGGTCATGCTGTCTCCGGCCTGCGCCAGCTTTGACCAGTTCCGCGATTTCGAAGCGCGCGGTGACAGTTTCCGCCAGATCGTTGAGGCCTTGATCGAGGATCGGGCCGCTGCATGTCCGCCTGAAGGTGGGCAATGAGCACCACGCCAACGCCGACCCGCCTTGTTACCACGACAATGCCGGAAGGTGGCGTTCGTGTGGTCGGCCATGGTGCGCGTTTCCGGCGCAGCCGTCGCAGCGAACTGCTGATCTGGTGGCGCGAGATTGACCGGATGCTGCTGGGGCTGATCCTGTTTTTGGTGGTGATCGGCGCGATTGCGGTGGCGGCAGCATCACCGGCAAGCGCCCGACGCTTGTCCACATCGACCAAGTCGCTGGGAGATTTGTACTTTTTCTGGATCCACTTGCGCTGGTTGGTGGTCGGGCTGGTCGCGATGTTCTTTGCGTCGGTCCTGCCCAAGGAAGCCGCGCGGCGTGGTGCCATCATTCTTGCAGGGGCGATGATCCTGGCGCTGGTGCTGGTTCCTCTGCTGGGTAGCGAAGTGAAAGGGGCCAAGCGCTGGCTGTGGATCGGCTTCAGCTTGCAGCCATCCGAATTTCTCAAGCCCGGCTTTTCCATTGCAATTGCATGGATTTTGTCGTGGCGCGTGCGCGATCCCAACATTCCGGTGATCGGCATAACTTTGGGCATCATGGGGTTGGTAGGCGCGCTGCTGATGGCCCAGCCCGATTTCGGTTCGACCGTGCTGTTTGGTGGTGTGTGGTTTGTTCTGGCGCTGCTGTCTGGCCTGCCGATCAACCGTGTTTTGGGATACATGGGATTGGGCGTGGTCGGCGTCATTGGTGCATACTTGTTCTATCCCAACGCAACGCACCGTATCGATAGCTTTATCTCGGGCGGCAGCGAGTTTGATCAGGTCGATCTGGCCATGCGCACATTGCTGAATGGCGGATGGAGCGGGACCGGGCTATGGCTTGGCAGCCGCAAGAATGCTCTACCCGAAGCACATACCGACTACATTTTTTCGGTGATTGGTGAAGAATTTGGCCTAATTGCCTGTGCGGTGGTTGTTGCGGTCTATTGCGTGATCGCGCTGCGCGTGTTGATCCGCCTGCTGGACGAGGAAGACCTGTTTACGATCCTTGCTGCTGCCGGGCTTACCGCGCAGTTGGTCGGGCAGGCTTTCATCAATATTCTTGTGAACCTGCAACTGTTCCCGTCTAAAGGCATGACCTTGCCCCTGATCAGCTATGGCGGATCATCGACCATTGCACTGCTTGCGGGGGTGGGTTTGCTGCTGGCGATTACGCGCCGCAATCCCTATCTCTCGCGGGAAAAGTTTGATCTTTCGGAATTTACACGCAAATGAACGCCGTATCCCGACACTACGTGCTGGCCGCCGGTGGCACCGGTGGACACCTCATCCCTGCATTCGCGCTGGCCGTAGAACTTGAACGGCGCGGCCATCATGTCGCGTTGGTAACGGACGAGCGGGGAGCGAAGATTCCCGGCAAGCCCGATTTCCTGCCCGCGCATGTCTTGCCCGCGGGCCGTCTTGGTAAAAACCCTGTGGCGCTGTGGAAGGGCCTGCGCGCGATTTGGCAAGGCCGCGCAATGGCGCTGCGGTTGTTTGACAGCTTCGAACCATCCTGCGTGATCGGTTTTGGCGGCTATCCCGCTTTGCCTGCGCTCTTGGCGGCAGGTGCGGCCAAAATCCCGACAGTCATTCACGAACAGAACGCCGTACTGGGCCGTGTTAATCGCTTTCTGGCCAAACGCGTTGATGCCATCGCCACGGCTTATGGCGAGGTTGAGCGGCTGGATGCAAAGCTGTGGGGCAAAGTCCACCGCGTGGGCAATCCGGTGCGGCCTGAAGTTCTGGCGTTGCGGGGGGAGCCGTTCCCTGAGTTCACCGAAGACAGCTTGTTCCGCGTGCTGGTGACGGGGGGCAGCCAAGGCGCTTCGATCCTGTCAGAAGTGGTGCCCGATGGGCTGGCGATGCTTCCGCCTGCGCTGCGGCATCGGTTGCAAGTGACGCAGCAGTGCCGCCCCGAAGATATCGAGGCGGTTCGCGCCCGCTATGCCGCGCATGAAATTCCGGCTGAACTCGGCACCTATTTTGAGGATATGCAAGGCCGGTTGGCAGCGGCGCATTTGTTTGTGGGCCGTGCCGGCGCATCGACCATTGCGGAGCTGACGGCGGTTGGCCGCCCCGCGATCCTGATACCGCTGCCGATTGCCACAGACGATCACCAGGCGGCCAATACGCGCGAAATCGTGGCAGCAGGCGGCGCGCGGGCTATCCGGCAGACCGGCTTCACGCCCAAGGAACTGGCCAAGCAAATCCAGACAATGGCGCTCCATCCGCACACCCTTTCCAATGCTGCCCATGCGGCGTGGAATTGCGGGTTGCCCAATGCGGTTAGCGATTTGGCTGACTTGGTGGAAAGCTTCGGGGGCGAACCGATCATGGACATACTGCGTGTTGATAAGCGCGCGCCGGCAACTTCGGGTCAGGAGCAGTTGGCATGAAGGGTGTTGGCACCGAAATTGGCACGATCCATTTTGTGGGCATTGGCGGCATCGGCATGTCGGGCATTGCCGAAGTGATGCACAACATGGGATATGCGGTGCAGGGGTCGGACATGGCAGAAGGCTATGTCGTGGAGGGGCTGCGTTCACGCGGGATTGACGTGATGATCGGCCAACGCGCCGAGAACGTGGCGGGCGTGGCGGTTGTCGTGACATCTACCGCTGTAAAGCGCGATAACCCAGAAGTTGTTGCAGCGCTTGAAAACCGCATCCCCGTTGTTCGCCGCGCCGAAATGCTGGCCGAACTCATGCGGTTGAAAAGCACGGTTGCGGTTGCCGGAACACACGGCAAGACCACGACGACCTCGATGATTGCCTGTCTGCTCGATGCGGGCGGGGTTGATCCGACTGTAATCAACGGCGGGATCATCAACTCCTATGGCTCCAACGCGCGGTTGGGCGATAGCGATTGGATGGTGGTTGAGGCCGACGAGAGCGATGGTTCGTTCCTGCGCCTTGATGGCACCTTGGCGGTCGTCACCAATATCGATCCTGAACATCTCGATCACTACGGCTCGTTCGATAAGGTCAAGTCAGCCTTCGTCGAGTTCATTGAAAACGTGCCGTTTTATGGCGCGGCGATGCTGTGTATCGATCACCCCGAAGTGCAGGCGATCATCCCGAAAGTGCGTGACCGCCGTGTGATCACATATGGTTTCTCGGCGCAAGCCGATGTGCGCGGTGAGGCGGTGACGCCGATCCCGGGCGGCAACCGTTTTGATGTGATGCTGCGCCAACGCGATGGTTCGTTCCGGCGGATCGAAGGTCTCGAATTGCCGATGCCGGGCCGTCACAACGTGCAGAATGCGCTGGCGGCCGTGGCGGTCGCGGTGGAAATGGGCGTTTCGGATGAGTTGATCTGCACCGGCTTCGCCAAATTTGGCGGGGTCAAACGCCGCTTTACCAAGGTGGGCGAAGTTGCCGTGGGCGGTGGCGTGGTCACCGTGATTGACGATTACGGCCACCATCCGGTTGAAATCCGCGCTGTGTTGGCAGCAGCGCGCGAAGGCGTGCAGGGCCGTGTGATTGCCGTGGTGCAGCCGCACCGCTTCACCCGTTTGCGCGATCACATGGAAGAGTTCCAGGGCGCGTTCAACGATGCCGATGTGGTCTATGCCGCGCCCGTTTATGCCGCCGGTGAACAGCCGATCGAGGGCGTGGATAGCGCTGCGATGGTTGAGGGCATCAAGGCGCGCGGGCACCGCAGCGCGCATTTGATCGATGGCGCTGATGCTTTGGCCCGGGAATTGGCGGGGACTGTTCAGGCTGGCGATATGGTGGTGTGCCTTGGTGCTGGCGATATTACCAAGTGGGCGGCCGGTTTGGCCGATGCGATTGTGCGTGAGAGGGCGTAAGGGTGAACACGCTCTCGCTTCCATCGGTTCGCGGCAAGCTGACGCCCGACGCACCGCTTGCGCCGCTGGTGTGGTTCAAGTCTGGTGGCACGGCTGATTGGTTGTTCGAGCCCAAGGATGTGGCTGATCTGCAAGACTTTCTGGCAGGTCTGGCGCCGGACGTGCCGGTGATGGCGCTGGGCCTTGGCTCCAATCTGATCGTGCGCGATGGCGGGGTTCCGGGCGTGGTGATCCGGCTGGGCAAGGCTTTTGCCAAAGTCGAGAGGGTGGACGAGGTCACATTGAATTGCGGGGGCGGGGCGAGTGGAATCCTCGTTTCATCGACTGCGCGCGACAATGGCATCGCCGGCCTTGAGTTTTTGCGGTCGATTCCGGGCACAGTTGGTGGCTTTGTGCGGATGAATGGTGGCGCTTATGGGCGCGAAGTGAAGGATGTGCTGGTCGATTGCGACGTAGTGATCCGTTCCGGCGAGATTGCGACGCTGCCGCTTTCGGAATTGGGGTATTCCTACAGGCATTCCGAACTGGTTGACGGATGCATCGTGGTCGCCGCGCGGTTCCGGGGCCACCCCGGCGAGCCGGAAGCGATCCAGACCGAGATGGACCGCATCAGCGCTGCGCGTGAGGCATCGCAACCGCTGCGGTCCAAAACCGGCGGCTCTACCTTCAAGAACCCCGATGGGGGTAAGGCTTGGGAACTGGTCGACAAGGCCGGTTGCCGTGGGCTGACCATCGGTGGCGCACAAGTGAGCGAGAAGCACACCAATTTTCTGATCAACACCGGCGAGGGGACCAGCGCCGAGATTGAGGAATTGGGCGAGGAAGTGCGTCGGCGGGTGAAGCAGCACTCGGGCGTGGAACTCGAATGGGAAATCAAAAGGATTGGCAGGCCGTGACACTTCCGAAACTTCATGTCGCGGTGCTGATGGGCGGCTGGTCGAGCGAGCGGCCGGTGAGCCTCATGTCGGGCGAGGGTGTGGCCAAGGCGCTTGAGTCCAAGGGGCATCAGGTGACGCGGATCGATATGGACCGCGATGTTGCCCTGCGGTTGGCCGAGGCGAAGCCTGACGTCGTGTTCAATGCCCTGCACGGCACGCCGGGCGAGGACGGATCGATTCAGGGCCTGATGGACATCATGGGCCTGACTTATACGCATTCCGGATTGGCGACGTCTGTCATCGCGATTGACAAGGAACTGACCAAGCAGGCGCTGGTGCCGCATGGCATTCCGATGCCGGGCGGGCGCATCGTGCGCACCGAAGAGCTCTATCGCGGTGATCCGCTGCCGCGCCCCTATGTGTTGAAGCCGGTGAATGAGGGCTCGTCGGTCGGCGTTGCCATCGTGACCGCCGAGGGCAATTATGGCGATCCGATCAACGCCGACAGCAAGGGACCTTGGCAGGAGTTTGACGAACTGCTGGCCGAACCGTTCATTCGCGGGCTGGAACTGACGACGGCGGTGATTGGTGACCGTGCTTTGCTGGTCACCGAACTGAAGCCGAAGTCGGGCTTCTATGACTTTGACTCCAAATATACCGAGGGCATGACCGAGCATATCTGCCCGGCGCAAATCCCCGATGAGATCACCGAGGCGTGCAAGGACATTGCCTTGCGCGCGCACAAGCTGCTGGGCTGCAAGGGCACGAGCCGTTCGGACTTCCGCTGGGATGATCATCAGGGCGTGGAAGGGCTGTTCCTGCTGGAGGTGAATACCCAGCCGGGAATGACGCCGCTCAGCCTCGTGCCCGAACAGGCCAAGGCCTTGGGCATGGACTATCCCGATCTGGTCGAGGCGATTATCGTCGAAGCGCTCAACGATTCCGGAAAGGGCTGATCATCATGGCGCAGACGATCAAGCGGGGCGGCAAGGGCGTAAGGCGGGCAGCAGCGGCGCGCAACACGCAGCGCAAGGTGCATACCGCGCGCCAGCAGACCGGTTCCCTGATCGACAGCGTGATGCGCTGGCTGCCCTTCAGCGACGAGACGCTGCACAAGATCGTACTGACTGTGGTTCTGGCGGTTGCTGCGGCGATTGTCTGGACGGTGGCGGTGATGGCCAATCTCCCCGCGCTGGCATCCGAGCAGGCGGCGCTGATGGCATCGGATGCCGGGTTCAAGGTGAGCCATCTGGAAGTGCGCGGCGTTAACCGCATGAACGAATTGAAGATTTACGAGCGTATTCTGGGCCAGAACGATCGTGCGATGACGACGCTTGATCTGGGCAGTCTGCGCGATGAATTGAACGAGCTGCCGTGGGTGAAGGACGCGCGTGTATCGCGCAAGCTGCCCGATACTCTGGTGATCGATATCATCGAACGCAGCCCCCATGCGGTGCTGCGCAAACCCGATCGCATGGTCCTGATTGACGAGACCGGGGCCGAACTGGAGCCGATCAAGCAGGACCGTGCCAAGGGCATGCTGGTGCTGTCCGGCCCCGGTGTGGGCAAGCGGGTTGAGGATCTGACGCACCTGCTGGAAGCGGCCCCTGCGTTGAAGCCGCAAGTGGCCGAAGCGGAATGGGTGGGCAATCGCCGCTGGAATCTGACGTTCAAGACCGGCCAGATGCTGGTCCTGCCTGAAGGGGATGAAAAGGCGGCGAGTGCATTGCTGAGTTTTGCGCGCATGGACGGGGTGAACCGGTTGCTGGGCGGCAAAGTGGCGGCGTTCGATATGCGCGCAGGTGACCGGATTTACATGCGCGTCCCGGGCCATGCCGATGAAGTCGCAGCCGAGAAGCGGGCCGTTGCACAGGCCAAGGCCGAGGCGAACCGCGAAAAGACCGATACCGGGTCTGAAGAGCAGGCCGATGCCCAATCGGCCAAAAAGTCTGATGAGGGATAAGCCACGATCATGGCCGCACCCCGGATTTCAAAGGTTTTTGCTGCCGTAAACATCGGCTCGTTTCGCGTGTCTGCGATGATCGCAGGTGTTTCGGAAACGGGCGAGATGATTGTTCTGGGTTCAGGCCACCGCGCCGCGCAAGGGATCCGGCGCGGTTATGTGACCGACATGCAAGCCGCCACGCATTCTGTCCGCGATGCAATAGAACGCGCCGAGAAGATGGCCAATATCGGCATCCAGAAGGTGTGGATCGGGTGTTCCGGGGCCGGGCTGGTGAGCACCACGACGCGGGTCGAGGTGGATATCGGCGGAAGGCGTATCGAACAGGACGACATCGAGCATTTGCTGGTCGCCGGGCGCGAGATGATCGAGCCCGATGGCCGCACGGTGCTGCACGCGCAACCGGCGCATTACACGCTGGATGGTGCCCACGGCGTGCCCAATCCCAAGGGCCTGCATGCAGAGCGTTTGGCCGTGGATATCCACGTGATGCTGGCCGATGGTGCGCCGGTTCGCAACTTGCGCGAGGCGGTGCAGAATGCGCACCTTGATGTGGAAACCGTGGTGGCATCGCCCATCGCCGCAGGGCACGCCTGCCTGACGCCGGAAGAGCGGGAACTGGGCGTGGCGCTGGTGGAATTTGGCGCAGAAGTGACGACCGTATCGGTCTATGCCGCCGGAATGCTGCTGGGCATGATGGTGATCCAGTATGGTTCGGGCGATATTACCGATGCGGTGGCTTCGGCCTTCGGCATTCGCCGGTATCAGGCCGAGCGGCTGAAATGCATGGCAGGGTCTGCCATTGCCAGCCCGGCCGATCACCGCGAGATGATCCCCGTGAACGCACCGGGCGATCCTGAAGGCGGGCCGGTTGCGCGCCATGCCGATGACAAGAACCGCATCCCGCGCGCCGAATTGATTTCCGTTATCACGCAGCAACTGGGCTTTTTTACCGAAGAAGTGTCCAAGGCATTGAAGGCCATGGGCTTTGTCGGGCAGACCGGGCAGCAAGTGGTGCTGACCGGCGGTGGCGCACAATTGCCGGGTCTGGCCGATTACGCCCAATCGGCGCTGGGGCGTCCGGTGCGGATCGGTTCGCCGCCGACGATGTTGGGCCTGCCGCCCGCCCATGCGACGCCCAGTTCATCAACACTGGTTGGACTTGTGCTGTTTGCAGCGGCAGATCCGGTCGATATTCGAACCATTGGTCCGGCCTATCTTTCGAGTGGCAGTTACAAGGGCATGAAGTTGCTGAATCGGCTTGGCCGGGCGTTGAAAGATTATTTTTGAAGGCCCTGTCCGGTGTTCCACATCGGAAATGGCAGTATTTGCACCCGTCATAGTGCTGCAACCTGTGGAAAAGCTTGATCGGCCTTTGATTCGTTGGTCGTCCTTGTGCCACAGGTTAATAGAGCTTTATTCTACGCCATGATCGGCGGATGACTGACCCGATTGGGAGACCGACAATGAGCATCAACATCGGACCGCCGGCTATTGACGAACTTCGTCCCCGGATCACGGTGATCGGCGTCGGCGGCGCAGGTGGCAATGCCATCGCCAACATGATCAATGCCAAGATCGAAGGCGTCGATTTTGTCGTCGTGAATACCGATGCGCAGGCATTGAACAATTCGATCGCTGAAAACCGCATCCAGCTTGGCCCCGATATCACGCAAGGCCTTGGTGCCGGTGCCCGCCCTGAAGTGGGCCGCGCCGCTGCCGAAGAAACACTGGAAGACCTTGAGCGTTCGCTTGAGGGTGTGCACATGCTGTTCATCGCCGCCGGTATGGGCGGCGGCACCGGTACGGGCGCTGCGCCCGTGATCGCCGAAGCGGCGCGTCGCAAGGGCGTGTTGACGGTGGGTGTCGTGACCAAACCGTTCCTGTTTGAAGGCACGCGCCGCATGCGCGCCGCCGAAAGCGGCATCGAAGAGTTGCAAAAGCACGTCGATACGCTGATCGTTATCCCGAACCAGAACCTGTTTCTGGTGGCAAAGGCGGAAACGACCTTCAAGGAAGCGTTCCAGCTTGCCGATGAGGTGCTTCAGCAAGGCGTCCGTTCGATCACCGATCTGATGGTCATGCCGGGTCTGATCAACCTCGACTTTGCCGACGTGCG
>CAZSTP010000028.1:4499-6620 GCA_964609325.1 uncultured Novosphingobium sp. | reverse complement strand
GCATCGCGTCCGATGACGATGCCATCAACCTCGCGCGGGCCAGCGGTGCCGGCATCGGCATCGACCGCGCCGACTTTTGCGCCGCCGGCGCCGCCTGTCATAGCAGAGCCCGCGCCGCAGCCTGCCTGGACGCCGCCTGCCGAGCCGGTTGTGCCACAGGCGCAAGAGTTTGAAATGCCGCTCAACCTTTCGGAAGCGCAAGAAGCGCCTGCTGATCCGCAAGCCGATGAATTGCTACTGGGCGGGGTTGAGGCACCGGCAGAGCAGGTGCCACAGGCCGAACCTGCAATGCAGCGGTTGAGCCGCCCGTTGGAGGAGCCTGCTCCCAAGCCGTCTGGCGGGGGCAGCACCTTGTTTGAACGGATGGCCAATCTTTCGCGCGGAAGCCGCGATGAAGAACCGACGGATGATGGCAGCGCGTTGAATATACCGCGTTTCCTTGGCCGTCAGAACAACCAGTAAATCTTGATGGAAGCGGCGGTGTGTTGCCGCCGCTTCATGTTCGGGTCTGTATAGGCGCTGCTGGATGACGATTCGTTTTACACGCGCGCCCGGCGTTGCCGGTTCAGGTCTGAGGCTTTCGTTGGCGCTGCTGTTATCGGCGGCGTCTTCGGTTGCATTGGCGCAAGTGGATAGTGATCCCGACGCACCGGTGACGGTTTCGCGTCCGGTGGTGCAATCCACCACGCCAAGCCCGAGCCGCGAATTGAACGTAGCGCTTGCCCGGCTTGCGGCCGATCCCCGCAATGTTTTCGCGCTATTTGAGGCTTCGGAAGCAGCGCTGAAGCTGGGCGATAGTGACGCCGCCATCGGGTTTTTGAAGCGGGCCGAGGAACTGCAAGCCGGCAATCCGCGCACGAAAGTGCTGATGGGCAGGGCCCATCTGCTTGCCGAAAACCCGGTCGAGGCGGTGCGCGTCTTTGATGAGGCCGAGCGGGCGGGGGCTGATACCTTTGCTATGGCGGTAGACCGCGCGCTGGCTTATGATCTGGTGGGCGACAATGGTCGGGCGCAGCGCTGGTATCCTGTGGCCTTGAGCAAGGGCGCGGATGACGAGATTACCCGCCGTTATGCGCTGAGCCTTGCAATTTCGGGTGACCGGCGCGGGGCCGAAGCGTTGATCGCGCCGCTGATCAACCGGCAAGACCGGCCAACCTGGCGCACGCGCACTTTTGTGATGGCGGTAACCGGTGGTCCTGATGAAGCGGTGGCGGTTGCCTATGCTTCGATGCCACAGGATCTGGCCGCGGGGATTGCGCCCTATTTGCGCTATATGCCGCGCCTGACCCCGGCGCAGCAGGCCGCCGCGGCGAATTTCGGGCGGTTCCCGAGGGCAGCCGATATTGGCCGGGATGACCCGCGGATCGTGCAATATGCAGCCTTGAACCCGCGCGGGCCGCGGATGGCGGAAGCTGGCTTGATCCCTTCAGGGGCCGCGCTTGGCCCTGCGGCCGGCGCGGATAAGGCGAGCCGCGAAAAGCGCCGCCGGCCCGGACGCGACGACCGGACGCTGGCAGCGGCTCCGGCGGCAAAGGCTGTTGTGCCAACCCCTGTTGCAGCAGCGCCGCAGCCAAAGGTGGCGGTTGTGGCGCCAAGTGCCGCTGCTCCTGCGCCTTCGGCAAGTACCCGCGTTTCGCCGCCACCAGCGCGGACGGGTGTTCTTTCTGTGCTTGATCTACCGCCCGGTGCGCCGCGTGCTGCTGTGCCTCAACAGAGCAAGGCTCCGCAGGCTTTGGTGGCGCCGACTCCTGCGCCAACGCTAACGGTTGCTCCTCAGCCCCAGCCCGCGCAGCCGCCTGCTCCGGCGAGCGCTTCGGCGATCGGGCCAGCGCCGCAGCAGGTGGCTGCGCCCAACCCCGCCCCCGGATTTGATCTGGCGCAGGTCGGTGGGACCACGAAGGTGACAGCACCGCCTGCAGTGGCGCCATCGCCGCCTCCGCAGACAGCATCCGTGGCGTTGGTGCCAGTGCCATCTTCGGGCCTCGACACGACGTCTGTGCCGGCGGTGCAACCCACGCCAGTGCCGGAAAAGCCTGCGGACCTGGCCAGCCTGTTCAAGACATTTACGCCACCTGCCGAAGAGCGTCAGGCTCCGGTCGAAGCGGTGGACATTACCAAGAT
>CAZSTP010000028.1:0-4399 GCA_964609325.1 uncultured Novosphingobium sp. | reverse complement strand
CCGAGCCATCCGAGCCGGATCTGGGTGCAAGTGCTGACCGGTGCGAACAAAGACGTGATGGACAAGGAATGGCGGCGCATGGTGAAGGAAGCGCCGACGGTTTTCCGGGGGCGCAAACCCTATCTTTCACCGTGGCGCACCAATTACCGATTGCTGACAGGGCCGTTCGAAAGCGAAGCATCAGCGCAAGAATTCATCACGAAGCTGAGCAAAGATGGCGTTGCAAGCTATCAATGGACAAGTCCTGCGGGGCAGGCTGTTGATACGCTTTCCTTAAAGTAAACTGGATCTGGGGCGGGGACCTTTGTTCAGTCCTTGTCCACAGCTTTCCCACAGGCTTATCGAGTTTTGCCCAACCGCCTGTTAACCGGTCATTGTCCTTGAGGGGGTCCACCCTTCATGGATGCGGACGACGGCAGGTTCGGCACAACGCCTTGCCGGGGGCCGCCCATCCGGGGAGACCCATCGAGTGTTCAGGGGACGTACCATGCGGACCGGCCATGACGACAATGAGCGCGATGAGGCAGCTCCGGTCGACATGATCGCCTCACTTTTCGAGGCGCGCGGTTGGCCCTGCGAATTCGTCTCTGATGACGAAGTGAGCGGGGAAATCCAGGGTTCCTGGGCCAGTTACCAGGTTCGCGCGATCTGGCGCGCCGAAGATCATGTCTTGCAGATCCTGTGCCTGCCCGACATCCGCATTGCCGATGACAAGAAGGGCGTTGTCTTCGAATTGATGGCGCTGATCAACGAGCAGGTATGGATCGGCCACTTCGATATGTGGTCCAACGGTTCGGTGCTGCTGTACCGGCATGGATTGATGCTGGGCGATGATGGCTTGCTGAGTTTGGGTCAGGCGCAAGCCGCGATCGAGGCTGCGGTGGACGAGTGTGACCGGTTCTATCCTGCATTCCAGTTTGTGCTGTGGGGCGACAAGAGCCCGGCCGAAGCACTGACAAGCGCGATGGTTGATGCTGCGGGCGAGGCTTGATTGCTTATGACGATGAAACTGCTCCAGTTTGGCTGCGGCAATATGGGCGGGGCGATGCTGGAAGGCTGGCTGAAAGGCGGCTTTGCGCCGCAGAGTTTCACCATCGTCGATCCCTATTTGAAGGCCGCGCCCGAAGGCGTGCGTCTGCTGGAGGCAGCTCCTGCGGGTGAGGCCGCGTTTGACGTGGTGCTGCTCGGGTTCAAGCCGCAGCAGTTGCCCGATGCGGCGGCGATGGTGCAGCCGTTTGTCGGCCCTGAGACAGTGCTGCTTTCGATCCTTGCGGGCGTTGACCTTGCCACTTTGCGCGCGGCGTTTCCCGCGGCCAAGGCGATTGTGCGGGTGATGCCAAATCTGGCGGCAGCGCTGGGCAAATCGCCGATTGCGCTGTTTGGCGATGCCGACGGCACAGCGCAAGCGCTGACCGACCGGTTGATGGCACCGCTGGGCCAAGCCGAATGGCTGGCGAGCGAGGACCAGATGGATCTGGTGACAGCCCTTGCCGGTTCCGGGCCTGCGTTCGTCTATCGCTTTATCGATGCGCTGGCCGAAGGCGCAACGGCGCTGGGCCTGCCGCGCGAACAGGCGGACCGGCTGGCATTGTCGATGGTTGAAGGGGCGGCCATGTTGGCCGCGGCTTCCGAACACTCGCCCGGAGAATTGGCGCGCAGGGTTGCCAGCCCAGGTGGCGTGACGCAAGTGGGCATTGATATTCTGGATGCAGACCGTGGTCTGGCGCGGTTGATCGAAGCCACTTTGCGCGGCGCGCGTGATCGCAGTGCAGAGATGACCGAGCAGGCGCGGGCGCGCGGATAAGTTCCGCAACAATTCGTTACAAATGATTGTGGGCCGATTATGCCGGTTTCGCTTGAAACTGGGCGTAACTAAGCCGATATTCGGGTGACGTGGCCATCGGGGCCACAGAACGGAGCTTTGAAAATGGCAAATTGGAACGACCAGCAGCCCACCGGAAGGGGCTTCGGCGCGTCTCCGAGCCTTTCGGGCGCTTCTACTCGCGGCGAAGTGTTCGACGCGGGCCTGCGCCGTCACATGCTGTCGATCTACAACTACATGGCCTCTGGCGTGTTGCTGTCAGGCGTTGTTGCGCTGCTGTTTGCGACATCGGGCATGGCTGAGGCTGTATTCGGCACACCGTTGCGCTGGCTTGTGGCGTTGACGCCGCTGGCTTTCGTGATGATCATGAGCTTTGGCGCTAACCGCCTTTCGACCACCGCCATGCAGGCGATGTTCTGGGGCTTCAGCGTGGCCATGGGCCTGTCGCTTTCGTCGATCTTCTTTATCTACACCGGTCCTTCGATTGCGATCACGTTCTTTGCAACCGCTGGCGCTTTTGCGGGCCTTAGCCTCTATGGCTACACCACAAAGAAGGACCTGTCCGGCATGGGCAGCTTCCTGATCATGGGTGTATTCGGCCTGCTGATCGCCTCGCTGCTGAACATGTTCCTGCAATCGTCAGGTCTGGCCTGGGCCATCAGCTTCCTTGGCGTTCTGATCTTCGCGGGCCTTACGGCTTACGATACGCAGCGCCTTAAAGAACAGTATGCCTATGTTGCCGGTACGGAATTTGCAGGCAAGGCCGTCGTTCTCGGCGCGTTGAGCCTCTACCTGGACTTCATCAACATGTTCCAGTTCCTGCTGCAATTCATGGGCGAGCGTCGCTGATTTCGCCTGATTGAATGAAATAAAGCCCGGCGGGTCTTCGACTCGTCGGGTTTTTCATGTCTTAGGCTTTCTAATATCGCTACTGTCGCGCTAAGGATTTTTTTTAAGCTTGCAGAAAGGATCCCGAGTTCAAGTTTCTGATCGAATGTCAGAATGCTTGCAATTGACGGGATCATCTGGGGAAACGCCAATGCTTCGTATCCGGCGCGCGATTGCGCCTACTTTGATTCTCTCGGCGCTGGCCATTGGCCTGGCATCGTGCGCGCCAAAAGCGCCGCCACCGCCGCCCCCGCCACCGCCGCCACCCAAAGTTGTGGTGATTCCGCCAAAGCCGACGCCGCCCAACGGTGCATCTGGCAATATCTATCTGCCGCCTGCTGACGCCAATGGCCTGCGCCGGTCGATCAACCGCGACATTTCGAATACGCAGATCGTGTGGAACTTGCGCTCGGCCTTCAATGTGGCCGCGCTCAATTGCAATGCGCCAAAACATGCCGAGATTCTGCCGCGTTACAAGGCGTTCCTGACAACGCATGGCAAGGCGTTGAACGCGTTCAACAAGAAGCTCGATGCAGAATTCAAGGCGCGTTATGGCGCTAAGTACATTGCCCCGCGCGAAAGCTATATCACTTCGGTTTACAATCATTACGCATTGCCGCCGACGCTTATGGACTTTTGCGATGCGGTGAATGCGGTGATGGGCGACGGCATGGCAATCAAATCCGCCGAACTTGAGCCGTTCGCGGTGCGCAGCCTGCCCAGCATCGAAGTCGTGTTTGATGACTTCTATCGCCGGTATGAAATCTACCGCAACGATCTGGCGCAGTGGGAAGCGCGTTATGGCACATCGGCTTCGGGTGCTGGCGGAAGCTGAATAGCCTTCGCGTCGAAGGGGTGAGAATCAGTCTGGTCACAACAGAGGCGCTGCGCTATGGGCAGCGCCTCTGACGGCAGTTGTCGTTGGATGTGATGCCGGCAATCGGGCCTTTACGCAAAGCCGGGGGTAACCCCGTTGGCTCTGTCAGGCATCATCAGAACCGCATGTTTCAAGCAGGCCTTGCGCGGTTTCTATCTGTCGGCAACATTCGCTTTGGCAGTTTTTCGGGGCCTGTTGTTGGATCAGGTAGCCGTCATGCATTTTCTCGACCAAGCAAAAATCTTCATCCGTTCAGGCATGGGCGGCCCCGGCGCGGTCAGCTTTCGCCGCGAAAAGTATGAAGAATACGGCGGCCCCAATGGCGGCAATGGCGGCAAGGGCGGTGACATCGTGTTCGAAGCAGTGGCCGGTCTGAATACGCTGATCGATTTCCGCTATACCCAGCATTTCAAGGCGCAGCGCGGCATGGGTGGTGCAGGCGCAAACCGCACCGGCGCGGGCGGCGAGGATCTGGTGATTCGGGTTCCTGTGGGCACGCAAGTGCTGGACGATGATCGCGAGACGGTGCTGCTGGACCTGACCGAAGTGGGCAAGCGGGTGGTGCTGCTGCGCGGTGGTGACGGCGGGCGTGGGAATGCGTCGTACAAGTCGTCAACCAACCGTGCGCCACGCCAGTGCGGCCCCGGCTGGCCGGGCGAGGAAATGTACGTCTGGCTGCGGCTGAAGCTGCTGGCTGATGCAGGTTTGGTCGGCTTGCCGAACGCGGGCAAATCGACGTTCATCAACAAAATCACCAACACCAAAGCCAAAGTTGGCGCCTATGCTTTCACCACGCTGCGCCCGCAACTGGG
>CAZSTP010000027.1:0-21083 GCA_964609325.1 uncultured Novosphingobium sp. | reverse complement strand
ATCAGAACGCTACGGTGAAGAACTTCATCATGGCCTATGCCAGCGATGCGGTGCTAACCACATTTGCTGCCACCAAGACGCTTACCCAGTGGTACGCGCTGCGCGAAAGCGTTGTTGTTGCCGAACAAGACGAATACATGGCAGGCCTGAAAGCTGCCACCGAAGCAGCATTTGCAGATGCTACTTGGATGAGCGGCGGCGGCAACAAGGACTTCAACCGTATCGATGCATGGCTTGGTGGCCTTGCTGAACGGGAAGTTCCGGGCGGTATGCTGGGTGCGACCTTTGACGCCGTCTTTGCAATGCAGATGATGGATCTGCAAAACGGTGACCACTTCTACTATCTGGGCCGTGTGCCTGCTGCCGAGTTCTTTATCGAGAACATGGAAGGCGGCATGCTGGCGGATCTGATCATGCGTGGCACCGGTGCCACGGATGTTTATGCCGATATCTTCTCGGTTGCAGACAAGTACATCCAGGTGGGTGATACCGCCGCAAACGGCACTCCGTTTGCAAACCTTGCAGCACTGCAAGGTGCAACCACGATGACCGACGTGATGAACGGCAATGGCGACATTGTGACGGCGGCTATCGGACGGGCCGGATTTATCGGCAACGTGTTCAACGGCAATCCGGGCAACTATGTTGATGCGCGCGGCGTGCTCAATCCGAACGGCGTGGGCAATGCCAGCGAAATGATCACCGGCACAGCCGCTGTTGATCGTATCAATGGCCGTGGCGGCAACGATACCATTCGCGCTGGTGGCGGTAACGATATTGTAAACGGTGATGCCGGCGTCGACTTCCTTTACGGCGGTGACGGCAACGACGTGTTGAACGGCGGGATCGACGGCGACTTCATGTACGGTGAAGCCGGCAATGACTCGATGCTTGGCGGTCTTGGCCTAGACATCATGTTCGGTGGTGACAACAACGATACCATGTTCGGCGGCGTTGAAGCCGATATCATCAACGGCGGTGCCGGTGACGATCTGCTCTATGGTGGCGATGGTGTTACAATCGGTGGCATTCTGGACCCAGAAGCACCCGTTGATATCGTTCTGCTTGATGACAATATGAACGGCGGCACCGGCAACGACACCATCTATGGTGGTGGCGGTTGGGACGCGCTGGCGGGCATGAGCGGCCATGACGTTTTGATCCCCGGCACGGGCGGAAACGCGCAGGGTGGCCGTGATGTGATGAATGGTGGCGAAGGCGATGACATCTTCATTGTGGAAGATGCCCTTAGCTTTGAAAGCCAGGACTTTGCCGACGATGGTTTGACCCAGCAGCAATTGATCATCAAGGGCGCGGGCTTCCGCCAGGGCAATGGTCTTGGCATTGATGAAGTGCGCTTTACGCAGACCGTAGCTGGCGACATCATTCTGGGCGTAACCAACGCGCTTGGCATTGTGCAGGGCTTCCAAGGCATCGAGCGGGTTGTTATCGGCACCGGCATCGGTACCAATGCAAACCGCAATGGCACGGCTGCGATCAATATCGACGCTTCGCTGGTCAACCCGAACATCAACCAGGGCTTGGAAATTCTGGGCAACGCCGGTGACAACATCATCATCGGTACGGCGTTCGGCGATACCCTGGATGGCGGTGCGGGGATTGATATCCTTGAAGGCGGCACCGGCGATGATACCTATATCATCGACGACGCAGCCGATACGGCCACCGAAGGCCTGCTCGGCAGCGGTAATGATACGGTGATCATCAACGGCGCGTTCAACTACACGCTTGCCAATGATGTTGAAAATCTGGAGCTTCGTAGCACTGCACTTCAGGGCACCGGCAACGCGCTTGATAACCGCATCACCGGCAATGCCAGCAACAACATCTTGCGCGGTCTGGCCGGTAACGACACGATCAGCGCCGGGGCAGGTGCTGACCAGTTGTTCGGCGGTGCGGGCTTTGACATCCTGACCGGCGGGGCAGGCAATGATCTGTTCGTGTTCGAAAGCGTTGCCGATATCGGCAACAACGCCCTGATCCGCGAAACGATCACCGACTTCGCCCTTGGTGATTTGCTGGACTTCACTGCGATTGATGCCAACACCGGAACGGGTGGAAACCAGCTGTTCACGTTCATCGGTGATGCGGCGTTTACGGCAGCAGGTCAGATCCGCTATGCAGGTGGCCTGCTGGAAGGCAACGTCAACGCCGACTTGGGCGCTGATTTCGTCATCGAGATGACTGGTGCTCCTGCGCTTACTTCGGCAAGCTTTCTGACGCCACCAACGGTTTCGATCTCCGGACCTGCTGGTGCCGGTATCAACGAAGGCAATGCCGGTACGTCGGTCCATACCTTCACGGTCACGCTCAGCCAGGCATTTGTCCGGCCTGTAAGTGTGGACTGGGCGGTAACCGGAACGGGTGCCAACCAAGCCAACGGAACAGACTTTGGCGGCAACCTGCCAAGCGGCACCCTGACCATTGCAGCGGGCGCCACTACCGGGACTATTCAGGTTGCTGTACGAGGTGACACTACACTTGAAACGAACGAAACGTTCCAGATTACGCTCACCAACCCGGTCTCTGGCGTGTTGGGAACAGCTGTTGCCAGCTCGACAATCCTGAATGACGATACGAGCATCATCAACGGGACAAACGGCAACAACACGCTCAACGGCACGGCCAATGCCGATACCATGAACGGCCTCGCCGGTAATGATATCCTCAACGGTAACGCCGGCGACGATACCATGGATGGCGGAACCGGTAATGATACGCTGAACGGTGGTGACGGCAACGATACGCTGAACGGCGGAACCGGCACCGACATTCTGAACGGCGGGAACGGCAACGATATCCTGATCGACAGCAATGGCCGTGATACCATGACGGGTGGCGCAGGCGCGGACATCTTCCGCTTCAGCGCAGCCATTGCGGATATCGGCAACACCGCCAACACCCGCGATATCATCACTGACTTCTCCCGTGCGCAGGGCGACCTCATCGACCTTTCGGCGATTGATGCGAATACTGGGAACGGTGGGAATCAGGCGTTCACGTTTATCGGTACGGCTGCATTCACCGCAGCAGGACAGGTGCGCTATCAAAACGGCGTGCTCCAAGGGAACGTGAACAACAACCTTGGCGCCGACTTCTCGATCACAATGCAGGCTTCACCCGCACTGGCTGCGGCTGACTTCATCTTGTGATGGGACAGCAGGGGCGGTGCAAACCGCCCCTGTGTTGTGCATCATAAAAAAACGCCGGTCCCTTGCGGGTCCGGCGTTTTTTTATTCGATAGAGCAGGGGAAGGGGGAGATGTGTTATCAGCCGATCACACGTGATGACTGATAGTAGTCCCTTACAGCATCAATGACTCAGGCTCTGCTCATTCAACCATCTCTTCGCCCGCTTGCGTCTCTATGCGCTTGAAAAGATAACGGTACATGCTTGAGTCCGACACGATGAGTTCGGTACGCGACTGGTTGATCCCTGGCACACCGCTTGCAATGATTTGCACAACCTTCACGCTGAGAACGCTGCCATTGAAGTCGTCGGGAAGGACCATCGCATAGAATTTGAGGCCCTTGTCTGTATGGGCCTGACTTCCTGTTTTACCGCGCGTTCCGCTGATCTGTCCGGTTGCCCGGTCAATCACATCAAGGCGATAGCCAGCCTCCTGGAACACTTTGACCGAACGATCAAAAGTGTCCTCAATCGCAAAGGGATAGGCGTGGCGGTGATAGTTGGAATCGAGCGCAAACACGCTGCGGTCTGGCTGGATAGTGCCAGACCCGGAGCATGATGACAGCGCGGATGCGACAAGTAGTAAACTCAAACTCGGCAATCTACCGAAGCGACGTTTGAAATTGACCATGGTAAAGCCTCTCCGGAAATTATTGGGCTTGGCCGCAGGGGCCGATGAGGGTCTGTTGATAAATTTGCCCTAAACAACCAAGGGCAAATAGATTGACCTCTTATATCTCGTTGTAATCAGACCGCCCATGTAACTAACGGGCAGCTGTAATCTGAAAATTCCGCTCATTTTTTGTATAGATGGCAGAATCAGAAATATGGGTTCCCGCTTGTTTTTCCCAATATTCATAGGCAGTATGGAAATCGGACGTGTCTATCCGATAGCCTTCATCCCGCACGCTTCTGATTTGCGGAAAGCCCTGAAGCTTTTTGTTAAGCCGTGAAATGTAAACGGAGATCGGCTTGTGATCAGGTGCAAGTTCACCGCGCGGGCGCGCACGTGCCAGTTTGGTATAGCTCACTACACCCCCGCCCGCTGCTTCAAACAACGAAAGCGCCTTGCGTTCAAAAGTCGTCAGCCGCGCCTCACCGAAGAGTTTTGCCAATTTCGAAATTGAGATGCCCTTCGCAAGATCTTGCTCGTGCTTCAACTGGTCCTGAACAGCTTGCCGTTCGAGAGCACGGGCCATCCAGGCGGTTGCCACAGCAACATCGCTTTGCAGTGAATAGACTGCATCGGCACCGGCCCGATAGACGCTGGCCCGCTCTTGAGGCGTGGCATTGCCGAGCAGGGCGATCATGATTTTGCCCGGGTAAACTTTCCGGAACCTGCGAAAAGCGTTTGCTACCCGGCGTGGGTCACTTCCGTGAACGGCCAACACATCAAAACGGCTTTCCGCCTGGGACAGCAGGCGGGTTTCCCATGGAATATAGACGTGGCCAGATTCAACCTTCAGCCATGAATGGAACCATCCAAGCCTTTGAAGGTAGTCAACATCCTGAAATCCGACGACACGTGCCACAACATCTGCGAGCACATTGCCTTTGGCGGTCTCGCCGCGGACCCGTTGCTCTGACGGACAGGGGGCTGCCACAAACGGGCTTTGCGCTTGGCGCTTACCCGCGTCGTGTAGCGCATCCTGATCGGCAAAAGCGGTTTGCGGCTCTTCCGGCCGAGGGTCCGGTTCAGAGCCGAAGTTGAATCCGGCAACAAGCGCAAGCCGTGTTGCATCGGCTCCGTTTTTTGCACCGAGCCGGTGCAGGATCTGGCTCCGGTGAACTTCGACCGTACGCGAGCTTATGCCCAGCCAACGCCCGATTTCTTCGGCGTTCTTGCCCCAGATAACCCCGCGCAAGATTTCCGTCTGGCGCTGCGTCAAGCCTACCAGTCTTGTACTGCCGCTCGATGCGACATGAAGCGAGGTTATGCCAGCGTTTAGAGGACCGGCATCGCCTTTCACTGCAGCACCTGTGGCGCATTGTGTCGCGAACTTACCGCAAGGGAGGCCTCTGTAAGCTTCCACGGCCTCGAAATCGTCATCGGCGCCAAAGCATCGCCTTCGCCAAATTCAAAGCCGATCGAGATAACATGCTCAAGCATCGACTCTTCATCAATGCCCGTTGCGATGACAATCGGTGCAAACGCGCTGGCTGACAGCCGTGCACCGCGCAGCACACGATCACAGCTACCGTTTTCACCGGCCAGCCGCACAATCGGTTCGGCGATGCGGATTGCGCCAATCTTCAATGCCAAAAGATCATGGGCAGAAAACGCGGTCAGCCCGAATTCGCTGCAGATCAGGGCGACGCCAAGACGGCGGAGCGAGCTGAGGGCAGAAAACAGAACGCTGCTTGAATCCGAGACCTCGCCAACATCGAATTCGACTGCGAGATTGCCGGCATACTGCGGCCAGGCAGCGATCAGCTTTTCGATCTTCAAGCATTCGCGCGGCGATATGCCTTTATGAAAGCGAAAGCCGGCTGCACTGCATCCGGAGGCGACTGCAGCAATTGCAAGTTCGCACTGTTCGAATGACGAAAGCTCAAATCCGTCCGGAACGAGACCGCCCTTTTGCCAACCGAAGTTGGCCAGATGTGCAATCCGGCAATAAATTGTTCGCTTTGTCCCATCCAGCGATACCACCGGCCGCCATCCGAATGCAGCGCAATGCTCTTGATGCATTTTGGGCAATGCAAGACTGGCGTTCTGCTGCAACTTTAAGGCTTTCGGTAAAACTATGGAGGCCGATTAGGGATTTTCCCCAATTGCGCACTTATGTTTTACGAATAAGCCGGACGGAGACATGCCTCTATATAGCGATTTGGTTATAGGGATGATCTCATTGGCTATCACCCGAATCGGCCATCTTACAATACTGCCGGATTGTGCCGGTTTCGTGTATGAAATGAATCACAAGTGATTAGGATATATGGGAAAAGCTAGCGCGCATGAGCAAGCCACAGGCTGCTGAATAGAGCGTAAACCCCTGGTCGAGGCACCTCATCCCTTTTGACCGCCAGGCGGTGATTGTTTCTGTATGGATATTGGCCCGACCGAAAACTGGCCAAACCTAATTCCGCCCGAGATTACGCTTGGTCCGTTCGGGGCCAATGTCATAAGGTGCGTAGAGCGATGATAAGAGTTATGCGCAAAGATCGCCAATAATACACTTTTAAGGCGTTATCGAGATGATCGCTATACGTAGTGGGACTTAGCAATGCTTGTAGACAAGCCAGATGCGGCGGCAGTGCAAAACATTGCCCCCAAAGGGACAGGCGTACCAGCGCGATTTGAGGTCGTAAGCGAGCAGGCTCTTGCCATATTGGCTCAACTAGCAACGCCGCTCTACGTCTACTGCTTCGAAAGCGAACGCATTTGTTGGTCGAACGAGGCCGCTCGTGCTTTCTGGAGTGCTGAGACACCCGATGAATTGCATGAACGGCCGGTTGCGCCCCAATTGGCGGCCAACAGATCGCGTCTGTCTTTATACCGCGAAGCGTTCCGGCGCGGAGAAACGCGAAAAGAAAGCTGGACCTTCTTTCCGCACGGGGAGCCGTTGACTGCCCTGTGTTATTGTCGCGGCGTTTCGATCACAGGCCATCCCGAAGCCATGCTGGTCGAACTGATCGAGAAGCCGCAAAACAGGCTCCAGGATACCGAATTGCGCACGATTGAAGCTTTGCGCCATACGCCCTTGATGATTTCGTTGTTTGATGAGAATGGCAA
Source organism: uncultured Novosphingobium sp. (assembly GCA_964609325.1). Classification (GTDB taxonomy): domain Bacteria; phylum Pseudomonadota; class Alphaproteobacteria; order Sphingomonadales; family Sphingomonadaceae; genus Novosphingobium. The sequence goes on along the minus strand of CAZSTP010000027.1, from coordinate 14,137 downwards.
CGTGCTGCTGCGCAATCCGGCGGCAAGCGCGCAATTTGCCGATTTTGACCTGGATTGTGCACCAACGGTATCTGCATTTGACGCGATGTTTTCTGACAGCAGTGTTTCTGCGGGGTTGCGAAACCTGCTAGATAAACACGGGTTTGCCGAGACGACCTCGAAAATTGCGATATCCCGGAATCCTGTGCATCACCTGCAAGTTACGGTGGTCGCCGATGCCGCCACTGGACGGCCTGCACTTCTGGTGGCGCAGCAGGATGTGACTGAATCGATAGAAACCAGCCGAAAGCTTGCAGCAAGCGAGGATGCGCTGGATCACATGCTGGATTTGAACCTGAGCCCGGTCATCGTCGTTGCGGCAACCACAGGTCATCTTATCCGGTGCAATCACGCCGCTGAAGTTCTGCTTGGAATAGAAGGCAGTGTGACTGAACGAGACATTGCCGTCTTTGCGCAGGATCAGGATTACCGCACCCTGCTTGATGCAATCGCCGTTCATGGCTTTGCCAGCGGTCAAAATCAGCTTCTTAAACAAAGTGGCAATTCGTTTTGGGCGCATTTATCCGGAACGTGCCTGCGCTATCGCGACACAGACGCCTCGGTGTTTTTCCTGGCAGATATCGACCAACTTTATCGCACCACCCACGTGCTGGAAGAAGAACTGGTCCTGGCCCGGCAAACATCCGACATGCAGCGGAGGCTTATGGCGGTCGCTTCTCATGAGTTCCGGACACCGCTGGCGATGATTGACAGCGCGGCCCAACGCATCGAAGCCGGATTGCGCCTTGGAACGCCGGACCAGATCAAAGCTGGCACCGGGCGCATCCGTACGGTTGTCAAGCGGCTGATGGCGCTGATGGATCGCACGCTCATGGGGCAGTCAGCAGATGAGGGACGCGACCATGGCTTTGTCCGGAAAACAGATATTGCCCGACTGATCGGTGATTGTGTACGTTCGGTCCGTGAAATGCACCCGGATGCTTTGATTACGCTAGATCTGCCGCCTCTTCCCGCGCTGGCTGCGGATCGCTCGATAATCGAAAGCGTTATCAGCAACCTGCTGGGTAATGCCATCAAGTACAGCAATGGTCCGGCGCGCATTGATGTTTCATGTCAACTCGCACCGGCCGGGATTGAAATCACGATACGAGACGAAGGGATCGGCATTCCTTTGGCCGAGCGAGACACGGTTTTCGGAGAGTTTGTACGCGGCAGCAATGTCGGCAATCGCGAAGGTACAGGGCTTGGTCTCTCCATCGTCCGCAATGCTATCGAAGCGCTCGGCGGGACGATTGAACTTTTGCCAGACTGCCGGGTAGGTGCTGCCTTCCGGATTATCCTTCCTCGAAAGATTTTTGCTTGATGAAGTGTCCAATCACGGCCTTCCAGTCGCCGTGATTGCACTAAAGCCGGTTAACCGTTACGGGATAACACCGATCCGGCATTGCCCGTATAACGCCTTAGTTCGCGAGCTTTTCATTCATGGTCAATCTGCCAGTCATCATAGAAAGGGCGAAAGTCAAAGACAGCCCCCACTTGACTGGGCAACCGCCTAAGCTGCGTCGGTGGTTGTGGATTTCGTTCCTCAAGGCAGCGATTATACCGCTGCTCTTCGTCGAGATCGGCTTTCTGATCGTATTTCTGGTCAGCAACGCCATTGTGCATGACGTCAATGTTTCGGCCATGAAGGCGACATCCGAAGCATTTTTGGAAAACGTCTCGCGATTGGAAGCGAAGCAGGTTGAAACAACCCTGGCCGCTATTGCACGCAATACCCAACTTCTTGCCAATCATACCGTAGAGGCCCTTGATACGCCCTTGAAACCCGATGCGGCAGAAATGGCGCGATATGGCAGATCAAAGGACGGCGCGCTTTACACGCGATTTGATAACGGCACGACGGCCAGTTATTATTCCGGCGTCCAACCGGTTGGCCCCGAACAAATGGATAAAGTGTGGCGCCTGTCGGCGATTGATCCATTGATGATGGAATTGAACAATATCGATCCATTGGTGATATCAGTTTATGTAAACACCAACGATAGTTATAACAGAATATATCCCTATATTGACGCTTTGAAGCAATATCCTCCCAAAATGGATATCTCGAAATTCAACTTTTATTATCTAGCCGATGAAAAGCATAATCCGAAACGCGAACCGGTGTGGACCGAAGCCTACGTCGATCCTGCCGGGCAGGGGTGGATGATTTCGTCTGTTGCGCCGGTTTGGCGCAACGGCCGGCTTGAGGCGGTTGTCGGGCAGGATGTTACTCTGGCACAGCTTATTTCGCGCATGCTCAACCTCAAGCTGCCTTGGGGAAGCTATGCCATGTTGGTCGACAATCAGGGCCATATCATTGCGATGCCGCCTGCCGCCGAAAAGGCCCTGGCGATCCAAGAGCTTACCGATCACACGTATAACACTGCAATCCATGACGACACGACCAAGCCGGGGGAATACAATCTTGCGGCCCATGCGCAGACCCGGAAACTGGCCGATGCCCTGCTAAGTCAGCGCCAAGGCCAGGTCATCATCCCGTTAAATGGTGGTAGCGTTGCAAGCTTTCATGAAATCGGCGGGCCGAAATGGAAACTCGTTGTTGTCGCCGAACAGGGCAAGATTTTCGCCGAAGCGAACCGGATGCAGTCCCGGCTAACCATGATCGGCTGGATCATGGCCTTGGTTCTGGTCCTCTTCTATCTGATGTTCTTCGCATTTCTCTATCTGAGAGCAAAAGCGATGGGCGATGGCCTTGCCCGACCGATCGATCAATTCGCCCGGATGTTTGGCCGGATCGGTGCCGGGGATTACGACCAGACTGCACCGCGCGCCCAGATTGCAGAGCTAGACGCACTGGGGCACAATATTGCGGCCACCGGGCGGCGCGTCGGTGATGCCTACAAGCAATTGGCTGCCCATCAGCGTGTGACCGAAAAGGCCCTGGACGATCTGCGCAAGCGAAGCCACGAGGAATTGCGCTTCGTCCGGATGATATCCCACGAAGTAAGAACGCCGCTGGCTGTGATAGACAGCGGTGCCCAAATCCTTGAACGCAAGGCCACTGACGTCCAGCCATCCGAGATCGTGCGACGCATGCAACGCTTCCGCAGTGGCGTTGCCCGCATCGCAGGTCTGGTTGACAAGCTTGAGCAGAGTTCTGACTCAGCGACATTGCCGGATGACGCCAATGGCCATACGAGCGCAGCACAGCTTGTTGAAGAGCTGTCGCGAGAGATGATTCCATCGACGCGTCTGGAATTGGTCGAACCGGTCGCACCAACAGCAATCTGCGACGCCGCCTCATTGCAACTGGCCCTGCGCAGCGTGCTCGATAATGCGATGCGTTACAGCAAGGCTGACGGAACGATCCGCATCAGCGTTACCGCACAAAACCATTGCGTTAAGGTTTGCGTGAAGGACGATGGCGAAGGTCTTGCTCCCGGCGAGGCTGCCATGGTCGGTGAACGCTTTTTCAGGGGCAGCAATGCCGCCGACACACAGGGCGCAGGACTGGGCCTGTATATTGCAGGAAAATGCCTCGAAGCTGTCGGCGGATCACTGGTTTTCAAGTCTGAGCCGACGGGGTGCATTGTTAGCATAACCCTCCCGGCCTGTCGCTGCAAACCGTCAGACATTAGCAAAACCGTTGATGCGGCGCTTCCTGCATGACGGTACGTGTCCTCTGCATCGAAGACGAACCTGATTTGCGCCAGGATCTTGTCGAGGAGCTGGAATTTGCAGGGTGCATCGTTGCAAGCGCCCCTGACGGCCTGGCAGGCTTGCAGCTTGCGTTACAGGCACCGTTTGATCTGATCTTGTGTGATATTCTTTTGCCCGGCAAACCCGGGCTCGCGCTGTTGCAAGATCTTCGAGCGCGGGAAGGGCCGAACCAAAACACCCCGTTGGTTTTTCTGACAGCTTTTGACGATAGTGAGTTGGCGCAACAGTGCCTTGATGCCGGAGCGGCGGGCCATTTCAGGAAACCGCTCGACTACAGCAAGATTTGCGACCTGATCGCCGATCATGCCACGGGCTGCGCATGATAAGATCTGCTTTTTATGTCGATCAGTGTTCGGGTATAAAATACTAAAATATAACAGAACTTCTGAAAACTACATTTTACCAGGGCACGTTGAGCTGCTGCAACCCGGTCTCGCAGAACGAAAAAATAGCCAAGAAGATTACCCGTCAGCATCTTTGGATTATTCAGCCATTCCCATTGAGGGGGTAACGTCCGGAAAAGACGCTTGGCCAAATTGGGCACCGAGACCGTATTCGGTCACAAATGCCGGTGTCGCTAGTAGCCCACAGCCTAGGACGGGCATGCCAATGAAGTATCCCAAGTTCGATAATGTCGCGCCGCTCACCACGGACGGGGAAAACGTGGCGAACCGCATCAACCGCGACGAGATCGCGCAAACGATCAGTGCGGCTCTGCAGCACATCGAGCGATTGAACGATCGTATTCTGGTCGAACTTGGACGATGCCACGCCCTGCAAGTGGTCAATGCAGGCCTTGAAGGCGCTCAGGCATCGCAGGAGCGTGAGCGTGCCGGCCTGCTGACACGGATTGAAAGACTGGAAGAACATCTTGAAATGGCGCAGAGCAAGCGGCTCTCGCTATTGGAGGAATTGACGGAAACGCGCGTGATCTTGCGTTCCCGTGAGGCCTACATCGATAGGCTGGAAAATGCACTTACTGAAACAAGACGCAAACTGCGCCGCGCACGCCAAACATGGCTGGACCGATTGATCGTAGGCAGCGAGGCTTCGGAATAAAACCGAATGACCCGGGTTAGCGCGCGTAGCCGACTATATTGTTGCAAAGCGGGCGCCGTGAAACGTACTTTTTGCCAGTTAACTTGCGGTTCTCACGGTGCTATTCCGTTATCACGGTTTAGAATAAACCATCATAATCTCACACAAAAATGATCCGCAATGTCGTAAAGTAATACTTTTGGCTATTTGAGTAGCCTTAGTGGCGCTTTACGGATTTTCTGTTGCTGCCAAAACGCAGGGCAACGGCGCAGCCCTTCGGAGTCGCATCCACGGAAAGCTGCTTATAACAAGCCGGCCGGCGAGCGACGGCCGATACCAGCAATGCTGCAAAAGCGTGTGGTATCGGTCGTGGCTCCTTTATGGGTAGAAACCGGCATGATGCCAGATCATTTCTGTGTCGTTGATGATGACGAAGATTTTCTTGGCTTCCTTGGCGAGTATACAAATGCGCGAGGGCTGAAGACATCGCGTTTTGCATCGGCCGAAGCGCTTTTGCAGCATGGCCAAATTGACACGTTCGATTTTTTCATTCTCGATCTTGGTCTTCCCGGAACCGATGGGGTCGACCTCATCAGCATGATCCGAGCGAAATCATCTGCAGGCATCCTGGTGGTTAGTGGCCGCATGGGACCTGACGCGTTCAACTCGGCGCTAAATGCCGGGGCCGATATGTTTATCAACAAGCCGGTACGGTTTGATCAAATCTACAACGCAGTCCAGACTATCTACCGCCGTTCGAAATCGACAGACACCCATGGCACAACATGGGTGCTCGATAGCGATACACGGACGCTGATCGCTCCGCAGCAAACATCAACTGTCCTGTCGGAAACCGAGCACATCATTTTACAGAAGTTGCAGGCTGCGTCTCCCAACCCGGTTTCGCGTGAAGAACTGGCTGAGGCCTCAGGTGTCATACCGGGCACAGATTTCCGCAATCTCGACGCTGCGATTTTCCGGTTGCGTCGCAAGATCGAACGGGAAACGCAAGGGCCAGCGCCGCTGCGGACCGAGCGCGGACGAGGCTACAGTCTTGCTGCCAGCATCCAGTTGCGATGATATCCGACATGCAAGCAGTACCAGCCTATTCGTTCCCGCTTGCATTGATCTACTTCGGCCAGCTCGCCGGATTTTCGCTCAGTATACTGGTGGTAAGCAACTGGCGGCTTGAGCGTTCGTCAATGATCTGGCTCGGCGCAAACCTGTGCGCTACAATCGGTCTGGGTGCCGGATATCCGCTGAATACGCCCTATAGCCCTAACGCTCCGTTCATTGCGGTTGCGCTCACGATCATTAACCTTGGCATGAAACGGCTTGCACTGCTGCCGCGCCAAAAGAACGGTCAGTTGGTTGGCGATCATAGAGCCACATTTGTCTTTATCGCCTTTGGTGTGTTTGCCTCGTTTATCACACCCGTTCCATACAGGTCCATGCTGGCCTGCTTGTTGAGCGCCGCGCTTTCCTTCTGGACCATCCCGGCTGTTCTGCGAAACCGGCGATGGCATGGATACTGGGGCCGCTCTGTAATGTTTGCCGCGTCAATCGTGGCGACCGTTTTCTTTTTACTCAGATTTATCATTACCTTGTCGAGAGGTTTTGCCGAGCCGACAATGCCTCGCATTGAGTCTGCCAACGGACAAGCGATTATGATCGTTGGCATGATTGCGTCATCGGCAATCCTTCAAGCCGGCTTTCTCGGGATGCTGACGGCCCAGCAATCGCGTGCGCGGCAACTTTCGGCAAAGCGGCTGGCACGGGCATCAGAGCGTATGTTGAGCGCCCGCAAACATGCAAAGCAAATTCAGCATCTTGCGGATCAGAGACTTAATCTGCTTAATCTCCTGACCCATGAAGTGCGCCAGCCATTGCACAATGCCCAGGCAGGACTGCAAAGCTTTCTCACCGAAATTGAGCGTGGTGCATATTCGCCCGAGCGCCTTTCATCGGCGGCAAGACGCACACAGGGGGTGCTTGATGGCATAACCTTATCGTTGTCCAACGCCATTACCGGTACGCGCCTGATCGAGGAAGATAGTATCAGCCAGTTGCGCCATACAGGCATGGCCGAGACTGCCATCATGGCGCAGCTCGATTGCCCGCCCTATTTGCAACAGCGCGTTCAACTGGCTGTCCCTTCGCCAGAGATGTTCATCGATGTTGAACCTGTCTTGCTGCGGCTGGCATTGCGCAATCTTCTGGACAATGCGCTGAAATACTCGCCCTCTGGCACTCTTGTGACGTTTGAAGTTCTTGAAGAAGAACTAGAACTTGGCGTGCTGTTCCGTGTGACCAACGATGTCCAGAATGATCAGTTGCTGGAAGGCGAAATCTTTGAACGGGCCCGGCGAGGGGGGCCCACTAATGCCGAAGGGCAAGGGCTTGGCCTTTATATCGTCAAACGCGTGGCCCATCTGCATGGCGGGTGGGTAAAGATGCGGCGTTCAGGTGGATCACAAGTCGTTTTTGAACTCTTCCTGCCTGGCTGAGCGGTCACTTGCTGCGCGGTGTGGTAGTTTCCGCTTGAAGGCAGAGCGCTTCATATTGATATCTTCGCAAAACCTCGAAAAACCTTGGTCTGTCGGGGCGACTTTCCCGATCGGCACAGTTCCCTCTGACTCGGTAATTTTCGCAGAATTCCAAGGCGGCTCACGCGCCCGTCCGCACAACATATGTCGCCCATGCCGTGAATTGGGGTTAACATCTTATTTACCAATCAAAAAACTGTCAAAAATTACGCTAGTCTTTGCTGGAAGTGTGGTTATGCGGATAATGTGCGTGTAGCCAAATTGGCTATCGCACTAATCATAGGAGGCCTGCCATCGCATTTTCTGGGGTGGCGTCATCTCCGTGATGGGATGATGCTTAGCGTTTTGGTGGCGGGGTGCCGTAATTGGCACTAGGGGGTTTTGGGTTTGGCGAACATGCAGGAAAGCCCTCGTTGGGGTTACAGGCTTGATACCCGTTGCGGTATCGAGGCGTTCAACCGTCCTTGCCAGTCTCTTGGCGATGATGTGACGGTGGGGCCGCCGTGTCCGCAAAATTCGATTTGTGCGGTCGCTGGGGAAACGGTCTATATTCTCGAAGACGATCCCGTGGTGCTGGAGGAGCTGAAAGAGCTTGTCGAGTGGTGTGGCTATGCGGTTAAAACCTATGCCAACCCGACCGAGTTTCAGCGTGAGCCTGTGGCAAACTTGCGCGGGTGCGTCATGCTGGACGTCGAACTGCCGGGTGCCGATGGTGTGGAAATCCAGGCTTGGTTGCGAGAGGTTGCCCCGGACATTCCGGTGATCTTCCTGTCAGGCGTTTCAAGCATCGAGACTGCGGTAGGTTGCATGCGTGATGGCGCAGTGGAGTTTCTGGTCAAGCCGATAAAGCAGAGCCAGTTGCGACGGGCACTAAGCGCTGCGATCGGTGCTAGCCGCATGCGTGTCTGTCGGCGTGAATCTATCGACGAAGTAGCACGCCGCGTAGACCTGTTAACGCCCACAGAGTGGCGCGTTGCCGAGTATATCGCGAAGGGCTACGTGACGAAGCAGATTGCCAATATCCTCAACCGTAGCGAAAACACGACCAAGATTCATCGGTTTCGCATCTTCACCAAGCTCGGCGTTTCCTCATCAGCCTCGCTGGTCAAGATCGTGGAAATGGCAAAGAGCGCCCGCGATAGAAACATTTAGAGCCAGATTGCCCGCAAAATGCCAGGGCACCGGCCACTGTGGGGCCGTGCCGATGACTCAGTGATATTCCTTGTACCATTTACATTCACGCGAAAACCCGAGTAAACCTGTTCTTCGGCGGGCAATTTACGGGATAATCGCTGTGGACGAGACGGATCAACGCTTGAAGCTGTTGCACGGTGCCAGGCAGCCACTCAATGTTATCAATTTGGTCGTAGAGAATCTTCGCAACGTTCTGATGCCCGATTTGCCAGAGGATAAGTCTGCTTATCTGCTGCGCAAGTTGGATCGCATAGAGCAGCAAGTCGAGCGGTTGGGCGATCTTTTGAACCAAGAGCAAGCGGACTAACGATTTTGTGTGGTCGGCCAGTGCCAGAGGCAGGCTTCATGTTTGTTGCGTGGATCAGTGACGATGGTTGAACCTGGCAACATCAGCCGGTCTGAAACGGCGCCCCAGATCGTCTTTGTCGATGATGATCCCGAAGTCTTGGAGGAATATGCAGAGCTTTTGGAAATATTTGGACAGTCCGCTGCAACATATACCTCGCCGACTGAAGCGCTGGCCCGGGTCATTGCCGACGAGTGTGTAAAGGTAGTCGTGACCGATTTTCGTATGCCTGTGCTTGATGGCATAGGCCTCGTGCAGGCAATTCGTGCAAGATTGCCCGCTACGCGCTCTGTCGGCTTCATCATCCTTACCGGAATGGGGGCGGGCTTCCGGCCAGAAGGCGCCGAAGGCATTTCGACATTAACGAAGCCGTTCGATTTTAAACAGTTGTTGGACTTGATGCAGCCCTACCTTGGGTGATCTTGCCTCCTAGAGGTTGCAACGATTCTAAAGTGGTTTCGCTACCGGCGCCTGCCTGCATTGCATCCCAAGACGTTAAGTTAACGTGACTGTCCAAGATAAGTCTTGAAATCATTCTGTGCTATTTGCTGCAGTTTGGATGAGGAGATGCGGTCTGCGCTGGGGCATGGGCCCGATGAATCATGGCCATAGTTGGTTCATGCTTGAATTTTGATATTTTGACAAAATTATGATTTTTTGACGCATAATTTCGATGTGTATTGACTATCTCGACCGTTCCTGTTCATGGGTGCACGATGTCATGGTCGTAGTTGGGGTCTGTTTGATGATCTTCCGGCCAAGCGTTCTGAAGGGAGCTGGCGATGGCCACGATCATGAGTCTTTTCTCACGCCGCAATGCTGCTGGCGATCAAGCCGGGTCGGATCAGATGCATTTGCTTCCGTTGGCTCTTTCTGAACAGCGCAGCGAAACTGTTGTCCTCTCTCGGGACACCGGTGCCTTTGGAATGTTGGGTGAAAACCAGCAGTCAATCGATTTCGCGCTGACAAGCGTCTATCAGGGCTTGATGGGGCTTCAGTCACTGACGGAGCAACTGGCGACGCTCAAGTCTGATCTGAACAAAAGCTTCGAGGATCATCGCAAGCTGGCGTTGTCCTATTCTTCGATCCGGCAAGACCGTGATCACGCCCAATCCCGCTTGGCAGAGAAGACCGAGCTGTACGAAGCAGCGCATGGCGAACTGGTCGGCTTGCGTGCCGAGGTTGAAGATGTCCGGCGAAACTACGAGCGTGCGCGGACCGATTTCGAAGCACTTGAGCATAGACATCATCTTCTCAGTGTTGCCAAGCGCGAGACGGAAGACCAGTTGACGCGTAATGGCGCATCTCTTGGCCTTGCGCAGGAAGAGATTGAAAGCCTGCGTCTTGAGTGTTCCTCGCTGCAAGATGCAGTCGATACATACGGTGTGCGCGTCGCCGAATTGACATCAAAATACAATGAAGCAAACAACAAGGCAGTCCTTCTAGCCAACCGCTGTGAAGGTCTTGAAAGCGCCCTGCAACAAAAGGCCGACGAACTGATAGGTCTGGCTGAGCGTTTCGATCTGGTATTCCAGGAAAAAGAATCCGCAGTCCTGTACAGTCAGCAAAAGGAGCAGGAGGCTGCGCACGCCCGTGCTGAGATGACCCGGATTTTCCAACAGGCCCAGCAAGAAAAAAAGGGGCGGGAACTTACGATCAACCAGCTCAAGGCCGAGGTCGATGGTGCGCAGGCCCAGGTCAAGACGCTCGAAGAGGTGCACAAGGAGGCTCTTGAAAGCAACGAGCGGATGATCAATCAGGTTCGCAAACTTGAAGATCAGAACAAGCAGTCTGAAATCACACTCGGTCGCCTCGAAACCAAAGTCGTCCGGTTGACGGCCAAACTTGATTCGACAGTAGCTGCCAAGGCCCAGCTCGATCAGTCCCGTGCGACGATGACAGCGCGTTTGGAAGCCGTAACGCAAACTTTGTACGAACGCGAAGCCGATGTGAAGCGCCTGGAAGGCGAGCTTCAGCATTTATCTGCGCAGACCGAGAAGCAGAATGCGCTTTCTCATGAAACAATCGAATCCTTGAGTGCGAGAGTTTTTGAACTGGAAAAGGAACTCTCCGCGCAGCGCAATGAGACTGCATTCTATACGAGCCAGCTTGAAGTCGTGCAGCGTTCAGATAGCCGCGGCGTAAAAAACTAATATCTTAGGTTGGAATTGATGCTTGCTTACATTTCAAGATTGCGCGCATATTTTGTACGCGATCCCAACAAGATCGGCAGAATGGCGAAAGCGTCTGGCGAAAATTTGCGGTCTCCCACAGTTATCGCTGATGACTTGATTATCGACGGGTCGCTTGTGTCATCTGGGGATATCTATCTTCTTGGGCACGTTAAGGGAGACGTTACTTGCGGTAACGTTTTCTTTGGGGAACGCGGCGCCGTTGATGGCGCTATCCATGTCCGTGGGCAATCAGATGCTGCAAACAATCAAATGACCGGGGCGGCAAATGTCCATTTTACGTAGGCTGAATGCGATCGGCCGAAAGAGCCTTGCCATTGATCTCGGGACGGCGAATACCGTGATTTACGGCGGTGGGGGCGTTTTGTTGAACGAACCCTCAATCGTTGCCATTGAAACTACTGCGGGGATCAGAAAGATTATCGCTGTTGGTCATGAAGCGAAGCGTATGCTTGGCCGCGTGCCAACCGGAATAACAGTAGTCCGGCCTCTACGTGATGGCGTCGTTGCTGACATCGAAGTTGCCGAAGAAATGCTGAAGCGGTTCATCCAAATGGCTATGGGGGATCACCACAGTTTGCGTTCGCCCAACGTCATCGTTTGTGTCCCCTCGGGTGCAACTTCGGTTGAACGTCGCGCCATACGCGATGCGACTCTTAACGCTGGCGCGGCCGATGTTCGAATGGTGAGTGAGCCTCTTGCAGCCGCTATTGGCGCAGGGCTTATGCTGGACAAGCCCGAAGGATCAATGGTCGTCGACATAGGCGGCGGGACGACGGAAGTGGGCGTATTGTCGATGGGAGGGCTTGTCTATTCGTTGTCTCTGCGGTTTGGCGGCGACAAGCTTGACGAGGCAATAACCAGTTACATCCGTCGCAATCACAATCTGGTGATCGGAGAGATTACAGCGGAGCAAATCAAGATCGCGTATGGTGCTGCGACTATGCCAGCCGATGGTGTGGGCGCAAAGTTCGCCGTGCGCGGCCTCAAGGTTGTTGGCGGCTTGCCAAGCACGATCGAATTGTGTGAGGCAGAGCTATATGATGCGATGAGCGAAGTGGTGAGTGCTATTGCTGATGGCGTTCGCAATGCCCTTGAAGGCACCCCGCCTGAACTGGCCGCCGACATTTACACCAATGGCATTGTACTGACGGGGGGCGGTGCCATGCTGCACGGGCTCGACAATCTTGTCTCGGACATTACCGGTTTGACCGTGACCAAAGCGATTGACCCGCTTTTGTGCGTCGCGAATGGAACGCGCATGATGCTGGATGACCCATGCTTCGACGCCGTTCTGGCTCAGGCTTGATAGAGATTCAAACCGGACGCAATTCGGTGCAGATGGGGCAATGGGGGCAATCACGAAGCGTGATGCTGTTAATCCACTGTCATTATGGAGCGCCGGACTATTGCTGAAAACAATTGTACCTTTGACCGAACATTTCGATGGCGGCAGAGCGTGAAGAACAGGTACCGCGGCTCGATACTGTAAAGGACCAAAGTCACGTTTCTTTCGCGCGAGATCTGGATGTAATGCCGACACGAACAGCTTTGCAGATGGGCGGCGCTGCATTCAATAACGCCGGTGGTGCGGTCAAACGCTACAATCTGATAGCCTTCCTGGTCCAAACCAGCGACGAGATCGCCAAAGGACTGATCTGACGACTTTTGGGTAGCAATGCAGCTACGGGTAGACGTACTGTCGAAGGCGGAGAAGGCCATACTGTTGTTTTTAGCAAGGTGTAGCGAGAAACATACGATATTTTTGTGTAACAAGCATAATAAATACCAGTTTCATATCGGACGTATTCATTAAGTGATATGACTATCAATCTATATTTGTGTTACATAAATCAATGTCACTATGAATTTGGCGGGCACGTAAGCGGCTATAGTTTATAGTATTTAACCGTCGAGCCTATCATTATAGCCTGATCGGCTATGTCTTCGCCGGGTTGGTGCGCTAAAAGGCAATCACACAACAGGCGCAAAGACATGCTTGAAATTTCGTCTAGAAAGCAATTGGTTGAGGCTCTAATCAGTTGCCTTGAGTACCTTGATCAATGCTCCAGTCAAATGCCGGCCATCCGTCTCAGCGAGTGCCTTGACAGCCTTCTGGAAGAGGGCGGCGCTCTCATCGATGAGACGGGCTTGATCCATTGACCGAGCTTCTTGGCCATTGTCGGACTGATGTCAGCCGAGTTGGGAAATTCGAGCAGGAAATCCCTGGCAGCGATGGCATAGTCAAGTTTCACTTTCGCACAAGGCTGCTGATTATTGGCGGCCTTACAGCGTTTCTGTGGACAGCTATCGCGGTTGGGGCGCAAGCGCTCGTCAATCTGGCGCGCTGACGACTATGCTTGTCGCCGGGGCTAGGCGCTTGGCAAGGGCTGGCATCTTTCGTGGAATGCTCAGGTCGGACCTAAACGGCTCGGCAACATGATCCCTTAGCCAAAAAAAAGCTGTGCGTGGAAAAAGATCACGGTTTGATGCCCGAGCTGCGCAAGGCGTGATCGCAATATTCCATTTTATCGCAGTCTTCGTATAGACAACACGCAATGCGATGCACTTTTGCACCAGCTGCCGCTTGTTCTGATTGGACATATGGTTTATCAAAGTAAACTATAAGGCTACTCCTTGCCTGGTTTCCGGTGTGCAGAGGTTGGTATGAATGATTTTCCGCCAGAAAAAATAATCGATCTGGCCAACGAATTGGCTGTTGCCTGGCTTGCAAACCCGAATACGCGTGCAGATCACACCGATGTAACGGCTTTTCTGAAGGCTGTTCATGAGACGATCGGGCAGCTTTCGCATAGTGCCGGTGGGGGGCTCGGTCGGCCTGAAGATTCTCCTTATGTTGATCCGGCCCAATCTTTGGCATCTAAAGATCACATCATCTCTTTGATCGATGGAAAGCCTTACAAGGCCTTGCGCCGTCACCTTGCTCGACACGGACTTACCCCGGACGACTATCGTCGCAAGTTCGGACTAACGCCTGATTATCCTATGGTTGCGGAGAATTATTCTCGGGAACGGCGGGAGCTAGCAAACAAGACGTGGATCGACCGCAAAGTTGAACAGGACACGAAGCGGGCCGT
>CAZSTP010000026.1:0-21447 GCA_964609325.1 uncultured Novosphingobium sp. | reverse complement strand
CGCAACAGCTTTCGTGGACGATCAGGCGCAGCTATCAACCGCGCAACCAATGGCCGGAGCCCGCCACGCTCAGCTTTATCGGCAACAGCGTCCTCGAATTTGCGCCGTCAGGCGCTTATGTCGAGGATTGGCGACAGCAAACGAGCAGCGGCCCGCTGTTGGGCTTGCGCTTGCTCAGCCTGTTCAACGAAGCCACCGGCCAAACCCACGCGATGGATGGCGGCCTGATCATCGCAGGCAACCACGCAGCCTATGCGCAATCCCGCCTTCCGGCGCTCGACTCCGCCCTCAACGAAAGCGGTGATCTGGCCAAGGCATTGGAAGATGGGTGTGTGACCGAACAAGACATTGCCGGTTATGAAGTCTCGGTCGCTAGCGATGGCCAGACCATTACGCACAGCACCCGGCCCGAGCGCGTCGGCCAAGCCATTCTTGCCGGAGATTTCGGGATCGAACCCGACGGATCGGTTATCCTTGCAAAAGCCGTCGACGGATCACCCTGCCGCCTGCGCTTCGCCGTAGACTTGAACATCGCAGACTTTGTCTTTGATAACAGCACGCCAAGCACCACCGCGGCGCGCGTGTGGGCTGAACGCGAAAAGGCCCACCTGATGCGAAACGCACGAGTGGCGCGCTAGAGCCAGCTGACATAAGATTGACCCACCGGGGTTGCGTCAGGAAGCTCCCCGGCAAGGAACGTTGCGCAGACCGGGCTCGTTGCCCGGACAAGCAACGCGACGCTGCCAGATACTTTTGGCCGGGGGGGCTTCCTGACGAAACCGCAAAGCGGCGGGCCGCTTTTGGCCCGTCACAGCGTCTCTCGTCAGTCACTATGGGCAACCATTGCTCCCTCCTCGTTCCTGTTAGGAACGCATCGCGTTCCGCGATACCATGGGGGGCTGTGCCAAAATCGGCTCCGTCAAGATGGGTCAATCTTGTGTCATCTGGCTCTAAGATGGAGAAGCTGCATGTTTGGCGTACTCCGCCGCCTGGAAGCTCTCAACAGGAGCGAGGTCTCTGTGTGCAACGGATCGGTCAGCCTCGTGACCTTTCCCATCGCGAGCGAAGCGCGTGCCGAGGCGCTGGTCGATCGCATGGACCCGCGGTTGCCGGACTGCAAGATTGTCATAGACATGGCTGACGTCGAAGTACTTCGCGGTGACCGTTTTCAATGAGCCTGTAGCATCCCCCGCAAAAGCAAACCCTTACCGCGCATGCCGCAGGGCGAAGGCGGGCCAGCTTTCCGCGCCGCCTCTACTCATCTGGGCCTCTAACAGCGCAATCGCACTATCCACATCGGCACTGGCGGCTCCGGTGGCCTGTGCCAGTTTCAGGCCGTTGTAGAATGTTGCGGGATATTCGGTGGCATATTCATAAACGCGCGGATCGTTCACGGGTTTATCGAAACTGTACCATGGCTGATGCGCAATATCCGCAGGCAGGCCAACCGTCTGCGCCACTTGCCGCCAATCGCTGAACCAGTGCCCGTCCAGCCGCGCCGGCAGGTTGAGGAAGCAATAAGGCCCGGTTGCCAGAAAGCGCCGCGCCTGAAAGCGCTCTGCAAAGGCGATTTGCAATTGCAACCAACGTGGATCGCGATGCAACCGCCGCCCCCAATCCAGCGTATAGGCGATATAGTTGGCGATCGATCCGGAATAGACGCCGGGCCGCTGCTGCGCCTGGATCGCTGCCCAGAATGTCGGATTGGCGGAGTTGTCGCTGGCATCGCCTTCCCAGAACATCCCCAATTGCCCCATCCCCGGCACCGAAAGAGCCCTTACCGCGCGGTCGAGATTGGCGGAGAGGATCGCGTCAAAACGCTCTGGCGCTGGCAGCCAATCCAGCGCTGGCATCGACCGGAGCAAGGCATAGGCCAAGAGCAGATCGCGCATGGACCACGCCCAATCGCGGCCTTGGCCCTGATCGATCAATTTTCCGCTGGTGCCGCGATAATCGGGGCCAACGGTATTCAGCGCGGTGCACGCGGAAAACACCTGCTCCTCGACGAAAAAGGGATGCATTTCGGATAGTAAAGCCGGAATGAACGACGGGCAGGGGCGGTGCGCATTATCGATATTCCATGCAATCGGCATCCCGGGGCTGACGCTGATGATTTTCTCTTCGGGATAATTCTGGTAATATTGCTGTACTTTCAACGGTATGCCGGGTGTGTCGAGCAGTAGTGGCAATCCGTCTGCCCCGCGCACATGCCACGGGATCGATGCCGCGCTCAGCCCGTAATTCATGGTTATCCGCCGCATATCCGCACTGCGTTCCATGATATAGCGCGCCTGCCGGTGGACGATCGGCCCCACGTCATCGCGCAATCCGGTCATCCCCATGGCCGGTGTCAGCCCGCCCTTGGACAGCGGGGTATAGTTCGCGATCGGGTCCATATAGGCCCATTGTGATGGTGCCTGCAGCTTTGGCCCGATGCCCCACGGCAACAACAGGCCCTCGGCTTGCCAGCGGTTCAGTTCACGGTCGGAGACGGGCCATGTGCGCGATGCGGTGACCCAGCGCTGGAAATCACCATGGCCGTCGATTGGAAAGCTGCGGTTAAACACGCTCGCCATATAGCTGATCGCCGGAGTCTCTGCTGCCAGATTGGTCCAGCGTTGCCGCTCTACCACCACCACATCAAACGGCTTGCCATCCACCGGCGACGCCGCCTGAAGATACCAGATGACGGCCCATGGCCCTTTGCGCAGGAACACCCGGACTGTGTGGAGCCCTGCCGATTGCCACAAAGCATCGGGATCATCGACCGTGAAGATCGTATCGCCCAGCCCAACGGGAGGCGCGGCGGCAGCCGTGGCGGGATCACGCGGGAGTGTACTGATCCGGGTTTGTGCTTGCGCTCGCGGTGGCGCAGATGCGGGGCCGGGCGAGAGGGCGCCGGGCGCGACCAGTGCCGCCGCACCACTGGCTATCATCAATCGGCGAGACAGCATCTTGTGTTTCTCCCGTAGAGACTGCCGGAAAAATTCCTGATATCAGAGATAGGTGTCTCTTCCATGGTTGCGCGACTACGCTGGAACGACGCAAGTGGACCGATATCAGCCGACAATGCTATGCCAGAGCGGACCTGCTTTTGCCCAGCGATTTGACGCAAGCGGGCCGGGAAATGCCGACGGTTGCCGATTTCGACTATTGCCGGGGTCTTATCGGTCAACAGGTCCTGACCCAAACTATTGGGCCATGCGCGATTTAGGATAGCGCCAACGTCATCTGCCAGAAATATTTAACCCCTATCGACCTCCCTATAACAATGGGTGGTTCAAATGATTAGAAAGCTGTTTGTCGGCACGGCGCTGACCACATCACTATGTCTGGCAAATACATCATTTGCACAATCAGAAGTACCATCTGATTTGTTAGAAGATAGTCGCGATACTATTGTTGTTACGGCTCAGAAAATTGAACAGAAAATTGTCGATGTTCCTATCACTATTTCAGCGGTGACGGGTGAGCGTATCCGTGAACTTGGCATTTCTGATCTTGATGAACTGTCCGCCTATGTTCCGGGGCTGAACATCCAGGAGCAAAGCGCCAACAATCCGGGTGTCGTCATTCGCGGAATCACCTCGGACTCGGGCTCGGCACAACAAGGGCCGCGCGTCACGCTATACTATAATGGCGTGGATATCTCCCGTTCGCGGGGATCGTATCAGGCGATTTACGATCTTGAGCGCGTGGAAGTGATCAAGGGGCCGCAGGCTACCCTGTTTGGTACCGCTTCAGCCGTCGGCGCGATCAGCCTTGTTTCGGCAAAGCCGCAGCCCGGCATTTCGGCGCAGTTGACCGGCGGTTACGGTAACTTCAACCAGACTTTGCTGGGCGGTTACCTGAACTCGGGCGATGAAACGATCGCTGCCCGCATCGCTTTTGAATGGCGCAAGCGCGATGGCTATGTTGAAAATCTCAACCCCAGCCAGACCAAAGAACTTTATGCGCAGGACCAACTCGGTCTGCGCCTGTCGGTGCGGTGGAAGCCCAGTGATCGCGTGACGGTGGACCTGACCGGCACTTATGACCGCCAGCGCAACGGTGGTACGCCCTTCATTTCAGGAACTTACGCCACGGCTTCTGGCCCTGCCAATCCGTTTGGCGATGCCAACCTCGGCGGCTCACCCTTGTCGCTGAGCGTTCTGGGCGCTCCGCAACTTGGCCTTGATCGCGATGTTTATGATGCCAACCTCACGGTTGCGGTGGAATTGACAGACGAACTCACGTTCACCACGGTCAACGGCTATCGCGACTTTGATAGCCTGGAAATCTTTGATGCTGACGGGTCTGCGGCTTGGTATCTGGAATTTGCCGAATTGGCGCAAGGCTGGCAAGCGAGCCACGAAGGCCGCTTCAGCTACCAATCGAGCAGCTTGCGCGCTTCAGCAGGCTGGAACGTATTCAAGGAAGATGGCATCCAGGCCGTACCGTTCTCGTCCGAGGAAGGCACCTTTCTGCAATGTGCCGCCAATGTCATTCCCGGCCTTGGCTGCATCAATTCCGCAGGCGTCGTGACCGCAGCGCAAGCAACGTCGCGTGCCACAGGCGGCTTGCTCACGCAGGTTCCCTACTCGTCCGAATTCATCAATGGCGGCATTAACACAGCCTATTCGGTATTTGCCGATGCAACGTGGATCCCTGCGCCCTCGTTGGAAGTGACAGTCGGTGCGCGTTATGTCTGGGAAGATCGCAAATCGACCTACTTTGCGCGCGTGCCTCGCCCGGCGTTGAACCCGGCTGCGACTTCGCTGATCCCGGGCCAGGTCGATACGGCCGGCAGGACTTTCGAAGCCAGCGGCAAATCCAATGCCTTCCTGCCGCGCTTTAACGTGCTCTATCGCCTGTCAGACCGGACCAACGTGTTTGCTACCATCTCAAAGGGACGCCGCTCGCCAGTGGTGCAACTTTCGGCAGCGCGGGTAGCGGGTGTTCCCCAACCGAACCTGCAACTCGTACCGGAAGAAACGGTGTGGAACTACGAAGTCGGCTTGAAGGGCGCTGCGGGGCCGGTATCGGGATCGATCGGCGTCTATTACCAGAAGTACGATGGCTTCCAGGTCTCGGTTGTCCAGCCTGACGCCACAACCCGCACGCAAAGCGCCGGTACGGCAACGAACCTTGGCGTTGAAGCCGAAATCGCCATTCGGGCGGCTGATTGGCTGCAAGTGTTTGGCAATGTCGGCTATATTGATGGCGGGATCGACAAGAAGAACACTTTTGCACCTGCCTTTTCCGGCGCGCGTTTCCGGCTTCAGCCTGAATGGCAGGCCGCAGGCGGGTTTACCATCGATACGCCATTGGGCGACGGCGCACGCTTCTTCATGACGCCGTCGATCACCTATCGCAGCAAGATATTCTTCGAACTGCCCAACAATCCGCGCACCAGCCAGGGCCCGGTAACCCTGATCAATGTGCGGGGCGGCGTGTCGTTCGCGGATGACAAGTACGAGTTGTCGGCGTTCATGCGTAACGTTACCGACAAGAACTACCTGCTGGATGCGGGCAACACCGGCGGGGCGTTTGGCATCCCGACATACATTCCGGGCGAGCCGCGCTTCTTCGGCGCTGCGTTTACCGCACGCTTCTGATACCGTTTATCCCAGAAATCGTGCGACAGGATGCCCTTCCGATGACCACACAGATCAACCGCCGCAACATGCTCTCGCTCATGGGCGCAAGCGCGACGACAGGTATGGCCATCGGACTGGCTCCTGGAGCGCAAGCGGCAACGATGCTGGAGGAAGCCCAGTTTCTGCACGGGGTGGCGAGTGGTGATCCCGCATCCGATGGCGCTGTAATCTGGACAAGGGCGACCGTTGCGGCAGGCGCTGCCGGTGATGTTGCGCTGACATGGTATGTAGCGCCAGTGGGCAGAGCCAAAGCCGTGCAGACCGGCAAGGTCATCGCCAAAGGGGCAGCCGATCACACCGCAAAAGTGGTGGTCACCGGACTGAAGCCTGCAACCGAATATGACTATTGGTTTGCCTGCAAGAATGGTGCGACCTCGCCCAAGGGACGACTGCGCACATTGCCGGTGGGCGCGACGGACAAGGTGGTCATGGCGCTGGTGTCATGCCAGCTTTATCCGGGCGGCTTTTTCAACGCCTATGCAGACTTGGCCAAGCGGGAACGGGTGGATGTCATCCTGCATCTTGGCGACTATATCTATGAATACGGCGCGGATGGCTATGGTACAGAAATCGGTAAAAAGATCGGTCGCCTGCCCGATCCCGCGCACGAGATCGTCACGCTTGACGATTATCGCCGCCGCCATGCGCAAGTCAAAACAGATCCGGACATGCAAGCCGCCCATGCCCGCGCGCCCTTTATTTGCGTGTGGGACGACCATGAAACAGCGAACGATTCGTGGCTGGGCGGCGCGGAAAATCATGATCCCGCCAAAGAGGGCGATTGGCGCGCGCGCAAGGCTGCCGCTTTACAGGCCTATTTCGAATGGATGCCAATTCGCAATCCGGCTCCCGGATCAGACCCGGCCGCAATCTATCGCAGCTTCGAATTCGGCGATCTGGCAACGTTGGCGATGGTCGAAACGCGCTTGCTTGCCCGCGATCAGCAGGTGGCTTTCAAAGGGATCATGCCCGATGCGGCCATGATCGGTGCAATGCTGGAGCAGCGGCAAGATCCCAAGCGTGAATTGCTTGGCGCGGCGCAAATGCAGTGGCTGGAAAGCGTGTTTGCCCGTTCGGTCAAAGCAGGCAAGACTTGGCAATTGTTGGGCAATCAAGTGGTCATGGCGCGTGTTCCCGGCCCTGATCTGCGCTCGGCCCTTGGCGATGAAAAGTTCGACGCCATGCTGGCCAAAATGGCTGAACCCTATCGCACCATGGTCGCACGCTCACAAGGCGCGTTCAAGGCCGGCATCCCGTTCAACCTGGACGCATGGGATGGCTATCCGGCCGCACGCGAACGCCTTTACGCCATGCTGCGCAAAGTTGGTGCAAATCCTGTCGCCTTTGCCGGTGATAGCCATGCTGCCTGGGCCAACGACCTTTACGACGATAGCGGCTCGTTGATCGGTGCGGAATTTGGTGCCTCGGCGATAACCAGCCCGTCTTACGGCTCGCTTTTGCCGGGCATCGGCAAGATCATTGCCGATCAAAGCCCTGAAGTGGCCTTCTGTGATCAGGACCGCAAGGGCTACACGATGGTGACGCTCACCCCCGAGTCTGCAACAGCCGAGTTCGTGACCGTCTCAACTGTTGTCACCCAAGAGTACACCAGCGCCGTTGCAGCGCGCTACGTTCGGGCAACCCGAAAGAATGTGCCACTCCAAAAGATCTCCGCTTGATCTCCGGAAATCCCGATTGATCGCCGCACCTTCGCAACCCGGAAGAACGATCCGGGCATTGGCTTGGTCATGGTGCAGCAATCGATGGGACACTCAACTCTGCCGTGGCTTGCAAGGTGTAGGTCGATCTTGAGATTTTCGGGCCTTGCGTGATGCTGTTCGACCGCGTCAAACGCTGACCTTCAACCCACTCCCATAATCACCACAATTCAGCAGCCTTGGCCGAGTGGCCAACTACCGGGCTTCCATCCCCTACAGCGGCGTTCGAGCTTCCTTGCGCGCCCGCTGGCGCTGTGTTGCAGGCATCGCAGATGCTGCCTTCTGACCTGAAACGGCACTTACATCGTTTCCAAGGAAGAGCTTGCCCTCGTTTATCCGGCCGCTCGCCAATTGCTTTCCGATGACACGACGCTTGACGAAGTGAACGTTATCATTCAAATGAACGTTATCAAAGCGACGACTTGAGTCGGTGCGCATCAGGGAGAAGTGTATGAAAGGTTTTGCAAAACGCGTGCGTTCCATCAGTGGTGCCAGCGTTTCGGCGTTGGCACTGTTGAGCAGCGCCCAGCCGGTGTTGGCGCAATCCGCCGAAGAACTTCCAGGTGACAGCGGAAACGCGATTGTCGTCACCGGTATCCGCGCCAGTCTCAAGCAGTCGCTGGATATCAAACGCGCCGCGCAAGGTGTCGTGGATGCTATCTCGGCAGAAGATATCGGCAAGTTTCCGGACACCAACCTTGCAGAATCGCTCCAGCGCATCACCGGCGTTTCGATTGATCGTAACAGCGGTGAAGGTTCAACCGTAACGGTTCGCGGCTTTGGCCCCGATTTCAATCTTGTGATCCTTAACGGTCGCCAGATGCCAACTTCGACCTTGGGTGGCAGCAATGGTGCGCCTTCCTCGCGCAGCTTCGATTTCGGCAACCTTGCGTCTGAAGGCATTTCCGGCGTTGAAGTGTACAAGTCGGGCCGTGCGACATTGGCGTCAGGCGGTATCGGTTCGGTCATCAACATCAAGACCGCACGTCCGCTGGATCGCGAGGGCTTCCAGGGCAGCATCGGTGCCAAGGCGGTTTACGACGTGTCGCGCTTTGACAGCAAGCCGATCACGCCCGAAGTTTCAGGCATCATCAGCAACACTTTTGCCGATGGCCGTATCGGCCTTCTGGTCAGCGGTTCGTACCAGTTGCGCAAAGGCAGCCAGGCGCAGTTCAACGCCGGCTGGCGCGAAGGCTATCTTGGCGATGAAAACAACTGGGGCTCCCTGGCAATGGAAGGCAACCCTGCCTTTGCCAACATAACCAACCGCCCCGGCCCGACAGATACCTATCAGGTCACACAGAACGCCGGGTATGATTTCACATCCTTCACGCGTGAACGCATTAACGGCCAGGCCGTCTTGCAGTTCAAGGCAACCGATACATTGGTTGCAACGCTGGATTACACCTATTCGTCGAACAAGATCGATGCCCGTACCAATAGCATCGGTGTGTGGTTCAACCACGGCGACACCAGCAGCAGCTGGACCGATGGTCCGGCGGCCGGTCCGAACTTTTATGCCGAACGCTTTGGCCCCGGCAAGGATCTGGCCATCACCGGCGCAGTGGCCGCCAACCGTTCGCAAAACAATTCGATCGGCGGAAATCTGAAGTGGGACGGCCCCGGCGGCCTGCGCATGGAACTCGACGGCCATCATTCTACTGCCGAGAGCAAGCCGACTTCGCCTTATGGCAGCGCCATTGCCGTGGGCAGCGCCATCTTTGGTGTTGGATCACAGCGGGTTGATTATACCAGCGATATGCCGGTGATCTCGGTTGCGATGCTGCCCGGTTCGGAAATCAAAGCAGAAAACATCCGCCCGGCAGGCAACGCCTTCCGCAATGCCTATATGCGTGACGAGATCAACGAACTGTCGCTGCGCGGCGGATACGACTTTGATTCCTCGATCATCGACAGCCTCGATTTTGGCGTAACCTATACCGACAACAAAGTGCGCTCCGCATTCGGTGTGATCCAGAACGACACCTGGGGCGGCACGCTTTCCAGCGCCGATACGCCTGACGATCTGTTTGGCCTGCGCAGCGTGCCTGAAGATCTCAAGGGCATGGACGGCTCGACCGATCCGGCCATCATTCCCAATTACTTCCAGATCAATACTGTCGGACTGATCAAGCTGCTGGATACGTCACTGGGCATTTGCGGTTCTGCGCAAACCGCCGGAACGTGTCTGGCCAAATATACCGCTGACCGCACCGTGCATGAAAAGACCTGGGCGCCCTATATCCAATCGGCGCACAAGTTCGATCTGGGTGATGATGTGGCGAACCTGCGTCTTGGCCTGCGCTATGAACGCACGACCATCGATTCATCGGCGCTGGTGCCAATCCCGACCGGTACGGTCTGGACCGGCGGCAATGAAACCGCGATTGTCTATGGAGCCGAGCAAGCGGCGGCGTCGCTTAGCGGCCGTTATGAAAACTGGTTGCCCGCGATCGACTTCGATATGTCGCCAATCCGCAACGTGAAACTGCGCGCTTCGTATAGCCACACGATCACGCGCCCTGATTATGGCAGCATGCAGGGCGGCACCACGCTGGATTCACCGATCCGCATCGGTGGCAGCACCGGTGCCAGCGGCAACCCCGGGCTTCTGCCTTACAAATCGAAGAATATCGATCTGTCGGCTGAATGGTACTATGGCCCGACCAGCTATATCTCGGTTGGCTACTTCCATAAAAGCGTTGGTAATTTCATCAGCCAGACGCAGGTCAACACACCTGCTTTCGCGCTGACCAATGCAGCTGCCGGAACTGCGGCAGCAGCAGCGCGTACTGCTCTGGGTGCAGATGCAACAGCGGCTCAAATCGTGGCCTATATTGCAGAGCGGAACCCTGCATCGTTCAACAGTGCCATCAACGGCATTACGGGCCAGCCAGGCGATCCGTTGGTGAATTTCATCATCACGCAGCCCACCAATAGCGACCAGAAAGCCAAGCTTTCCGGTTGGGAGTTCGCAATCCAGCATAACTTCTGGGAAACTGGCTTCGGCACGATCCTGAACTACACCATCGTGAACAGCGACACCTCGTTCGACAATACGAAACGCTATACCGTTCCGCAGTTTGCCGTTCAGGGCGTCAGCGATAGCGCCAACGCTGTGCTGTATTACGACAAGAACGGATTGCAGGCGCGTGTTGCCTACAACTGGCGCGGTTCGTTCCTTGGTGGCTATGGCTTCGATCCGTACTACACCAACGGGTATGGTCAGTTTGATCTCAGCGCGAGCTATGAGTTCAAGAACGGCGTCACCGTGTTCGTTGAAGGCATCAACGTGACGAACGCTGACCGCAGTGGCCATATGCGCAATAACCAGACCGTGTTTTTCTCGGCTCCCGGTTATGCCCGCTATGCTGCTGGAGCACGCTTCAAGTTCTGATCCAACAGGGCAAGCCCTCGGGTCGCTAGAAAGAGAGCCGCACCGCATTGCGGTGTGGCTCTCGGTCTTTTGAAGCTTCACTTATGGCAGCGGACAAATGTGCGCTATGATCGAACCGGCATGAACGCAGAAATCCAACGGGTCATCATTGTCGGCGGCGGCACTGCCGGATGGCTTTCTGCGTGCCTGCTTGCGGCAAAGCGGCCCGAACTGTCGGTCACGCTGGTGGAGGCGCCCGATATTCCCACTATCGGGGTGGGTGAGGGCACATGGCCGACAATGCGCGGCACGCTTGCCTCGATCGGCATTGATGAGGCCGAATTCATCGCGTGCTGCGATGCTTCGTTCAAGCAGGGATCGCGCTTTGATGGCTGGGTAACCGGCGCTGACGGCGATAGCTATCTGCATCCTTTCACCCCGCCACCACCGTGCGCAACAGAAGCTCTGGTCGCAGCATGGGCCGCGCGCAATGCGCAATCCCATCAGCCTTTTGCAGATGCAATGACCGCACAGGCCGCCGCCGTCGCCCGCAATCTTGCGCCGCGCCAGGCCGGCATGCCCGGCTATGCCGGTGCGCTCAACTACGCCTATCATCTTGATGCCGGAAAATTCGCGGCCATGCTGATGCGCCATGCGACAGGCCGTTTGGGTGTCACCCATATCGCCACACGGGTGACCGATGTGATCAAAGCGGAAGACGGCAACCTTGCCGCACTCATGACGGACAATGCCGGCACCATCCCCGGTGACCTGTTCGTCGATTGCACCGGGCTGGCCGCCATGCTGATCGGCGCTCACTGCGGTGTGGAGTGGATTGATCGCAGCGATGTGCTGTTCAATGATACGGCGCTGGCGGTACAAGTTCCGGTAACGTCCGGCAGCGCAATAGCTTCGGCCACTATCGCCACGGCGCATCAGGCCGGATGGATCTGGGACATCGGCCTGCCCGGACGGCGCGGCATCGGTTGCATCTATGCTTCGCGCTTTATGGACGAAAGTACCGCGCGCGCAGTACTGTCAGAGTACATCGCAAAGGCCGTACCCGGGGCGGATGTCGCCAGACTAGCCCCGCGCAAGATCAATTTCCCGACCGGGCACCGCGATAGATTCTGGGCAGGCAATTGCGTCGCCGTTGGCCTGTCCGCCGGTTTCCTGGAACCGCTGGAGGCGTCAGCCATCGTGATGATCGAGCTTTCGCTTCAAGCGCTTTGCGGCAATTTCCCCAAAAGCCGTGCCAGCCTGCCGATCCATGCCGAACGCTTTAACGCCCTGTTCCGTTATCGCTGGGACAGGATCATCGAGTTCATAAAGCTGCATTATCTGCCCAGCCAGCGGATCGAGCCCTATTGGCAGGCGCAGCGCGATCCTGCGCACGTGCCGCCGCGTTTGGCAGGGCTCATGCAATTGTGGCGCGATCAGCCGCCAACCGATTGGGATTTTCTCCAGGCGCAAGAGATTTTTCCTGCTGAATCATACGCCTATGTGCTTTATGGGATGGGCTTTGCCCCGCCACCGTTTGCAAATACAGGTGCCAGCCTTGATGCCGAAGCCCGGCAGCGGCTGGATGAAGTGGCGCATCGCGCCCGCGCGCTGGCCTCTGCCTTGCCGACGAACCGCGCCTTGTTGCCACAGGCCAGTGTTGAACCCGCTTTGGAAAGCCAGTCATGAGCCAGCACGTTATCGTTGATTCCCTATCGCACCGCGATCTGCGCGTGCTTGATACTGCCTCTGCCGCGCTGGGCGATAATGTGATGGCAGCCCTTGCCACCCCGCATGAATTCCGGGCGCTACAGGCGTTCTATCCCATTGTATTCCGTCGTGATCTGGCCAGCGGACAAGTGTCTGCGCTTGCCCTGTTCGGGTTCGAGAATGGCGAGAACCTGTTTCTGCAAGGCGACCGCTGGGATGCGCCTTGCAAGCCCTTGGCACACATGGTCCAGCCGTTCCTGATCGGGCGCGCGCAAGGTGCCGAAGATCAGGGCCAGGTGCACATCGATCTGGATCATCCGCGCGTAAGCCAGGCAAACGGCCAAGGCGTGCGCTTATTTGACGAGGAGGGCAGGCCAAGCCCGCTATTGGAAAACGTCGCGCAATTGCTGGGCGATCTTGATGGGGCCTATCGTGCCAGCGGAGCGTTCTTTGCCGCTATTGAATGCTATGATCTGCTTGAGCCCTTCACGCTGGAAGTGCCGTTGATTGATGGATCAAAACACACACTTGTGGGCTTTTTGGCGATCAATGAAGACAAATTGCGCGCATTGGACGGCGCTGCGCTGGCCGAATTGCACCGCGACGGACATCTGATGCCGCTCTTCATGGCACTGGCTTCGGTCAGCCAGTTCGGCGGGCTGGTGGCACGCCGCAATGCGCGTATTTCCGGCGCATGATTCACGATTTGCCGCCTGTTGCCGAAGTGACAGCGGCAGATTCCGCCGCGCTTGATGCGGCCATTGCAGGTGCGCGGCAGCCGTTCGTGGTGCGCGGTCTGGTGGCGGATTGGCCGCTTGTCCAGGCCGCAAAACGATCCCCCCGCAAGGCGCGGGCGCATTTGCTGGCCCATGCGCGGGAGCGGGATTTTGCGGTCTCGATGGGCGATCCGCAGGCGGGCGGGCGGCTGTTCTACGATGCCGATATGCAGATGAATTTCCGCATGGGCCATGGACGGCTGGACAAGATTTTTGCAGGTTTTGATGCCGCAGAAGATCACGATCGTGTTCCCACGGTCTACCTCGCCTCGATTGATATCGAACAGTTCTTTGACGGGTTGGGCAACGCCAATCCGATGCCGCTATCGCCGCGCGATGCGATCGGCAGTATCTGGATCGGCACGCCGACGCGCATTGCGGCGCACAACGATTTTCCTGATAATCTGGCGTGTTGCGCGGCGGGCAAGCGCCGCTTCACGCTGTTCCCGCCTGACCAGTTCCGCAACCTTTACCTTGGCCCGATTGACAATACCCCGGCGGGACGGGCCGTCAGCATGGTTGATCTGGCCGCGCCCGATCTGCACATATACCCCCGTTTTGCAGAAGCACTGGGCACGGCGATGGTCGCCGATCTCGAACCGGGCGATGCGCTCTATATCCCGTCGTTGTGGTATCACCATGTCGAGGCCACCGCGCCCTTCAATGTGCTGGTCAATTACTGGTGGCGCGATACGCCGCGCTTTCTGGGACAGCCGCAAAATGCGTTGAACCATGCCATTCTGGCGATCCGCGATTTGCCGCAAGAGCAGCGCGAAATCTGGCGTGCGATGTTTGACCATTACGTTTTTTCAGGCGGAGCAGAAGCCGCCGCACACATTCCCCCGGCGGCGCAAGGTGTGCTCGCGCCGTTTGACGCGCAAACTGCCGGACGCATGCATGCTTTTCTGCTGCGCAGTCTCAGCCAATGAACAAAGGACAGACCATGGAAATGCCAAATCTGCCGCGCCGGATCGTGATTGCCGGTGGCGGCACATCGGGCTGGATGGCAGCGGCGGCCATCGCCCGCACGCTTGGTCCGGTGGCACAAGTCACGCTGGTCGAATCCGATGCCATCGGCACGGTGGGCGTAGGCGAAAGCACGATCCCGCCGCTGGTTGCCTATAACCGCCTGCTGGGCATTGCCGAGGCCGAATTCATGAAGGCCACGCAAGCGACCTTCAAACTGGGCATCATGTTCGAAAACTGGAAGGATGTGGGCGAACGCTATTTCCATTCGTTTGGCGGCACGGGCAAAGATCATTGGTCCGCCGGATTCCAGCACTTCTGGATGCACGGGCAAACCCAGGGTCATAATGAACCGTTTGACGACTACTGCCTTGAGCTGAAAGCCGCCGAAGCGGGCAAGTTCTCGCACTTGCCCGATGACCGGATCAATTATGCCTACCAGCTCGATTCCGCCCTTTACGCCGCATTTTTGCGCCGCATGGCCGAAGGCGATGGCTGCACCCGTGTGGAAGGGCGCATTGCCCATGTCGAACTTGATGGGGAGAGCGGCGATATCGCGGCGCTGCTGCTGGATGGCGGCCGCCGCATCGAAGGCGACCTGTTTATTGATTGCACCGGCTTTCGCGCCCTGTTGATCGAGGGCGCACTCCACGCCGGCTATGACGACTGGAGCCACTGGCTGCCGTGCGACGGCGCGGTAGCGATCCAGACCGCCAGCGTACGTCCGCCTGTGCCCTATACCCGCGCCATTGGGCACGAGGCGGGCTGGCAATGGCGTATCCCGCTTCAGCACCGCGCGGGCAACGGGATTGTCTATTGCAGCCGCTATATGGACCGTGAAGCGGCGGCGGAGCGACTGCTCGGCACGATCGAAGGCAAAACGCTGACCGAGCCCAACTTCATTTCGTTCAGGACCGGTGCGCGGCGCAAGCAATGGCATCGCAATTGCATTGCAGTGGGGCTTTCCGGCGGTTTCATGGAGCCGCTGGAATCCACGAGCATTCACCTGATCCAGCGAGCCGTGCTGCGCCTGCTGCGGATGCTGCCTGCGGGACGCCCAAGCCCGCGTGACATCGCCGAATTCAACGACCAGCAATTTACCGATATGGAACAGATACGCGATTTTCTGATCCTGCATTATAAGGCGACCGAGCGGACCGACAGTCCGTTCTGGCGGCACTGCGCATCGCTGCAACTGCCCGAAAGCCTTGAGCAGAAGATCGAACTGTTCCGCGAAACCGGCCGCGTGTTCCGCCGCAACGAAGAACTGTTCGCCGAAAACAGCTGGGTGCAGGTGATGATGGGCCAGGGGATCATGCCGCAAAGCTATCACCCCGTAGCCGCCAAACTGAACGGCGATGAACTGTCCTACCTGCTCGCCTCGCTGCGTGAAAACGTGTCCCGCACGGTGGCCGGAATGCCAGAGCACTTTGCCTATGTGGCCCACTACTGCGGCGTTCGCGAAGCGAAAGTTGCATGAGCACGGCCCTGATTGCGCTGGCCGCGGCCGCAGCATCTGCCGCAGCACCCGGCCCCGGCTGGTCACTGGTCTGGGCTGATGAATTTGACGGAAGCACCGTCAATCCGGCGCACTGGACACCGGCGGAAGATTGCTGGGGCGGCGGCAATGCCGAACGGCAATGCTACACCGGTCGCGCCGCCAATGCTGCGGTCAAGGATGGCTTGCTGCTGATTACGGCAAGGCGGGAAAACTATGAAGGTGCAGCCTTTCCGGCAGAACAGCGCACAATGCCCGACAAACGCGGGCGGGTAACCCGCGCGTTCACATCGGCCCGCTTGAGCACGCAAGGCAAAGCCGCATGGCGCTATGGTCGGGTTGAGGTCAGGGCGCGCCTTCCGCAGGGGCAGGGGATGTGGCCCGCTATCTGGATGCTACCCGAAGACAGCGCCTATGGCGCATGGGCCGCATCGGGCGAGATCGACATCATGGAAGCGGTCAACCTTGGCGAACCTTGCACTAAAGGCGCGGCGGGGTGTGTTGAGGGACGGGAAACGGGAATCCTGGGAACGCTGCACTTTGGCGGCCAATGGCCTGCAAACCGGCAGCGCGGTGTCACCACGGCCATGCCGGGCGCGCTCGACGGTTTTCACACTTATGCTGTCGAATGGAGCCCGCACGCGATTACATGGTTCATTGATGGAACGCCTTTCCAGACCCAACGGCCGGGCGACTGGTCAACGTCCGGTTCGGTTGCCCCCGGCGCACCGTTCGACCAGCGTTTCCATCTGGTGTTGAACCTTGCAGTGGGCGGTCGTTTGCCTGAAGAACGCAACAAAGGTGGAGTTACGCACAAGGGCTTGCCAAAACAGATGGCTGTTGACTGGGTTCATGTCTGGCAAAGCGCAGATGATCCGTCTAGAACTGCACCCAGTAAAGCGAATGGGGAATAAAGTACTGGTATGGCGCGGCGCAAGCAGGCGGTCACGATCAAGCATGTTGCGGCTGAAGCAGGCGTGTCGCTGCAAACGGTCAGCCGTGTAATCAACAATGAAGCCAGCGTCCGGCCTGAAATGAAGGTCCGGGTGCAATCGGCTATTGATAAGCTGGGTTATGTCCCGTCCATCGCCGCCCAACGGATGAGCGGATCGCGATCCTATATCATTCTGGCCTTGAATGACCGCGATCGCACCATTGCCGATTGGCGCGCGCGGCAGGGCACCGACTGGGTCGACCAGATGCTGCTGGGCGGCATGTTAAGCTGCGCCGAACATGGCTACCGGTTGATCATCGAACTGGTGGATACGCACAACGACCATGTCGAGCGCGAGCTGGCTGCGGCCATTGCTGCGCTACAGCCCGATGGTGTTATCCTCACCCCGCCGCACTCCGATAACCCCCTGATCACCAGACTTTTGACACAGCGCCAGATCCCGTTCGCGCGGATCGGTTCACGCAGCGAGGGTGAAGGTATCGCGCTGACCATGGACGATGAAGGCGCGGCACAGCAAGCGACGCGGCACCTGCTGGCGCTGGGCCATCGCAGCATCGGATTTATCGCAGGGCCTGCCGATTACCAGCTTTCCAGCTGGCGGATTGCAGGCTGGCGCACGGCCATGGACGAAGCCGGGATCAGTACCGAAGGCCTGCTGGCCACAGGCGATTTCAGCTATGCCTCGGGCGAATTGGCCGCACGTGCCTTGCTCACCTGTCCTGACCGGCCCTCTGCCGTGATCGTCAGCAATGACCAGATGGCGCTTGCCACGATTGAAGTGGCCCATGCCATCAACCTGAACATCCCCGAAGATCTATCGCTGGTCTGCTTTGACAACACGCCACTGGTACGGTTCACCCGGCCCCCTTTAACTGCCGTTGACCAGCCCGTGGCCGAGATCACCGCACGCGCGGTGGAGCTTTTGATTTCCGCCCAGCGCGGAGAGCCGGAAAAACCCGTGCCGGTGGTCGTTCCCGCCAGTCTGGTCGTGCGCGAATCGACTGCTGCACCCAAGCATGGGGGATAAGCGCGGGGCCAGTTTCCTGCCGATCTTTGCGCTTGCCTGGGCCGGTGCAGCCATCGCTTATGTTCCGTTTCTCACGATCCTGCTTCCCGTCAGGATCGAGACGCTTGTCGCATCATCGGGGGGAAGCGTACTGGCCGTAACGTGGATCGGGTCCATTGCCTTTGCCGGAGCAATCGCCGCCAGCATTGGCAATATCGCGTTCGGCTGGGCAAGTGATCTGGTGGGCGGCAGGCGGATCTGGGTGGCTGCGGGACTGGTTCTCTCGGCAGGCCTGCTGCTGTTGACCACACAAATCACCACATTCGGCGCGCACATCGCAATGCTGGTTTTCTGGCAATTGGCGCTCAACATGATGATCGGACCATTGGCGGCATGGGCCGGAGACTGTGTGCCAGACGAGCAGAAGGGCAAGCTTGGCGGGTTGATGGCATTTGCGCCGGCAGCCGGCGCGCTGACCGGTGCCTTGGTCACGCTGCCGGGGCTTGCCGGGCCAGATGGGCGGTTGTTGATCGTGGCGATGCTGCAAGTGTGCTGCGTTGCACCGTTGCTTTTCTTCGGATCGACCCTGAAAACCGCAAACACGCGACAGGACCTGCCCGATGCAAGAGCGGATTTGCCGGACCGTGCGGTATTGCTGCGCATGTGGCTGGCGCGGTTGATGGTGCAAGTTTCAGAAGCAACGCTGTTTGCTTATCTCTATCTATGGCTAAGGTCGCTTGATCCATTTTTCGATGATGGCACCACGGCACGGATTTTCGGCGGCATGCTGGCGGTCTCTGTGCCGTTGACACTTCTGGTCGGCGCATGGGCGGACCGCCACAACAAGCCGATTTTGCCTTTACGTGTCGCAGCGGCGCTGGGGTCGGTGGCTTTGCTGCTGATGGGCGCAAGCCTCAACCCTGTGATCGCCATTGCCGGTTATGCGGTGTTCATTTTGTGCAGCAGCGTATTTCTTGCGCTGCATTCTGCCCAAACCTTGCGGGTCCTGCCGCGCGGCAATCGGCGCGGGCGGGACCTTGGCGTGTTCAACCTGACCAACACGGTCCCCTCGCTGATCATGCCGGGCCTGACCATCATCATGATCCCAACCCTTGGCTATCGCGGACTGTTTGTCCTGTTGGCGATCCTTGCATTGGGAGCGGCGGCCTTGTTGGTCCCCGGGCACCAGCGCCAAACACGATAATTCGATAGTCAAGATGGCTTGATTTCTCTCCTGTAGCGTGTCATTCGATAATGATAACGTTCACAAATTGAAAACGGGAATTGAGATGCGCAAATCGGCGTTCATGGCGGCGGTTCTATTGTCGGGCAGTTTTGCGGCAATC
This sequence comes from uncultured Novosphingobium sp., assembly GCA_964609325.1. Classification (GTDB taxonomy): domain Bacteria; phylum Pseudomonadota; class Alphaproteobacteria; order Sphingomonadales; family Sphingomonadaceae; genus Novosphingobium. The sequence goes on along the minus strand of CAZSTP010000026.1, from coordinate 2,457 downwards.
AGCCGGGCAGAGCAGCCACAGGCACCGGCAGCAGCGACCATGCCAACCGCACCGGATGCCACCGCGAATCCGGCGCAATGGCCGGCTGCGCGCAGCCCGTCGTCGTTTTCATCACGCAAGGCCGAAGCCCGGATCAGCGCAATCCTGGCCAGGATGACGCTTGAGCAAAAAGTGGGCCAGATGATTCAGGCGGACATCTCGGCGATCACGCCCGAAGATCTGGCGCAGTATCCGCTCGGATCAATTCTGGCGGGCGGCAACAGCGGCCCCTATGGCGATGAACGCGCCAGCGGAGCGACTTGGAACAAGCTGGTTTCGGCATTTGACAATGCATCCCGCAAATCCGGTGCAGGCATCCCTGTTCTGTTTGGCGTGGATGCAGTGCACGGCCATTCCAACGTGCCCGGCGCAACGATCTTTCCCCACAATATCGGCCTTGGTGCCGCACATGATCCCGCCCTGATCCAGCGGATCGGCGCAGTCACCGCTGCCGAAATCGCCGGAACCGGGATCGACTGGACCTTTGCGCCAACATTGGCCGTTCCCCAGGATTTGCGTTGGGGTCGCAGCTATGAAGGCTATGCCGCCGATCCGGCTTTGGTGGCGGCCTATAGCAAAGCCATGGTTATCGGCCTGCAGGGCAAGATGGTTGCGGGCAAGCCGTTAAAGGCAGATCAGGTTGCGGCCACCGCCAAGCACTTCCTTGCCGATGGCGGCACGCAAGATGGTAAAGATCAGGGGGATGCAAGAATTGCTGAAACCGAACTGATCGCCAAACACGCCATGGGCTATCCTGCTGCCATCAACGCCGGAGCGTTGACCGTGATGGCCAGCTTTTCCACATGGAACGGCGCCAAGCATCACGGCAACAAATCGCTGCTGACCGATGTCCTGAAAGGTCGCATGGGCTTTGAGGGGCTGGTTGTTGGCGATTGGAACGGCCACGGCCAGATCCCCGGATGCACTGTCACCGATTGTCCGGCAGCGATCAATGCAGGGCTTGATCTCTTCATGGCCCCCGATAGCTGGAAATTATTATACGCCAACACCTTACGTCAAGCGCGCGAGGGCGTGATCCCGGCGGCAAGGATTGATGATGCGGTCAGGCGAATTTTGCGGGTCAAGCTGAAGCTCGGCATGCTGGATGCAAACCCTGTGAAGCGCGGCAATCCTGCCATGATCGGCGCGGCATCCCACCTTGCCGTGGCGCGCGAGGCTGTCGCCAAATCGCTGGTCCTGCTGAAAAATGAAGGCGGCGTCTTGCCGTTGCGCCCCGGGGCGAACGTGCTGGTCACCGGCACTGGCGCTGATAACATGGCGATGCAGACAGGCGGCTGGACCATTACCTGGCAAGGCACCGATACGACAGCGGCCGACTTTCCCGGTGGCCAGACGATCGGACAGGCCATCGCTGCCCGGATAAAGGCCGCTGGCGGTCAGGCAGCACTGTCATCCGATGGTGTGTTTGCAACCAGGCCCGATGTGGCGGTGGTCGTGTTGGGAGAGCCACCCTATGCCGAATACCAGGGCGATATACCCGATCTGGCGTTTCGGATAAGGCCTGAAGAAGAAGCGTTGATCGCCCGATTGAAGGCGCAGGGAACACGGATCGTTACCGTATTTCTTTCCGGTCGCCCGATGTTTGCCAATAAGCTGATCAACCAATCCGATGCCTTTGTGGCAGCATGGTTGCCCGGCAGCCAGGGTGCGGGCGTGGCCGATGTGCTGGTCGCACAGGCCAATGGCAAGCCGTTGCGTGACTTCACCGGCAAGTTGCCGTTTGCATGGCCCGATGACGCAAAATCGCCCGTAGCGAAGCCGGCATTCCCCGTTGGTTATGGTGCCAGTTATGCAAAACCGTCCCCACTGGCCAAGCTGAACGAAGACCCTAGGATGGATTTGGCTGCCGCCGTCAGCACCGACAATTTCTTCGTGCGGGGCAATGTGCCAGCACCGTGGCATTTGGGGATCGACGGCGCAATCGCTGTGCGGGCAGTAGACCTTTCTGCGCAGGAAGACGCGCGCCAGTTTATCTGGAATGCCGACGGCGTGTTTTCAATCGAAGGTTCGCCGGTAAATCTGATGCGCCAGCTTGATGGCGGGTTTGTGCTTCTGCTCGATTGGCGGATTGATCGTGCGGTGGCAGGCCCCGTCAAACTTTCGTTCGGAGAAGCTACCCTGGATATCGGCGATCTGGTGCGTGCCGCGCCTGCGGGCACCGCCATCCAGACGCGCATTTCATTGCGGTGCTTCCACGATACCGGAGCCAATCTTGCGGCTGTCGGTGCGCCGCTGCGCCTTGCAGCGCCCGCCGGATTTACAGCCACGTTACGCAACGCAAAGATCGAGGCCGCAGGGGAGACCATTCCCTGCCCGTCTGTTCACCAATAACAAAAACAAAAGGAAATTGCATGGCGCTTGCACCAGGCCTTTCGGGCGGTTCGGATCAGGGCGGAG
>CAZSTP010000025.1:0-22092 GCA_964609325.1 uncultured Novosphingobium sp. | reverse complement strand
GCCTCGAACGGCAATGCGCAGGGCAGCGGGGCCGTAGGTGCCATCGGCGGCATTCTGGGCGGTCCGTTCGGCGGCTTGATCGGCGGCATTCGCAGCCGCAAGCTTGAAGCCAATACCGTGCTGTCGGTCACCAACGTCCGCACCACGGAAACCATCGCCACAGTCGATGGCTATGCCGCCAAAAACGACATCGGTTTTGGCGGAGGCGGGGCCTTCTTTGCCGGCATCGGCGCAGGGGCCGTTGGTGGCGGTTATGATAACACCGATATCGGCCGGATTGTTACGCTGGCCTTTATTGATGCCTATACCAAGCTTGTGACCGAGCTGGGCGGGGTTCAGGCAGGCAGTGCCGGCACCGCTGAAGCATCGCCCACCAAAAGCTTCACCGCTATCGGGCCAAGCGCGATGCGCAAGACCGCAGCGGCAGGCGGGGCGGTGATCCGTACGCTGCCTGTGGGTGCCATCGTCTATCCCACCGGCAACAAGCAAGGCCTATGGTGGGAAGTGGCTGACGAAAATGACAATGTGGGCTGGGTATTGAACACCAAGCTCCAACCGGCAAAGTAAGCAGAACCAATAGGTTAATCTCCCTGCACAAGCAGAGCGGAGCGAAACTGTTGCGCGACGGGGCGGTAATTGGCACTTTGTTCGGGGAACTATTCCTTGGACAGGAGTGATACTGATGACCGACCCTAAAGCCATGATTCAAACCATGATCGCGCTTGCTTCCGCCTCGTTCGGCCTTGTCGCAGCATTGGCGTGGAACGAGGCGATCAAGGCGACTTTGGCCTTGCTGGGCATGGGCGATGATCTGGCGGGGCTTTACAGCTATGCCATTCTTGCCACCGTGCTGGCGATTGTAGTCCTCCGGTTGTTGGGCAGGGTTGCGGCCAAGATCGGCGGGGATGCCGCATTCGTGCGTGAGGCCGAGGGCTGATACCGCTTCGGGGCGTGACAGACGGCTTGCGCAAGTCTATATTCGGACCGAATTAAGACTGGAGCCGGACCCATGGGCCTTGAAACGCGTATCAAGCCGATCAGCTATCTCAAGGCCAACAGTGCCGAGGTGATCCGCGAATTGAACGAGGGCGCGCCGCCTTTGATCATCACCCAGAATGGTGAGGCAAAGGCGGTGTTGCAGGATGCCGCCAGCTATTACCAGATGCAGGAAACACTGGCTTTGCTGAAGATTCTGGCAATGACGCGGGATAATATCGCGGCGGGAAAGGTGCATCCTGTCGAAGGAATTCTCGACAAGATCACCGGCAAGCGCCCCTCCGATGCCTAAGGCCGTACTGCGTTATGCCGAAGATGCGCGCGCAGACCTTGCCGAAATTTTCGAACAACGCCGCGAACAGCGCGGGGACGAGGGCTGGGACGGCGCGCGCGCCTATGTCGCGGCCATTGTCGATACTATCAACGGTCTTGCAGACTACCCCGAACGCGGCCCCATCCCGCCCGAACTCGAAGCGCTGGGGGAACGCCATTGGCGGCAGATCTCGCACGCGCCTTATCGCATCATCTATCTGCTCGAAGCAGGCGTAGTGACCATCGCTCTGGTCGCCGATAGCCGCCGTGATTTTGTCAGCCTGTTGCACAAACGGCTGTTGAACGCGGGTTGATTCAGGCGATGGCTTGTTCGCGCAGCAGCGCAGGGATGCGCGATTTCAGCTGGAAAAAGCCCTTCGTGCAATGCGGCCAGGCTAGCCGGTCCCAATCGCGCTGATATTCCGCAAGCGTGATACCTTGCGCGGCAAGGGCAGGGGCCATTTTTGCCAAGGCCGTCGCGACAGGCCCGGTGGGCGCGAAACCGGTCACCATTTGCGTGCAGCCAAGGCCACGGGCCAGTGCGGACAGATCATCTGCATTCTCCGGGGCAGGGCACTGCCAATGCGCTGCTGCACGGGCCAGCGCGTCTGACAGCGCGATCGCGTCTGCGGCGGACCGCGCAGCATCGGGCAGCTTGACGACGGCGCGGATGTCCATCGTGGGCAGGACCGTCTCCAGCGAACAATCCTCAGGCGTGATAAGCACCAAGGTCGGTTGCGCGGGATCGGGCGAGTGTGGCGCGCGCAAGGGCACACGCGGGGGCAGGGGGGTGTCCTGCGGGATGCGCGCCTCCTGAGCAAGGCCATGCGCCTGCAACGCCCCGTCGGTCATCGTGGCGATGCGGTCTGCATCGGCGAGATAGGCTTTGCCTGCGGTGTGCAAACCGGCCACCCAGCGCCAGCTGAGCGTGTTTGAGGCAGGGTCGGCGTCGATCAGGCGGTCATAGGTCCACGCCGCGCCCGCTTGCCACGGCAGGCCCAGCGTGAAGGTCCAGATCGAGGCGACCTGCATCCGCGCCCAATTGTGCAGATAGCCGGTCTCCGCCAGTTCGCGCGCCCAATGATCGAACGCGGCGATGCCGCTACGGCCCTCTATAGCGCGCGTGATGGCGGGATGGGCCTGTTGCAATGCGGCGGCCTCAAGCGTCTGCGGCCACACCCCGGGCCGCGCCTCAAGCCAGCCCTTCCAGTATGTGCGCCAGAACACCTCAGCGATGAATTTTTCTGCCCGATCAGAGGGATGGGCAGAAAGCACCGCGCGCACAACCTCGTCCTCGCCGATCACGCGGCGGCGCAGCGCGGCGGACAGGCGCGAGACATCGCGGTGTTCGCCATTGGCGGCCACGAAATTGCGGCGCGCGGCATAAGCGCTGCCTGCTTGCGGCACGAAGGCCTCCAGTCGGGCAAGGGCGGCGCTGCGGGTGAGGGGGAATGTGGTCATCGCGGGGCATTACGCGGGCAGGGCAGGGGCGGCGACGTGGCAGGATGGCCATGTTGCGTTGCGGGCAGGGGGCGGGCAACGCCGTGCGATGATCAAACCTTTCGCCAATTTGCCGCGCCCGGTGGTGGTGCTGGGCCTTTCAGGATGGTTGCCGCAAGCGATCTGCCTGTGGCTGGTCGCAGGCGGCGGGCCGCTGGGGTGGAGCGCGCTGGCGGCGGGGTGCTTCTATGCCGCGCTGATCCTGTCGTTCCTGGGCGGAATGTGGTGGATGGCAGCGCTGTTGCGCGGCGCGCGCCATGCCGAGATCTATGTCGTGGCGGTGCTGCCCAGCCTGATCGGGCTTGCCGCGCTGCTGCCGTGGACGCTGGGCTGGAGCTGGCCGGGGCCTGCGCTGGTCGTGCTCGGGCTATTGCTGCTGGCCAGCCCGCTGGTGGACAAGTGGCTGGCGCGCATGGTGGAACTGCCCGCCGGATGGCTGGCCTTGCGCATGACAATGGCGGGCGGTTTGGGGGCTTTGACGCTGGCTTTGGCTTGGGCGGAACAGGGGTTGGCTGGTCGCTGAATTTCCCGAGACGGTTGCGCGGGCAACGGGTCTTGGAAGGGTTTCACGCAGAGACGCAGAGAAGAAGGGGAGGCGCAGAGATTGTTATCGGCAAAGCCGTTTTTCAATCTGCACCGCAGTAGTTTACGCAAGATAGGATCTATCGTCGGCCTTGCGGCCCAAGCTTGCTCCTCCGCGTCTCTCCTTCTTCTCTGCGTCTCTGCGTGAAACAATCTTCAGCTATGCAGATAGACCGCGCGTTCGTGGCTGAAGGCCTTGAAGCCGAAATAGCCGTGATAGCTGCCGCTGCCCGAATGGTTCACCCCGCCGAATGGCAGGTTGTTTTCCAGATAGTGCGAGAACACGCCGTTGACGGTTACGCCGCCTGACGATGTTTCGTTCAAAACCCGCGCCACATTGGCCTCGTCCGGGCTGTAGATATAGAGCGCGAGCGGCTTGTCGCGCGACTGGATATAGCCGATTGCCTGATCGAGCGTTTCATAGGTCATCACCGGGATCACGGGTGCGAAGATTTCCTCTTGCAGGATCTTCATCTGCGGGGTCACATCGGTGAGCATCGTGGGGTGGATCGTCAGGTCATCGGCTTCGAGCATGCCGCCCGCTGCAACAGTCGCGCCCTGTGCCACCGCATCATCGAACAGCGCCTTGACCCGCGCGAAATTGGCGGGGTTGACGATCTGCGCGATGGAATCCTTCTTGATTGTGCCATCTTCATATAGGTTTGCCGCAACATTGGCCTTGAACCCTTCAACCAGCGCGGCCTGGTCTTCGGCGCGCACGAAGACATAGTCCGGGCTGATGCAGGCCTGCCCGCCATTGAACTGTTTTGCTGCGGCCAGTTGTGCAGCAATTTTTGCAATATCCGCGCCCTGATCGACGATCACCGGCGATTTGCCGCCGAGTTCCAGCGTGACGCTGGCAAGGTGCTTGGCGGCTGCGGCCATCACGATCTTGCCCACCCGCGTGCTGCCGGTGAAGAAGATGTGATTGAACGGCAGTTCGAGCAGCGCGCTGGCGACGCTGACATCGCCTTGCACCACCGCCACTTCGCTTTCGTCAAAGGCATCGGCGATGATTGCTGCGGCGACTTTTGCGGTGGCGGGACACAGATCGGTCAGCTTCACCATGCAGCAATTGCCCGCAGCAACAGCGGCGGCCACCGGCCCCAGCGCAAGGCCCAGCGGGAAGTTCCACGGCCCCAAAATCAGGCACACGCCGCGCGCTTCATAGATGATCCGCGCCTTGTCGGCCGGGTTCATCGAGGTGGCCACTTCGGTCGGCGTCATCCACGCATCGAGGTTATCGATATTGCGCTGGATATTGCCGGTAACGTTGAGCACTTCGGTCACGCGGATTTCGCCCAGCGGCTTGCGCGTGTCTTCCAGCACGGCGGCGATGATCGCATCGGTGTGCGCTTCGACAGCGGCTTTCAGCCTGGCCAGCTTGGCCTTGCGCTGATCGGCACCGGTGGCTTTGACCTTCCACTGGTTGGCCTGTTGCAGGGCGAAAATGCGAGCGATTTCAGCGGAAAGATCGGCTGCTGTTGGCTGGGTCTGGGTCATGGAAATGTTCGGCCTTGAACGGTTGGTATGGATTGACCCTGCCAACCGCACCGGCGCGAGGCAACGTCTGCCGCGCATGCTTGCCAGTCTGTGAAACGTTAGGCAACCGAACTTTTATCCATAAAGGCCGATGAACGTGCCCCATGCTGCCAACGGGCCGATGCCCACCATGATCGCGGTATAGCCGATCAGATTGCGCAGCATCACGGGCCGCTCTGCCTCTGGCGAATTGGCGACGATCAACGCGCCGTTTGTGGAGAAGGGCGATGTATCGACGATGGTATTGGCAATGCAGATCGCCGAAACGACCGCGATGGGCGACAGGCCCGATCCCGCCAGCAGCGGCACCGCGAGCGGAATCACCACGCCCAGCAGCGCGGTGGAACTGGCAAAGGCCGAGACGATTCCGGCAAGATAGCACAGCGCCAGCACGCCCAGCGCAGCCGAGCCCATCGTGGCGATCATCGTGGCGGCTGCATCCATCGTGCCCAGTTTTTCCATCAGGCTGACATAGATCACGATGCCCGAAATCAGCAGGATGGTGGACCAATCGACGTGCTTCAACGCCCCGTCCTGCGTGCGCGGCGCGACGATGGACAGCGCAAGAATCACCAGCAGCGCCATGAAGCCGATGTCGATCTTGAACACCAGCGCCCCTGCGGCCAGCGCGGCCAAGCCCGCCAAAGTCCACGCGCCGTCCCGGTCCAGCGGGGCAGGGGCGGGAGAGGGCGCGGCATCGGGCGGCAAGTGGAGATGCGCCACTTGCGCGCGGCGGGCATAGACCGCCCAGATCATCAGTGCGATCACCGTGTTGAACGCGGCGCTGGCCAGAAACAGGAACATCGGATCAGGCGCAATCGCGCTGCGTTCCAGCACCTTGTTGGCAATGCCGCCATAGATCGAAACGGGCGAGAACGATCCGGCCTGCGCGCCATGCACCGCCATCAGCCCCATCATCAGCGCCGAAAAGCCGTGCGCGCGGGCAAAGCGCAGCGCAATGGGCGCAACAATCGCCACGGCGGCGGGGCCAACCGCGCCCAGCGCCGTCAACACGCCGGCCACCAGAAACACCAGCGCGGGCAAAAACGCGGTATGCGTGCCCAGCGCATAGGCCGTGCGCGCCACCAGCCAGTCAATCGCGCCATTCCTGCTGGCAATCCCGAACAGATAGGTGATGCCCAGCAGCGTGAGGAACAGGTCCGCCGGAAAGCCCGCCAGTACGTCCTTCACGCCCATCCCCGCGCCAAACACGCCCAGTCCCAGCGCGGCGGCAAAGCCGATCAGCCCCATGTTTACCGGCAACCGGATGGCTGCGGCAAAAATCGCGATCAGGATCACGATGGACGCGATGATCATGTATGGTGGTCCCTCCCTGGCTCATTTTTATTCACCCAAAACCCGTTCGTGTCGAGCGAAGTCGAGACACTTGTGCGCAGTGTCCCGACTACGCTCGATACGAACGGGACGGGTTTGATCAGGCCCGCCCCCGACCCCTCCCGATCATCCTGAGCTTGTCGAAGGGGGGGAGGAGGGATCAACGCAGCACTTATTCCCCCCTCCCGTTTACGGGAGGGGTCGGGGGTGGGCACTTTTCTTGAACTTAAACTTTGAACAAACCGCCGTGCGCCTCACGCAGCACATTCTTTTGCACTTTGCCCATCGTGTTGCGCGGCAGTTCATCGACGAAGATCACCGCGCGCGGCGCTTTGAACCGCGCCAGACGGTCTTGCAAAGCCGCCGCAATCGCGTTCTGATCCAGCGCGGGATCGGTAGACTGCACCACTGCGACTACCGCCTCGCCCAGATCGGGGTGGGGCACGCCGATCACCGCGCTTTCGGCGATGCCGGGAATTTCATCCAGCGCGGCTTCGACTTCTGCGGGGTAGATGTTGAACCCGCCTGCGATGATCAGATCCTTGGCGCGGCCCACGATGTGGACATAGCCTTCCTCGTCAATCCGCCCCATGTCGCCGGTGATGAAAAACCCGTCGGCGCGGAATTCCTGCGCAGTCTTTTCGGGCATTTGCCAATAGCCTGCAAACACGTTTGGCCCGCGCACTTCGATGCCGCCGATCTCGCCCTGTGGCAGGATCGTGCCCGTTGCCGGATCGGCAATGCGCAAGCCCACGCCGGGCAGCGGAAACCCGACGCTGCCCGGCTTGCGCAAGCCGTCATAGGGGTTGGACGTGTTCATGCCTGTTTCGGTCATGCCATAGCGTTCAAGGATCGCCTTTCCGGTCAGCGCGCTGAATTCCTTGTGGGTTTCGGCAGAAAGCGGGGCCGATCCGGACACGAACAGGCGCATTCCCGAGGCCAGTTCGCGGGTGAAGCCGGAATGGGCAAGCAGCCGCGTGTAGAACGTGGGCACGCCCATCAGCACGCTGGCTTGCGGCATGAGGCTGACCAGCGCATCGGCATCGAATTTGGGCAGGAAGATCATCGCCGAGCCTGCGGCAATCGTCACATTGGTGGCGACAAACAGCCCGTGTGTATGGAAAATCGGCAGGGCATGGAGCAGGCGGTCCTGGGCGGTAAAGCGCCAGTGATCGACCAGCGTCAGCGCGTTGGAGGCAAGGTTGGCGTGAGACAGCATCGCACCCTTGCTGCGCCCCGTCGTGCCCGAGGTGTAGAGGATCGCGGCGAGCGTATCGGGGGTGAGGGGGGCGCGCTCGAAAACTTCGGGTTGATCGGCGGCGGCGCTCACCAGCGTGCCACCGGTGCCTTCGGCATCGAGCGTGAGCAGCGCGGGCACGCCGATTTCGGCGCAGAGCGCGGCAAGCGGGGCTTCATCCTCCGTCCGGCACAATAGCAGCGCAGGCTGCGCATCGCCGAGGAAATAGCGCAATTCGCCGGTAGTATAGCCGGTGTTGAGCGGCAGATAGACCGCGCCTGCCTGCAACGCGGCAAGCCATGTCAGCAGCGCGGTCTGCGATTTTTCCACCTGGATGGCGATACGGTCACCCGGCTGCACGCCCAGGGCGCAAAAGGCATGGGCCAGTTGGGACGATCGGCGCAGCGCGGCGTCATAAGTCAGCACCGAACCATCGGCAGCGATCAGGAACGGGGCCTGCGGGGTCGCCGCGCACTGGCGGAGGAACAGCGAGAACATGTCTTGAGAAGGAGTTGCGACCACGTGGCACCTGCGCTGGGAAGATTCCAGTGGTGCCTAAGTGCGGTGCCTCGTCCGCGCAAGATCAGAACAGGGCGTCGTCGAACAAATCGTCATCGCTTACCGTGGCGGCACTGCTGCGCTGGCTTATCGCGCAAGGCTCCATGCCCGGCAGCAGGTGGCGGTTGTGTACTTCCCGCTCGCACGCCATGGTATAGGCGGCTTTCAGGCTTTCCATCACGGCCCATGCGGGGCTCTGCGGATCGGCGGGGGGGCTGGCATCGTGGACAACAAGGCCCAGATCGGCGATCACGCTTTCCAGCGATGCGACCACGCGGATGCTGTCTTCCAGACTGCTGACCGCATCGGTGATTTTGCCCGAGATATCGGCCGCGCTCACATTGACCCGGCCCATGCCGCTGGCCGTGTGGGCCGATGCCGCGCGCAAGGCAGCAAGCGCGCCCGATAAGGCTTCACTGACGCTGGCAGGCTCGGTTGAGGCGATGGCGGCAACCGCCTTGCTGCGCTCCATCAGCGCTTCGGTGGCGGTGACCAGTTCGTTGGTCCAATCATCGATCAGGCCGGAATTCGATTTGATCTCGCGCGCGATGACCGAAACGGGACGGTTGATTTCGGGCAGGTGGCGGCAGCGCAAATTGGCGTTGACCGACATATAGCCCACTTCGCGGCCCAGATCCTGTACGCGCATGACCCCGGCGGCGATGGTTTCCATCGCATCGGTGACCGATTGCAAGGTGCCTGCCGCATCCTCGTCTGCCGCGCGCATATGTTCGGTCAGATCAACGGTTTCAACCACGGCGGCTTCCATCTGGCCGATGAAGCTGCCGCTATCGGCCACGGCAACATCGCTGCGCGCCAGATCGAGCAGGCGATAGGCCTCGGGCACGAGTTTGCGCAAAGTGTCGAGCAATTGCCCGGCATCGCGGGCGAAGTCTTCGCGGATCGCGGCAAGCTGGGCGATGCACAGGCGCGCGATATGCGCGATGGCGGCATCGTTTGCGCCATCGGCCGAGGCAGGCGCGCGCTCATCGAGCAGGCGGCAGCCGAGCACGACATGTTCGATGCGCTGGCGGGCGCTATCGCCAATCTGGATGGAGCCAAGCGCCGCGCCGATCATCTGGCGGATTTGCGCGGCAATGCGCCCTGCGTCGGCAGCGACAGCGGCGAGGCGTTGCTGGTGCTCTTCCACGCTATGCGCCGCGCCGATCAGCCGGTCGGGCACGGCGGGGATCACTTTGGCACATTCGCTGGCCAGTTGGCGATCCGCGCTGTTCACCCGCACAAGGCCGCGCAGCAGCCGGTCGATCTCGATGGCGAGTGCCGCCACTTCCTTGCGGCCATCACCCAGTTGCGCGCGCATTTCATCGGCAAAGCCGACGAAATCGGAATATCCCGCTGCGGCGATTTTGACATTGATCGTATAGATTTCAAGCACATGGATCACGCGATCCAGCTCATCCCCCAGCCTTGCCAGGGCTTTGAGGCGGGTGCGCAGATCGTCAAGGCTACCACCGCGCCCCGCCTGCCGGTCAGGCGTTGCGGCAAGCCGCTCGGCCCCCGCCAGCAGATCGCCAATCGCCTTGCCGCCTTCTGTTGGCCCGAAAGCCCGTTCCACATCGGCCAGCCCGGTCACCACGCTATCGACCGTGCTGATCACAGCGGCCAGCGTTGCGCCCACGGGCAGGAAGCGCGCATCCAGATCGGCGGCGATGCGGTGCATGACCTCGCTTGCTGCAGCGACAAGGCCTGCGGTGGCGCGGGGGGTATCGAGATCGGGGGCCATGCGCATGGGTTGCCGCGCTCCTAACGCATGGTCGCGCGCAGCACTTCGCGCGCGATGGATTCAAGGGGAAGCGCTTTTTCCACGCCGCCCCGGGCGATGGCCTCTTTGGGCATGCCGAACACGACCGATGTGGCCTCGTCCTGCGCAAACGTCCGCGCGCCGGCCTGCCGCATCTCCAGCAAGCCGGTAGCGCCATCATCGCCCATTCCGGTCATGATCACGCCCACCGCATTGGCACCGGCAAAGCGCGCGGCAGAGCGGAACAGCACATCGACCGAGGGGCGGTGGCGCGAAACCAGCGGGCCATCGCGCACTTCGACCAGATAGCGCGCTCCCGCCCGCTTGAGCATCATGTGCCGCCCGCCCGGCGCGATCAGCACGTGGCCGCGCATCACGGTATCGCCGTCTTCGGCCTCCTTGACGCTGACCTCGCACAACCCGTTCAGGCGATTGGCAAAGGCCTTGGTGAAATTGGCAGGCATGTGCTGGACGACGACGATCCCCGGCGCATTGGCGGGCAACGCCTGCAGCACTTCGCGCAAGGCCTCGGTCCCGCCGGTCGATGCGCCAAGGCAGGCGACCATTTCGGTCGTCCGGCTCATTGCCTGGCCACGCGGTGCAGCCAGCACGGCATCGGCGCTCAGTTTTGCGGCGGGCGAGGGGCTGTTATGGCGCGGCAAACGCGAAAGGCGCGCGGTGGCTGCGGCTTTGACCACATCGCAGATATGGCGGCGCTGTTCGACCAGATGATCGGCCACGCCCATTCTGGGCTTGAGGATCACATCAACCGCGCCAGCCTCCAGCGCCTGCAACAGCGTTTCCGAGCCTTCCTCGGTCAGCGAGGAGCACATCACCACCGGCACGGGGTGCTGGCTCATCAACTTGCGCAAGAACGTGATGCCATCCATGCGCGGCATTTCCACATCCAGCGTGATCACATCAGGCACTTGTTCCTGAATGATGCGCGCGGCGGCAAAGGGGTCTTGCGCCGCGCCGATCACGTCGATGCCGGGATCTTCGGATAGCACCGCCGCCATCGTCTGGCGCACGCTGGCGCTATCATCGACGATCAGGACGCGGACGCGCTTGTTTGCCAGACCCATCGCTATTTCCTGAACACGGTGGTGGCCACGGTGGTGAGCGGCAGATCGAGGCCCATGATCGATTCCGAATGGCCCAGCACCAGAAAGCCGCCGGGGCGCAGCACATCGCACAACCGGCGGACGACTTGCGCCTGCACGTGCTTCTCGAAATAGATCAGTACGTTGCGGCAAAAGATCAGGTCCATCTCGCCGCCCACGCCATAGCCTTCGTCCATCAGGTTCAGGCGCCCGAATGAAAGCTTGCGGCGCAAGGCGGGCACGATGCGCGCCTCGGCGCGGGCCGGATCCAGCGCGCGCTGGACATATCGGGCGCGCAATACAGGCGGCACCGGCTCCAGCGCGACCAGCGGATAGACGCCGCGCTGCGCCTCGGCCAGAACATTGGTATCGATGTCGGTCGCCAGCACTTCGTAATCGAAACCCCGGGCACTTTGCGCGAAATCATCGAGCACCATGGCCATCGAATAGGCCTCCATGCCGGTGGATGCCGCCGCGCTCCAGCAGCGCGCGCGGGTGATCCCGTCGGCCACAAAGGCGGGCAGGATCCGCTTGCGCATCGCATCGAAGTGGCCGGGTTCGCGGAAGAAATCGGTCTTGTTGGTGGTGATCGCATTGATCAGCCGCAACAGTTCCTCATCACCAGCCTGCCCATCCAGCACGAGGTTGCAATATGCGTCCACGCTGGCCACGCCCGATTGCCGCAGGCAGCGCAGCAGCCGCCCTTCGACAAGCGTGCGTTTGGAAGGCGGCATCTTGATCCCGGTCTGCGCCTGGACAAAAGCGGCAAGCCGGTTGAAGTTGTGATCGCTGATCCGGGTGGAATCATCGAGGACCTGACGCGCGAGGCGGGACAAATGCGTTCTCCAATTTCGGCGTATCAGGCCGCCTGGCGGACGGCGTCGGCCAGCAGCATCGCGTCATCAGTGGTGAGCACGCGGGCGATATCGACGAGCACGACGAAGCCGCCCTCCTCGCGCACCACGCCCTCGATGTAATCCGATCGCCAGCGCACGCCGATATCGGGCGATTGCTCGATCGCTGTGCGCGCAAAGGTGCTGACGTTGAGCGCCTTGTCGATCAGCAAGCCGATGGTCAGTCCGCGTCCGTTCTGCGGCACTTCAAGGATCAGGATGCGCGTCATCGCAGTCGGCTCTGCAGGGGGCAGGCCAAACCGGATGCGCAGGTCGATCACCGGTATGCCCTGTCCGCGCACATCGATCAGGCCCATGAAGTGATCCGGCCCGTTCGGAATGCGGAACGGAGCGCAGTAATCGATCACTTCGCGCACCATCGGCACGGGCACGGCAAATACCTCCTGCCCGATACCGAAGGTGACGGCCTGGACGTCACCGTTTCCGGTTGGTCCGGTCATGGTCACGCTGCCTCGCCGAAGTCGGCATCTTCTGCGTCAGCCCCGCCCGATGACAGATCCAGCGCGAAGCCTTTGGCACGGGCTTGCTGGTCGGCAATCGAGCCTGCACGCGCACGAACCGGTACCTTGGCCGGCGCCTTGGCTGCCGCCTTGCGGACAGTGGCCCTGGCAGCAGGTTTGCGGGCATATGTCGTTGTCAGCCGCGCGCTTGAATGCCCGGCATCGTCGGTGCGGAAATAGGCGATGGCCGATTGCAACTGTGCGGCCTGGGATGCCAGTTCCTCTGCCGTGGCCGACATTTCCTCGGATGCTCCGGCATTCTGCTGGGTAACCGTATCAAGCTGCTGGATCGCGCTGTTGATCTGGGCCGAGCCGATATCCTGTTCGCGGCAGGCGGCGCTGATTTCCGAGACCAGTTCGGCGGTCCGGCGAATATCGGGCACGAGCCGCGTCAGCATTTCGCCCGCTTCCGTGGCGGCTTTCACCGTATCGCCCGAAAGGCTGCTGATTTCCGCTGCGGCCTGCTGGCTGCGTTCGGCAAGCTTGCGCACTTCGGATGCAACAACCGCAAACCCGCGCCCATGTTCTCCGGCGCGCGCGGCTTCCACCGCCGCGTTGAGCGCGAGCAGATCGGTCTGGCGGGCGATTTCCTGCACAACCGAAATCTTGCCCGCGATCACCTGCATGGCCTGAACCGCGTTGGTCACGGCAACGCCGCTGGCTTCGGCATCCTTCGACGATTGGCGCGCGATCTTTTCGGTCTGCGCGGCATTGTCGGCGTTCTGTTTGATGTTTCCGGCCATTTCTTCGATGGCGCTTGATGCCTCTTCGGTAGAGGCGGCCTGTTCGGTGGCCCCTTGTGACAGCGTTTCCGCGCCCGACGACATCTGTTCGCTGCCTGCGGCCACATTGGTAGCAGCGTTGGTAACGTCCGAAATCACCGAGGTAAGCTGGGTAATCATATCGCGCGCAGCGGCAAGCAGGCTTTCGGTGTCACCTTCGCGCGTGGCGACCGAAACAGTCAGGTTGCCATTGGCAATTTCGCGCAAGGTATCGCGTGCCTGAACAAGGCTGGCGACCATGGTTTGCATCGCGGCAAGCAGGCTTTCCGTGTCGCCGTTGCGGGTATGGACGTCGACTGACAGATCACCATCTGCAATGCGGCGCACAATATCGCGGGCATATTCAGGCTCACCACCCAGCTGGCGCAAGATGCTTCGTGTGACGAAGAAGGCCGAAGCGCCGCCGATAGCCAGCGCAAGGATGATCGTGGCGATAAAGATCGTGCTCGATTGTGCGTAGATTTCGTCACCTTCAGCGCTGGCGGTCTTGCCACCCGTAACGTTGAGTTCAACCAGCTTCAGCAGTTCAGCCGAGTAATCGTCGTAAAGTGCCTTGCTGCCATCCAGCATGGCTTTGGCCTCGGCGTTCTTGTTCTCGCGCGAAAGCGTGATGAAGGCGTCATGCGTTTTCATGTAGTTGGCAAACTTCTCGGAGAAGTTATCGTACATCGCGCGCTCTTCGGATGAGGAGATCAGCTTTTCATAAGCGGCACGCGAAGCAGCCAGGGATTTGAGCGTGGCATCCATATCGCTTTCGACCTGCTGCATCATGCGCGGATCGGTGTTGGCAACATGCGCAAATTCAAACGCCCGCAGATCAGACGTGGCGGTGTTGATCCGGTGTACCTGATCGATGCTCGGCAGCCAGTTGTCAGCAATCTCGGTCGACTTGTCGTTGACAACGCCGAGGCGGTTGATGCCCAGCACGCCAAGGATGGCGGTAAGCAGGAGAACCGCAGAAAACGCGGCGGCAAGCTTGAGTTTCAGTGTCATTACGAAGCGTCCTTCAATGCATGTCTGCGGCCGCGTTTGGTGCGCAGCAAGATGTTGAAATCAATGAATGTATTCACCCATGATCCGGGCGATATCGGGCACGATGACAAAGCGGTCGCCCTTGCGGCCGATCCCCTCGATCAATTCTGGGCGCCATCGGGTGCCGATGGCGGGGGGCTGTTCCACCTGGCCGCCGTCCAGTTCGCACACGTCGTTGACCTTGTCGGCAAGGATGGCGATGGTTTCGCGGGTGTCCTCGATCAATTCCTCGATCACGATCACGCGCGTATCTTCATTGTGCGTGGCGCTATCGAGCGCGAAGGCGATGCGCAGATCGGTGAGCGGGGCCACCGTCCCGCGCACATTGATCAATGCATTGACGAAAGCGGGTGCGCCCGGAACGTGGGTAACGTGCGGCACCTCAAGGATTTCGCGCACGCAATCGGCCCGGATCGCAAAGGCTTCGTTGCCGATGTCGAAGGTCAGCATGCGGCCTTCGATAGTTTTGGCGATAGTTTTGGCGATAGCTTTGCCGGTATTGGCTGCCGGGGCGTTCATGCGGCTTCTCCCACGGTGCGGATGGCGGATTGGCGCTGTGCCGAGGCCAGCAGATTGCCCACATCAAGGATCAGCGCGACCGTGCCATCGCCAAGGATCGTCGCGCCCGAAAACGTGCCAAGGCCTGCGTGGAAGCGCGACAGCGGCTTGATTACGGTTTGCGCATTGCCGATGATCTGGTCGATCACCAGTCCGGCGCGGGTATCGCCTGCGCCCACGATCACGATCTTCTGGTGCAGTTCGGCGGGCCATTCGGTGGCAAAGGTTTCGCGCATGCGCAGGAACGGGATCAGTTCGCCGCGCACATCCAGGAAGCTGCGCGATTTGCCGCCGGTTGCCTCGCTTGCAGGCAGTTCAAGGCATTCTTCCACCGCCGAAAGCGGGATCGCATAACACCCGCTGCCAACGCGCACGAGCATGCATTCGACAATCGCCAGCGTCAGCGGCAAGTGCAGCATGATGCGCGTGCCCTGGCCCTCGACCGAGGTTATGCGGATCGTGCCGCGCAAGCCTTCGATGGTCTTTTTGACCACGTCCATGCCCACGCCGCGCCCCGAAAGATTGGTCACTTGCGCGGCGGTGGAAAAGCCGGGGTGGAAGATCAGTTGAAGCACGTCCTGATCGGACAGAACCGCATCGGGCGCGATCAGCCCTTGCGCTTCGGCCTTGGCGCGCACCGCATCGCGATTGATGCCGCGCCCGTCATCGGCCACGGTGATGATCACCTCGCCGCCGGTCTGCGTGGCGGTGACCATGATCTGGCCGGTTCCCGCTTTGCCATGGGCGATGCGCTGTTCTGCGTTTTCAAGGCCGTGATCGCATGAATTGCGGATCAGGTGGACCATCGGATCGGCAAGCCGCTCGATCACCGTCTTGTCTACTTCGGTGGTTTCGCCCTCGGTCGAAAATTCGATCGATTTTCCGGTTTCCTGCGCCAGATCATGCACAAGGCGGCGGAACCGTCCGAACAGGCCGCCCACCTGCATCATGCGCAGAACCATCGTGGTATCGCGCAACTCGCTCGACAGGCGCTCGATATCTTCGGACACCGCGCGCAGGGCAATCTCGTTGATCGTGCCGCCCTGCGCCGCAATCTGGGCAAGGCGGCTTTGCGCGATGACCAGTTCGCCCACGCGGTTCATCAGCTCGTCAAGCCGTTCGGCAGGCACACGCACGCTTTCGGATGCAGGGGCGCTCGCGGTGCGGGTCTGGCTGGTGTTGTTGGCGGCTGCACCGGGGCCGGTTTCGGCAGCGGCAACGGCGGTTATCGCTTCGCTGGCCGGTTCAAGCGGTTCGAGCGTCATCTCCAGATCATCCATGACGAACATGAACACATCGTCGATATCGTCGCGCGTGACCGATGCGGGCAGGAGCATGGTCCACCCGATGTGGCATTCGCCGGGCACCAGCGCATCAAGCGGCGGCAGGCGAGATAGGTCGGCGCATAGTTCTGTTGCGCCCAGTTCGCGAAGTTCATTCAATAAAAACAACGGGTTAGTGCCGTTCGCCATAGCCGGCGGCGCAAGCCGGAAGGTAAGGCGGGTGCTCGCCTCGGGCGCTGCCGCCGTCGGGGCTTGGGTCACCTCGCCCGCGCCCTGATCGGCCACGGCGGCCTCAAGCGCGGCCAGGATCGCCGCCTGTACTTCCAGGTCCTGCGCCCCGAGGTTCTGCGCCCCGAGGTTCTGCGCATGTGTTTCATCAACTAACGCGCGCATCTGGTCACGCGCCGAGAGGATCACACCCACCAGCGCAGACGTGGCGCGGGCCTGGCCCTTGCGCACGCGGTCAAACGCGGTTTCGCAATGATGGGTAAAGCTGGCCAGCGCATCAAAGCCGAACATCGCGCCCGAACCTTTGAGCGTATGCAGCCCGCGGAACACCGCATCGACCAGCGCAAGATTGCCAAGGTCCTGCCCCAGATCGAGCAGATCGTTTTCGATCTGGTCGAGCAGCTCGAACGCTTCGATGCGAAACGCGGCGACAGGATCGCTACCGCTCACCGGCCCAGAACCTTGCGGGCGACACGAACCAACTGGTCGGGCTCGAACGGTTTGACCAGCCAACCGGTGGCCCCGGCGGCCTTGGCCTGCTGCTTGATGCCGTCATCGGATTCGGTGGTGAGGAACACGATCGGCACGCTGGCATTGGACGCTGACCGGCGGATCTCGCGGATCATCGTCAGCCCGTCCATGTTGGGCATGTTCAGATCGGTGACGATCATATCGAACCTGCCGGCATTGGATTTGCTCAGCCCTTCGACCCCGTCACCGGCCTCGGTCACGCTATAGCCCGCGCCCGACAAGGCGATGCGGACCGCCATGCGCAAGCTGGGGGAATCATCGACGGCAAGAATGGAGGCGGTCATCGTGCGTCCTCTTCGTGGCACCAGAAAGCAAGGGTATCGGGCGAGCGCTGCGCCAGCAGGCCCGCGGCATCGAGCAGATCGCGCAAGGGCGCAGGCGCGGGGGTGGCAAGGCGCAACGATTTACCATTTCGGGCGGCGTGGAGCCGCGCCGACTCGATCAGTTGCACAAAGCCAAGATCGGCAGCCTCCACCCCGTCGACATGGGCGACCACATCATCATGCAGGCCAAAGGACTGTAGAATTTCGGTTTGTAGCGCCGGGAGCAGGGCCATCTGGCTGCGTCCGGTACAATTGATGATGGCAGACATGCGCGAAGGCTCCGTGATCAGAGCCTGCAAACTAACCTACAGAGATATAAGGCCTGTTCAGCGCGGTATAAGGAGATTCGCGTGTTGCTAATACGTGTCGTGCGTGTCGACGCACGGCGTCATGTCGCGGTTTCGACCAATTCGGCTATTTCGAAGGTAAAGCTTTTCCACCCCCTTGTCCGCGCCGCTTCATCGGCAGGAGCGCGCTTGCGCCGCGCTTCGGCAAGTGAACGGGTGTGGCCCCAGAACACTTCGGTTTTGCCGTTTTCCAGCACGCCCACGATCCGCCAGTAATGGGTGAAGGTGTCGGTCGTCGGCCCGATGGTTTTCACATAACCATCGGGCATTGTTGCAGTCAGGAACCGGCGCTTCTTCTTCATCGTGCCCGTCCATCGCGCATGTGCATGGGCAGTGCAACCGGCGTTCTCAATCGTCCAGCGCGGTGAAGGTGAAGTTGCGGAACCTGGTCTCGCCCGGGCCTGCGGCGTAGAGGCCGGGGCGCAGCATCAGGAAGCCGCCGCGCACATTGTGGTGATAGCCCGACACTTCCATGCCGCGATCAAACTTCACCCATGTTTTGCCATGATCGCCCGAGGTGTAATAGCTGACAATGTGGCGGCGATTAACCACGCGCATGCGCATGGCGCGCCCGTGCGGATTGGCAGGGCGGCCGCGTTCGATGCCGTATTGGTGCGTGACAAAGCGTGCCTCGTCAAAGCCGAGGCCTGCGTAGAGCTTGTCATCGTAGAACAGCACGAGGCCTGCGGTGGCGCCTGCGGCCAGTTCGATGTCGCATTCGAACTGGTACGACGTATCGCCCGCGATCAGCAGCAGCGGCGATCCGCTGGAGGGGGCAAGGCCTTTTCCTTTGAGATAGAGCGTATTGTCCGCCACCCGCACGCGCGCCGCCTCATCGGCATCCGGCCGGAAGAACGACCATTTGGTGCCGAGTTGCAGCGTGGTGAAGTTGTCGGACAGCGCCATTCCGTGGGGCAGGGCGGTGCCGCCCCTGGGTTTGCGGATCGGTTTCGCGAGATCGCCGCCGGTCATGTGGAACCAGCCATCGCGGGTCCACTTTACCGGATCGAGCAGGCACTGGCGGCCCAGTGTCCAGAAGCCGTTTTCGAAGCCGTGGTAGAGGCTCCACCACGAGCCGTCGGGTGCCTCGACCAGACTGGCGTGGCCGCGTGACCACCAGGCTTCGCGGATGTCTTTTGTGCGCACCAGCGGATTGCCGGGGTGTTGTTCCCACGGGCCGTGGATGGACCGGGAGCGGGCGGCGATGACCATGTGGCCGGTGGGCGGGCCTGCGGTGCCGCCGACGGCGGTGATCATGTAGAACCATTCGCCCACGCGGTGGATCTTGGGGCCTTCGGGCGAGAAGCCTTCGACGTCCCATTCCGCCGGATAACGCCATGGATCATAGACATTTTCTACCGCGCCGATGGTGCTGAGGCCATCGTCGGACAGGCGGATGCGGTCTCCGCCCGAGAGGAAGAGCCAGCGGGTGCCGTCTTCGCCGAGGGTGTGGCAGGGGTCGATATGGGTAGGGATGCCGAGGGGTATGGGATCGGTCCAGGGGCCATCGATGTGATCGGCGGTGATGACGAAAATATCGTTGTGGGGCAATGCTTTGACGGGGATGTAGAGGAAATATCGGCCGTTGTGCTTTTCGAGGCTGACCGCCCAGACCGAGCCGATGTTTTTGTGCAGCGCGGGCTTGCGCGGTTGCCAGTTCACCAGATCGCGCGAATGCCAGATCAGCAGGCCGGGGTAGCTCTCGAAGCTTGAAAACGTGAGATAATAATCCGCGCCGTCTTTGAGGATCGCCGGATCGGGCCGGTCGCCCGACAGCACGGGATTGCGAAAAGTGCCATTTCCAAGGTCGGCAATGCGCTGATTATCGAGCCCGCGTCTGGTGGCGAAAGGTGGCGTATTGGTGGCGAATGTGGGTGCAGACAGCCCAATGCCCAGCAGTCCGGCGGTTTTCAGCGCATCGCGCCGGTCCATTGTCATAGCGCAAGGCCGGTGGTGCGCGCCCATGCGCGCCAAAGCTTGGGCCAGACCTCGACCGGCTTGCCGATGGCCTTGCGCAAACCGAAGCCGTGGCCGCCGAATTCGAACAAGTGGGTTTCGGCGCGCACGTTCTTCGCCTTGAGCGCGGCGCGCAGGAGCAGGGTGTTGTTGACGGGCACGGCGTCATCATCCTCGGCGTGGACGAGGAAGAAGGGCGGGGCGTTTGCGGGCACCCGCGTGTGCGGGGAATGCGCGGCCTCCAAAGCGGGCGCGGCCTGTTTGCCGACGAGCAGCGCGCGCGAACCGGCGTGGGCATCGGGCGCGGTCATCGAGATGACCGGATAGATCGGCGCGGCGGAATGCGGCTTGGCGGATAGCGCGTCTGCGGCATCGACTGGCGCGTAAGTTGTCGCATCGAAGCGGGTGGCGAGATCAGCGCAGAGGTGGCCGCCTGCCGAAAAGCCCATGGCGGCAACGCGTTCGGGATCAATCGCATAATCGCGCGCGCGGTGGCGGATCAGGCGGATTGCGCGCTGTGCATCGGATAATGCGACGTCCGGCCCTGCCGCCCAGCCTTCACCGGGCAGGCGATAGAACAGGACGAAGGCGGTGAACCCGCGCGCCGCCAGCCAGCGGCCCATTTCATAGCCCTCTTTATCGACCACGACCCAGCGATAGCCACCGCCCGGTGTGATCAGGACGGCTGCGCCATTGGGCCGGTCAGGCCGGAACACCGCCATGCGCGGGGCGGTGATGCCGAATACCGCGCGGTCGGTAACAAGGCGGTCGGTCGAGCGTTCGAGCACGGTTTCGGTCAAGGCCTTGGCAGGCATGCCGGGGGCACCGTTTGGCCATAGGTCGATGGTTTCGGCAGGTTGCGGAAGGCCGGGGGGGAGGGGGCTGCCTGCCAAGTGCGGCGGCTGGGTTTGCGCTGTGGCCTTGGCGGAGACGAGCGCGGCAATGGTGGAGGCGGCCATGAAGGATCGACGATCGATGGTCATGGCGGCTCCTTTGGGGTTTTCTATGAACGCGAGCGTTGGAGTGCCCACCCCCGACCCCTCCCGCAAGCGGGAGGGGGGAAGAAGGCGGTACTTCCCGCCCCCCGCTCATTCCGAGCTTGTCGAAGGGGGGGAAGAGAGGCACTTTTTTGCCCAACCGCTTGCGGGAGGGCCGCGAGGCTTATTGAGCCGTAGGCGAAATTAGTCGCAGCGGGGTGGGCATGCGGCGCTTGCGGTTTGATCCCGAATTCCAAAACAGCCGGGCGCGTGGGAGACTCGCGCCCGGCTTTGTGATGGGATCAGTACTTGAAGCGTGCGCCCACCAGGAAGTTGCGCCCGAAGTGATTGTTTTCGTAGTTACGGTCGGCATCGAAATCGGTGAAGCGATAACGATAGGTATCAAGCAGGTTGTTGCCTTCGACCGAGATTTCGGCCCATTCGGTCAACTTGTAGCGGATCGAGGCATCGAGGTTGAACATGCCGCCGAAGCCTTCGAGCACGTTGCCGGTGCCGCTGGCGCCTTCGTGATAGCGGCTGCGATAGGTGCCCATCACGCGCGCCGAGAAGGTGCCATCATCGTAATAGAACGTGCCGTTGTAGGCGCGCTTCGATACGTTGGCCAAGGTGTTGGTGACAGCGACGTTGTTTAGCGGACCAAGGTTGCCGTTTGCCAGGCGCGCGACAGTGATCGGCCCTTGCAGTTCATAGGCTGCGCTTGACGAGATGAAGGTGGCGTTGGCGATGATCCCGAAATTGCCGATGAAGCCATCGGTGAAAATCTTGAACGGAATTTGCGCCGCGAATTCCCAACCGCTCAACGATGCGCCCTTGCCGTTCACCGTCGTCGACAGGGTCCAGCGATCTTCAAGCAACTGCGCCGGGTTCAGTGCAGCAGGTGAAGACGGGCTGAGTGCCGCCACGGACGCGCCCGTTTCGGCAAAGGTCAGTCCGGTGACGGACTGTGCCTGGGTGAAGGTGCCGATGTTCTTCCTGAACCATGCCACCGACAGCAATGCCTGAGGGGCAAAGTACCACTCTGCGGCAAGATCGAAGTTGGTGGCGCGGAAGGGTTCGAGGAACGGGTTGCCCTGTACCACGCGATAGTTGAAGCCATCAGCCGTGCCACCTGTCAACGAACCCAGAGAAGGGCGCGTCATTACATCGGCAATGGCCCCGCGCAGGATCAGGTCATCCGACGGGAACAGCGCGATATTGAACGAAGGCAGCCAATCGCTGTAGGACCGCGCGACCGGTACCGAACCAAGACCGCCGGTGTCCTGTTCTGTTTTCACATAACGCATACCGGCATTGAGCGCGTAGCGCAGGCCGACCAGATCGCCTTTGGCATCGAACTGGATGTAGGCACCCTTGGTGGTTTCCTGCACGATGCGGAAGTTGCCGATATCAGGCGCGGCAACCCTGTCATAAAGCTTGGTCAGCGCGGTGGTTGCCGGCAGATTGGGCACGAGCCATGAATTGGTGTTACCGGCAGGCTGGCCTGCATTGCCAAGGTTGAACACTTGTGAAAGGGCTGCCGTGACAGGAAGGCCATAGATCGCGGTGGGGCCGAACAAGGTGGAGGCCGAACAGGTGATCGTGCCCAGAACGCGATCAGCACCGCCATTGCCGCAAACCGCCGTATCGCGGGTATAGGCTTCGGTATCGTAGTTGAACCTGCGCCACATGCCGCCCGCCTTGACGGTGAAGCCTTCGGCAACGTCCCATTCGGTG
>CAZSTP010000024.1:0-22852 GCA_964609325.1 uncultured Novosphingobium sp. | reverse complement strand
ATCGGGCTGGTTGCTGTTCCGCCGCTTCCGGCAGAAGGCCCGGTGCTGCCCTGTGTTCCGGCATTGGAGGTCGCATTGCCGCCAACCCCGCCCAGCGAAACCGGTGCAGCGCTGGCCGAAGCCACTTCGCCGCCACCCTGTCCGCCGATCAAGCGTTCCAGCACGGGGACGAGCGCGGCGGAATCCGCATAGTCAAGCCAGACCACTTTGATCTCGCCGCCGAGCGCAGCCCTGGCATCCAATTGCCGCGCCATCGCCGCCATCTTGGCCAGCGTGGTCGCATCACCGCGCATCAACACCGCGTTGGCGCTATCCACCGCCACCACCGTGGCCAAAGAACGCCCACCTTCGCCACCTGCCGGCACCAGCTGCGTCAATGCCGTGGCGATTTCGCGCGCGCCTGCATGGTCCAGCATGACCGTCTGGCTGGTTGTGTTGTCGCGATCAATTGTCGCCACCAACGCACGGATGCGGCGCAAGTTATCGGCATAGTCCACCACCACTAGCGAATTGCCCGCCTTGTTCGCCGTCAGCGCGCCTTCGCGGCTGATCAGCGGGCGCAGCGTTTCAACCGCTTGGGCGGCATCAATGGTTTTCAGCCGGATAACCTCGGTCACCATCTGGCTTTGCGCCGCACCCTTGCTGCCGATGCGCGTCGGATTGGTCGCCGCGCCCTCGGCAGGCTGGATGCGGAACGCGCCGTTGCCCGTCGGCACCGCGACCAGCCCGTTCGCCCGCAAGGTCGAAAGGAACACCTCGAAGTATTCCGAGCGGCTCAGCGGACGGTCCGAAACCACGCTGATCTTGGCCTGCACCCGCCCATCCACGATGAACGTCCGGCCGGTCACCTCTGCCGCATCGGCGACAAAGGCCCGCACATCGGCATCGCGCACGTTGAGGGTATATTGCGCCCAAGCCGCTTGCGGGTTCGCAAGCGCCAATGCGGCAGCTCCAAGGAGCATTTTCGAACAGGAGAACATGCGCAGTTTCATGGAGCCAATGTTATCGCAAGAGGAAGCTGGCGATCACCACGTTTGACGGTAACCGTTATCGAAGCACCCGGACGCAGCGCGCCCGATAGCGTGGCGGCATCGCCGGGGCCGGTCACGGGCTTGCCGTCCACCGCCGTAATCACATCACCCGATTGGAACCCGGCAGCGCCAAACACCGCGCCATCGCCCGATGACATCACTTCAAGGCCGACGATCTTGCCGCCTTCCGCCTTGGGTCCAAAATTCACGCCGCTGCGCAGGGCAGACACGCTTACCGCGCTCGATCCTGAAGCCCCGCCAGCAGGCACCGCAACCGGATTGGCAGCGACTACGCCTGCGGCATTAGGGGCAGGTGCGGATTGATCCAGATAGAGCAATTCGCGCGCGCCATTGCGGGTCAACTCGACATGATCGAACGCAACGCCGGACAATGTCACACCTGGCTGCACTTCGGCCCCGATGCGATAGACATTCTGCACGCCATCGGCCCCTGCAATAATCGCGCTACCACCGCCACCCGGCGTGGATCGCGTGGCAAACAGGGTCAGCGCCAGTGCGGTCACCGCACCTTGCTGCGCAGCCTCTGCCACAGGCGGGGTGCGGTTGAACGGATCCATGCTGGCAAACAGGGCGGCGCGGGCAGAAGGCGTCATCTCGCGAATCCCGGCAGGCCGCCACGCGCCAAGCGGAGAGACCGGTGCAACCACCGCCCAGAACAGCGCGGCAGCCAGCAGGGCAATCAGCGCGGCCAATGCCCACCACAGCACATCGTGCAGTGGTGGCAAAGCCGGACGAATGCCCGGTAACGCCAGCCGCTTACCCCCGAATCCCACGTTCAGTTTCCCTTCAAGGCCACAGGCATACTCTGCCACAGGCGATTCACAAACGCCGCGCGCCAGGGCACGGGGATAAACACGCTCAAGCAGTGATTTGCTACGGTAGTGTGACAACAGATTGGCGACTCCGCAGCGATGGTGGACAGGATGGATGACAACCGCCTGTCCTGCGTACATGATCAGGCCATGCTCCGTTTGCTTCCCGGTCCGGTCCATCGACTGGCCTTGCGTCTGGCCCATGGCGTGCGGCTGCGCTGGTGGCGCGCAACCGGCAAGGTCGTGCGCGGGTGCAATGTCATTGCGGCCAATGCTTCAGGGCAGGTGCTGCTCGTGCGGCACAGCTACCATCTGACTGATCTCTGGATGTTGCCCGGCGGCGGTTTGGGCAAAGGTGAAAGCCTGCTGGATGCCGCAGTGCGTGAATTGGCCGAAGAAGCGGGTTGCACGCTCGCCTCACCCCGCCACATCGATACGCTGACTCTTGACCGATCCGGTTGGACCAACGTCATCGAGATCGTTGCCGGGACGACTTCGGATATGCCTTCACCCGATGGCCGGGAAATCATCGAGGCCCGGTTTTTCGCCCCAGACGCCCTGCCCCACCCCACCAGCCAGCCCGCGCAAGAGATGATCGCGCGCTGGCTCGCCTTTCAAAACGGCAGTTCGCTCTGACTGGCGATCAAGGGCGCGCCTTCGGGCGGATGCTCGGGCTCCTCGCCCTCCAGCGCAGATAAAGTCAGCCCCATCAGGCGGATCGGCTTGGCCAGGGGCAGTTGCGCATCCAGCAGCGCGCGGGCCATGTCGGCAAACTCGGCTTTATCAGCCACCGCTCGTGGCAGCGAACGCGCGCGGGTCAGCGGGGTAAAGTCATTGAACTTGATCTTCAGCGTCACCGTCCGCCCGCTCGCCCCGCTGCGTTCGATGCGCTCCCACACGATCTCGATGATGTTCTCCAGCGTTTCGCGCAGCGCACTGCCTGATGATATGTCCCGCTCGAACGTGCGCTCGCCCCCCACCGATTTGCGCGGACGGTCCGCCTTCACCTGCCGCAGATCGATGCCCCGCGCCGCGCGATAGAGGTAATCGGCCAGCGATCCGAAATTCTCGCGCAGGAACGGCAGGCTCTTTTCCCGCAAGTCCCCGCCGGTTTCGATGCCGAGCGCTGCCATTTTATCCGCGCCGCGTGGACCGATGCCGTGAAAGCGGCGGATCGGCAATGTGGCGACAAATTGCGTCCCCTCCCCCGGACGGATCACGCACAGACCATCGGGCTTGTTCTGGTCGCTCGCGATCTTGGCCAGGAACTTGTTGTACGAAACCCCGGCGCTCGCCGTCAGCCCCGTATCTGCGCGAATACGCTTGCGAATCAATTCGGCAATGCGCGTGGCCGAACCGATCCCGCGCACGTCATCGGTCACATCAAGATAGGCCTCGTCCAGCGATAGCGGTTCGACATGCGGGGTATAATCGAGGAAAATCGCGCGGATTTGTTGCGATACCGGTTTGTACACATCGAACCGGGGCCGGCGAAAGATCAGGTTCGGGCACAGCTTTGCCGCCTGCACCGACGGCATGGCCGAACGCACGCCAAACACGCGCGCCTCATAACTGGCAGCCGCCACCACCCCGCGATCGGATGATCCCCCCACCGCCACGGGCTTGCCGCGCAAGGCAGGCTCATCGCGCTGTTCAACGCTGGCAAAGAAGGCGTCCATATCCACATGGATCACCTTGCGCAGGCCAATCGCGCTGCGATCAGGCTCGCTATCGCGGGGAAAGGCATCGGCGGCGTTGACCATGCCTGCACCCTAGCGCCTATCGCAGCGCAACATAAAGGGTGGGATTCACGATCATTCTGGTCCAGATGGGGCAAATGACCTCCGACCATCCAGACCTGACCGCCCCCTTGCGCACAATGGGGGCGCGAGAAACCATTGCGATGATGGCACTGGTCATGGCGCTTCAGGCGCTGGCGATCGATGCGATGCTCCCCGCGCTGGGCGATATTGCCCGCGAACTGGCCGTGCCGGACCCCAACCAGCGGCAACTGGTGGTCGGTGTATTCCTGCTCGCCTCGGGCTTTGCCTCGCTGATCCCGGGTTCGCTGGCAGACCGTTACGGACGGCGCCCGATCCTGCTCGGCAGCATCGGCATCTATGTGCTGTTCTCCCTCGGTTGCGCCGTGGTCACCAGCTTCGACATGCTGCTGGGCATGCGCGTTTTGCAGGCGATGGGCTGTGGCGGACTGGCCGTGCTGCCTGCCACCGTCATCCGTGACCGGTTTTCCGGCGATCAGATGGCCAAGCAGATGTCGATGATCTCTGTCGTGTTTCTGGTGGTGCCGATGCTGGCCCCCAGTATCGGACAACTGGTGCTGCTGATTGCCGGATGGCGCTGGATCTTCGTGTTTCTGGCCGTGATGGGTTGTGTCATGGCCGCATGGGTAGCGCTGCGCCTGCCCGAAACCCTGCGGCCCGAATATCGCCAACCGATCCGGCTGGGATCTATTGCCACCAACATGATCCGCGCTGCCACCAACCGCCCCTCGATCGGCTATGTTCTGGGTGGCTCGCTGACCTTTGGCGCGTTGATCGGTTATGTGAACTGCTCGCAACAATTGGTGGGCGAACATTTTGGTGCAGGCACAACCTTCCCCCTGCTGTTCGGTTTTTCCGCGCTGATGATGGCCTTTGCCAACTTCTCGAACTCCCGCATCGTTGAGCGGTTTGGCGCGCGGCGCGTATCGCACACCGCGATTTTTGCGTTCATAGCGGTCAGTCTGGTGCAAACATGGGTGTCAAGCTGGCCCACCCAAACCCTGTGGCAATTCCTGCCGCTGATGATTACCAACATGATCCTGATCGGCTTTATCGGCGCAAACTTCACCTCGATTGCCCTGCAACCGTTTGAACGCACCGCAGGCTCTGCCAGCTCGGTGCAGTCGTTCCTGCGCACGGTTTCCGCATCGATCGTCGGCATCACCATCGGGCAGGCCTATGATGGCACCGCGCACCCGTTGTCCTTGGGCCTTTTAGCCGCAGGCATCTTCGCGCTGCTGTTGGTGCTGTTCAGCGAAAAAGGGCGGCTGTTCCGGCGCATTCACCCGCCCGGCACGCCACGTCCTGTGACGTTTGAACATTAAGCTGCGTTATAAGCCGTACTGACAAGGCCAACCATGACATCTGCCGCAGGTGCAGGGTGGCCAAAGTGGTAGCCCTGCATCAGCCGCACCCCGAGCGAGCGCGCGGTTTCGGCCTGCACTTCATCTTCAACACCCTCAAGCGTGCAATCAATGCCCAATTGCCACGCCAGCGAGACGATGCTGCTCACCAGTGCGCGCGCTCCGGGATCGCTGCTTAACGCGCGCGATAGCGCCTGATCGATCTTGATCATATCCAGGGGCAAGCTGTGTACCTGGCTGAGGCTTGACCAGCCTGCGCCAAAATCATCCAGCGCAATCCGGAAACCGCGCGCGCGAAACGCTTTCAACTGCGCCTCGGCCCGTTTGGGATCATCGATCAGCGCCCGTTCGGTCACCTCAAGAGTAATCGCGTGGGGCGGCGCACCGGCATCATCTGCCAGTCGCGCCAAGACATCGGGCGTGCCGGCGCGCATCACATCGCGCGGCGCAAGGTTGATGGAAAGCGTGCGCCCCTGCTCCCACGTGCGGCATTCCGCCAGGGCCCGGGCCATGACCATCCGCGTCATCTCGCCCGTTCTGCCGGTTGCAACCGCAAGCGACATGAACTGCCCCGGCGACAGCCAGGAATGCCCGTCGGGACTCCATCGCGCGAAGGCTTCAAAGCCGGTAATGCTGCGCCCGCCCAGTTCAACGATAGGCTGATAAACCAGCCTGATACGCTGTTCGAGATCGGAATCGTTGAACTGCCGGGTAATCGCCGCGCGTTGCAAAAGCTCGGTTTCATCATCGGGGCTGAACACCACCACGGTGCCATCGGACTGCTCTTTGGCTTTGTACAGGGCAGCGTCTGCACGTTCCAGACAATCGCTGGCGCTGCGTCCTGCCACACGATGCACGCCGATCGATCCTGACAGGCGCAGCACGGCATTGCCATGCATCACAGGTGCCCGCAGCGCATCGGACAAATCGTTGGCAAGCGCGCGCACAGCTGCTTCGTCGAGCGCCGCATCAAGGATCACGGCAAATTCATCGCCGCCCAGCCGGCCATAACAGCGCACCCGTGGAACAGACGCCAGACGTGCCGCAATCGCCGCCAGCACTGTATCGCCCGCAGCGTGGCCATACGTATCATTGATGTGCTTGAACCCGTCCAGATCGATCAGGGCCAGCCATGCCGCCGCAGTCCCGGTGTGCTTTCCGGCCAACTCTGAATCCAGACGCGCCAGAATAGCGCGACGGTTCAACGCCCCTGTCAGCGGATCGACGGTGGCTTGCCACAGGTTGTCTTGCGCCAGCAGGGCGGCTTTCCGTTCACGACGCAAAAGGCGTTGACGCGCCAGTTCTAGCTTCACGAAATCGCGGTGATGGCCATTGGTGATGACAAGCAACAGCGCCGTCACCACGGTCTGCACCAGAACCACTCCCAACGCATTGGGATGCCCGCTCATCAGGGTTTGCAGCGATATCGGGATCGCCACCACCACGGCCATCCTCAGTGCCGTAAGCGGGGCATGGCCAAGCCCCAGAACACCGGAGAACAGCGTTACAGCAACGATATAATGGATGAACGATTGTGCCGGGGCATCCGCATAGGCCGAGAGCGCCATGACCCACGCGGCCAGCATGAGAGCGATTAGCGCACCAAGCCAGCTCATCATCTGCAAATCGCGCCGCAAAGTTGGCAAAGGACGGCAGCCTACCCGGTCTGGCAGCCAATACATGGCGCGCCAAAGCGCAAAGCTGCCAACACCCACCGGCCCGAACAACGACAGCCACGGCGGAGCGAGCGTCTGAAAGCGCCACGCAAGAAGCGCACAATTGAATAGGACAACAAGATACAAAAGCGGCAATCGATGCGACAGGCTCTTGGCATAAGCCTTTGTAAAACTATCGCCTTTTCGCTGCGCCCAGCGCCAGCCAACCATTCGACGCAAGGCTGCCCCCAAGCCCTTCGGCCCGGTAAGCGCAGTTGCAATCAGGTGGCTCGTCCCCATCGGAAGAGCCATAAATACTTGAGGTTAACATGGTGTAATGCTGCGGCCTCTGTTCGGCCACAACTAGCACCGTTCTGACGATTTATTGGCCCGAAAGCGCCGCAACCAGCGCTTTGACCTTTTTTTGCCGCCATTGCGGCAAAGGTGCAATCAGCCAATAGCCGCGCCGTGAACGCTCTGGCTCTCCTTTGGCGACGATCCGCCCGGATGCCAACGGACCTTCGGCCAACTGGTATGGCACATGGGCGCGGCCAAGGCCTGCCCGTGCCGCGCTGATCGCGGTGCCGGCATCGCCGACAGAGAAACCCACATCACCCCCGCCCGGCGCGGGATCGCCCGGCCAGCCGATCCACGGGCAATCGTCCGCAGAATCTGGCGCAGCGATGGTCACCATCAGCGGTGCGCCCAGTTCGATGCCTTCCAGATCGCCCGGACCTTCGGCCCAGCGCACGGCCAGATCCAGATTCGCTTCGGTGAAATCAATGTCGGCATCGCCGCCCACCAGCGAAAAACGCATTTGCGGATTGCCCGCCCGGAAAGCCGCCAAGCGGGGCGAAAGCCACGCGGCGAAGAAATCGCGCGGGCAGGCGATAGTATAGACATGGCTCGATTGGCCCGCCTGCATCGCCTGAACGCCCTCTTCAAAGCGCAGGAACCCCTCGCGGATCGCATCAAGGCCCGACAGCGCCTCGTCCGTCAGCTCAAGCCCTTTGGACGTGCGGCGGAACAGCACCACGCCCAGCAGGTCTTCCAGCGCGCGGATTTGCTGGCCAACTGCCGCAGGCGTTACCGCCAGTTCATCCGCCGCGCGGGTGAACGACAAATGGCGCGCGGCTGCATCCAGCACGCGCAGGCCGTTCAAAGGAAGGTGGGTACGTTTCATATCCTGCTGGCGTTAGTTTGCAGGAGCCGGAGCCGCCAGAGGAAAGAACGGTATCGCCACATCAAACAGCCCGCCATCGGCGCGCTGCATGGTGTAATGCCCCTCCATGCTGCCATGGTGCGTGCCAAGCGGACAGCCCGAGACATAATCGTGCGACTGGCCGGGCTTCAGCACGGGCTGTTCACCCACCACACCATCGCCATCGACGAAGTTGATCAGCCCGCGCCCGTCGGTGATGCGCCAGTGGCGCGAGATCAACTGGATGGGCTGGTCCGATTCGTTCTCGATCCGGATGTGATACACCCAGAACCATTTGCCCGCATCGACGCGCGATTGTTCGGGCAGAAAATTCACGGCGACGCGAACTGTCACCCCGTCCGTGATTGCGGCATGCTGGAAGAGCTGCTTCATGCTCTTCAAACTAACGCAGAATGCCGCATGTTCCAATGATCTTATATAACTTTAAGCGATATTGCCCGCGCGGGCATAAACGCGCACAGACTTGCGCCCAGAAATGCTGATCCGCGCGCCCGCCATCCTCTGTGCTTCACGCCCTCACGGTGAAACCGGGGCCATCGTGCGTCTGCTGACGGCAGACCATGGTCTTGCCGCTGCCTATGTGGCGGGCGCGCGGGGCCGGGAACTGCGGCCCTTGCTGATTCCGGGCAACCTGCTTGAGGTTGAGGTGCGCGCGCGCACCGCCTCGCAATTGCCCTCGGCGCGGCTGGAACTGGTATCCAGCCGTGGCCCGTGGCTTTCCGAACCCCTGCCCAGCGCAGGGATTGGCTGGGCCTGTGCGCTGACCGCCGCCTGCCTGCCCGAAGGCCATTCCTATCCCCCGCTTTATCAAGGCCTTGGCGCTTTGCTCGATGCCATATGCCATGCGCCATCGGCGCGCGGCTGGGCGCGGGTGCTGGCGGGATATGAAGTGCTGTTGCTGCGCGAAGTGGGCTATGGTGCCACCCCCGCCCCGCCGCCGGAAGAGCCGTGGCCCGATTTGCTGGCCCGGCTGGAACGGCAAGGCAAGGCCATCGGCAACCGTTTGCTTGCCGAACGGGCGGGCGATGTTATGGGGGCCCGCGCGATTCTGCTGGATAGGCTGCGGCGCATAAGCGAGACGGGCTAAGGGGTTTTTCATGAAGATTGCGGTTTTGCCGGGCGATGGCATCGGTCCTGAAGTAACAGCACAGGCTGTGCGCGTGATCGAGGCTCTCGGCATCGAAGGCATCGAAATGACCTCTGCCCTGGTCGGCGGCGCGGCTTACAAGGCGCACGGCCACCCGCTTCCGCCCGAAACGCTGGCCATCGCACAGGCTTCGGACGGCATCCTGTTCGGCGCGGTGGGCGATCCCGATTGCGATTCGCTCGAACGCCACTTGCGGCCCGAACAGGCCATCCTCGGCCTGCGCAAAGCCTTGACCCTGTTCGCCAACTTGCGCCCCGCCAAAGTCTTCGCAGGCCTCGAAGGCCACTCCGCACTGCGCCCCGAAGTGGCGGGCGCAATCGACATGGTGATCGTGCGCGAGCTCAACGGCGATGTCTATTTCGGCGAAAAAGGCTTCCGCACCGCCACCAATGGTGACCGCGAGGGCTATGACGTCATGTCCTACTCGACAAGTGAAGTGCGCCGCATTGCCCACGTCGCCTTCCGCACCGCCATGGGCCGCGCCAAGCGCCTGTGCTCGGTCGATAAGGCCAACGTGCTGGAAACCAGCCAGTTGTGGCGCGATGTCGTGATCGAAGTGGCCCAGGAATACCCCGAAGTCGCGCTCGAACACATGTATGTCGATAACGCCGCGATGCAGCTCGTCCGCGCGCCGGGCAAGTTCGACGTTGTGCTCACCGGCAACCTCTTTGGCGATATCCTGTCCGATCAGGCCTCGATGTGCGTCGGCTCGATCGGCCTGCTCGCCTCGGCATCTTTGGGGGAGCGCGAAACCGCATATGGCACGTTCGGCCTTTACGAACCGATCCACGGGTCAGCCCCCGACATCGCCGGACAAGGCCTTGCCAACCCGATGGCGACGATCCTTTCCGCCGCCATGTTGCTGCGCCATTCGCTGGGCCTTGCCGCCCAGGCTGACCGGATCGAAGCCGCCGTTGCCAGGACTCTGGCCGATGGCGTTCTGGGCCGTGACCTTGGCGGAACGGCGGGAACGATAGAAGTTGGTGACGCGGTGCTCGCAAGGCTCTAAGGGCCGCAACGCATATGCTACAACTCGCCGTCATCCTTCCGACCTATCGCGAACGGGCCAACATCGCGCCCATGGTCGCGCGTCTCGATGCAGCGCTGCAAGGCGTCGCTTGGGAAGCGATCTTCGTAGACGACAACAGCCCCGACGGCACCGCCGATGAAGCGCGCCGCATATCGCTCGAAGATCCGCGAATCCGCGTGATCGAACGCATCGGGCGGCGCGGTCTGGCCTCTGCCGCCATCGAAGGCATGTGCGCCACCGCCGCGCCCATCGTGGCAGTGATGGACGCGGACCAGCAGCACGATCCTGCCCTGCTCCCGCAAATGCTGGCAGTGGTCGCAAGCGGCGAATACGATCTGGCCTATGCCTCGCGCTTTGCCGAAGGCGCCAGCACCGAAGCGTGGGGCCGACCTGACCGCGTCAAAGCATCAGGCCTTGCCAACCGCATCGCCAACAAGGTCACCGGCGTCGAATTGACCGACCCGATGAGCGGCTACTTCATGATCCGCGCCGATACCTTGCGCGCCGATGCGCACCGCCTTTCGGGCGTGGGCTTCAAAATCCTGCTCGATATTCTGGCGACCGTTGACCAGCCGCTCAAAGTCAAGGAATTCCCCCTCCACTTCGCCGCACGTACCGAGGGCGAAAGCAAACTGGACCAGACCGTCGTGTTCGAATTCCTCGTGGGCCTTTACGACAAGTGGCTTGGCCGCATCATCCCGACGCGGTTCGCCCTGTTCGGCACTGTCGGCGCGATGGGCGTGGCCGTGCAATTGGGCGCGCTGTGGGTGCTGCTCAAACTGATCGCGGGCGAACGTTTCGTCTATGGCAACTGGTCGGAAAGCGCGACGTTCAACACCGCGAACACCTTTGCCGCGATTATCGCGATGACGTTCAACTTCGTGCTGAACAACGAACTGACCTATTCCGACAAGCGCCTGCGCGGCTTCGGCCCGATCATGCGCGGCTGGGCACAATTCGGCCTCACCTGCTCGCTCGGCCTGCTGACCAACGTGGGCTCTGCCGCAGTGCTGAAAACCATCGGCTTCCCCGCCGTGATCGCGGTGATCGTCGGCATCGTGCTTGGCTCGGTCTGGAACTTCGCGCTGTCCTCCCGCTTCGTCTGGGGCAAGTACTGATTTACTTCCAGCTATCCAGCCAGGTGTAATCCAGAAAAGAGTTGGTCCTTGCCAATTCGCCTGCCGAGATGATCGGGTAGAAGCCGATGGCCATGCCGAAGGCCAGCACCAGCGTAACCTTTGCGGGCCAGCGCAAGCCCAGGTCCCACCATTCGCCAAGCACCAGCGCCAAAGCCGCGATCAGGAAGCAGCTGGCGAGCATGTAGTGATAGTAGAACTGCACCGGCTTTCCATTGATCGCCCAAAAGCCGACCAGCAGGATATAGGCCGCAGCGACCAGCAGGCGCAGGGGCGCGCCCGTTCCTTCGCGCCCTTTGATCCCGTCCCACAGGCACAGCGCCAGCGCCGGTAATCCCGCCAGCATCGTGAACGGGTTGCCCAGCATCAGAACGCCGCGCTGCGCGCCGTCGATGTTTTCATAGAGGAACCAGATCGGGCGGATATTGGCCACCCACTGCCACCACTGGCTCATGTAATTGTGCGGCTTCTTCACGCTGTCCTGCAACTGGAGCATATACTCCTGCCACGAGATCAGCCGGTCCACTGTCAGCGGATCAACCTTGTAATAGAACGCAGGCAAAAACGTGGCGAAATAGGCCAGAAGCGGCAGAACGCCCAGCCACAGCGCCGCCTCGATCAGAGACACGCCCGCCACCGGCCCCGCCCCGGATGACGCCCACAGCAGGCCAAACCGGCGGCCTTTCAACGCCTGCCAGCGGTTCAGCGCAAACAGCAATCCCGGCAGCGGCACCAGCAGCGCACCGTTCCATTTTCCGCCCAGCGACAGGCCCAAAAACAGGCCCGTCAAAACCAGATGGCCCCGCGCCGCCCATACTGTGCCCGAAGGATTGCGCCACGCCAGCGCCCATTGCCACATCGCCAGCGCCATGAAACCGGCCATCGCCATGTCCAGCAGCGCAATGCGCGACATCATGAACCAGATGAAATCGGTCGCCAGCAGCAGCCCGAACAGGACGGTGGCGATGCGCGAAAAGCTCGCCCACCACATCGCCCGCATCATCGCCCATAACCCGATGCTGCCCAGCACGGCAGATGGGAGCCGCCAGCCGACGGGATTATCGCCGAACACCTGCATCGACCATGCGATCAACTGCTTGCCGACCAGCGGATGCTCAGGATTGAGCCGCGCCGTGAGTTCAATCAACCGGCGCGCGGCAGGCAGATAGTGGACCTCATCGAACATCGGCTGCGACGGAATGCCCAGCCGGTGCATCACCAGAAGGAAGAATGCCGCCGCGATAATCGCGCAACGCCTTGCGGGGTCACGCTGATCCGGGCGAAAATCGTCGATAGGGGTAAGCGGGAAGGCGGTCATGCAGCCTCACGAATAGGCGCAGGGCACAATCTGCGCAATCCCGCCGCTTGCGTGTCATCCTTCGGGAAACTAAGGCAGGCACCATGAAACGCACCACTGGCCAAGACCGCTCGATCACCCGCAACTGGCGCCCCGCAACGCAAGCCATCCGTGGCGGCACGTGGCGTTCCGAAATGGGCGAAACGTCCGAAGCCCTGTTCCTCACCTCGGGCTTTGCTTACGATAACGCCGCCACGGTCGCCGCGCGCTTTGCCGGGGAAGCCGAAGGCATGACCTATTCGCGCCTGCAAAACCCCACCGTGCAGATGCTGGAAGAACGCATCGCCCTGATGGAGGGGGCCGAGGCGTGCCGCACGCAGGCCACCGGCATGGCCGCGATGACCACCGCGCTGCTCTGCCAGCTTTCCGCAGGCGATCACATCGTTGCCGCCAAGGCCGCATTCGGTTCATGCCGCTGGCTGGTCGACAACCTGCTGCCGCGCTTCGGTATCGAAGGTACGACAATCGATGCGTCCGACAATGCGGCGTGGGAAGCGGCGATCCGCCCCAACACCAAAGTGTTCTTCTTCGAAAGCCCCGCCAACCCGACGATGGACGTGGTCGATCTCGAATTCGTCTGTGCGCTGGCCAAGCGCCACGGCATAACCACCGTGGTCGACAATGCCTTTGCCACCGCCGCCTTGCAGCGCCCGATGGATTTCGGCGCGGATGTCGTCGCCTATTCCGCCACCAAGATGATGGACGGCCAGGGCCGCGTGATGGCTGGCGCTGTCTGCGGATCGGCGGAGTTCATCAACAATGTGCTGCTGCCGTTCCAGCGCAACACCGGGCCAAACATCGCCGCGTTCAACGCCTGGGTCGTGCTCAAGGGGCTGGAAACGCTCGACTTGCGCATTCACCGGCAGAGCGAGAATGCGCTGAAAGTCGCCAGTTTCATCGAACCGCGCGTGCCGCGCCTGCTCTATCCGTGGCTGCCCAGCCACCCGCAATATGATCTGGCGAAAAAGCAGATGAAGGCAGGCGGCACGATCCTGTCGTTCCATCTGGATGGCGGGCTGGAACAGGCCCACGCTCTGCTCGATGCGCTCGAACTGATCGATATCTCGAACAATATCGGCGATTCCCGCAGCCTGATGTGCCATCCGGCATCAACCACGCACTATGGCGTAGGCCCCGAAACCCGCGCCGATATGGGCGTGGGCGAAGGCATGCTGCGCCTGAACGTGGGGCTGGAAGATCCCGATGATCTGATCGAGGATCTGGATCAGGCGCTGCGCAAAGCCGGACTCTGATCAGTCCGGCTTTGCTGCCGCTTCCAGCGCGGCAATGCGCGCCTTGAGGTTTTCAACCTCTTCACGCGCGGCAGAGGCGAGGTCCTTAACCGCGTCAAATTCCTCGCGGCTGACGAAGTCCATGCCGCCGAACATTTCCTTGGCCTTTTCGCGTGCGGTTTCGCTGGCTTCGCGGCCCATGCCTGCAATCGTGCCGGCGGCGCTGTTCAGCAGCTTGACGAAGTCGGCGATGACGGGATTTTCGCTTTGCATGGCACGTTCCTGCGTGGAGTTGATTAAACCGCTATGTGGGCAGCCAATCGCCTGCCCGCAAGGTCAAATCTCTACACGCACGGTGCTGGGTGAACCAAAGGCACCATCGGCTTGGGGATTCAGGCGGCCCACTTCAAAATTAAGCGCGCAAGCCACGCAGATCCACGCCAGATAGGGCAAGAGCAGCATCCCTGCTACCGGCCGGATTCGCCAGAACAGCGCGGTGGTGATCAGCGTGGTTACGCCCATCGCCACGGCGATCCAGAATGCCACCGTGATCTGGTGCATCGCGAAAAACACCGGCGACCATGAGAAGTTAAGCGCAAGCTGCACGGCAAAAGCCGCAAAGGCCACCCCCCTCCCGCTGGCGCCCCGCGCGGCAAGGATCATCGCCAGCGATATGCCCATCAGGATATAGAGGATGGTCCATACAATCGGAAACGCCAATGGCGGTGGATAAATTGCCGGTTTTACAAGGGCATCAAACCACGGATTGCCGGGGCCACTTCCCCCGGCACGCGCAGAAAACGATCCAAGCACAAGCAAGAGCGGCACTGTAAACAATGACCAGCGCAAAAGGCTGGCCCGAAGTTGGCCGGAAGAAGCAAGGTATTTCATGTCACCCGTACGCTAAGCGCCCCAGCGCGATTCGCAACGGATATTGACGGGGTACACGGCCCTGCGCAATGCGCACTGAAACGGTAGGCAACCTTATTTCGCAACAAAACCTGCGGAAAACTCAACTTCTCAACGCAGATATGAGGAATTCGACATTTCCTTCAGGGCCGGTGATCGGGCTTGGCACCACGCCCTGCACCACCCAGCCTTCGCTCTCCAGCCAATCGCTCGCTTCGCGGCAAACACGTTCATGCAGGGCCGCATCGCGCACCACGCCGCCCTTGCCCACTTCGCCGCGACCCACCTCGAACTGCGGCTTGATCAGCGCAACCAGCCGCGTCGGGCGGGTGGCAAGCGCCAGCGGCACTTCCAGAACCTTGCGCAAGGCAATGAAGCTGGCGTCGCACACTACCCAAGTCGCAGGACGGTCGATGTGCTGTGCAGTCAACACGCGGGCGCTGGTCTGTTCGTAAACCGTGACGCGATCATCCTGCCGCAATTTCCACGCCAGCTGGTTGGTGCCCGAATCCACCGCAAACACATGGGTTGCACCCTTCTGGAGCAAGACGTCGGTAAATCCGCCGGTGGAACTGCCGATATCCATCGCAATCACGCCCGCCGGATCAAGTGCAAAGGCCTCGATAGCATGGGCCAGCTTGATCCCGCCGCGCGAAACCCACGGGTGGTCGCGTCCGCGCACCTCCAGCGCCGCGTCCAGCGCCAGCGTCTGGCCCGCCTTGGCAATCTTGGTTTCGCCAGCGAACACCAGCCCCGCAAGGATCAGTGCCTGCGCGCGGGCGCGGCTTTCGGCAAGGCCGCGCTCGACCAGCAATTGATCAACGCGCAGTTTCGATTTGGGGCTATGGGTTGAGGTCACGCGATATCCCTTCCATAGTTGCCCCATGAAAATCAATTGCGCATCTGCGATCACCAAGGCTTTTTCCTGTGCAGCGTTCCTGCTGATCGCCGCCTGTTCGGCTCCGCCAGTAGCGCCACCACCACCGCCCCTGCCCCGGCCTACACCGCCTCCGCCACCACCCCCGCCGCCGGTCACTTTCAAGGAATGGCGCGATGCCCCGCAAACGCCGGGAGACTGGCGCTATGCACAGCGCGAGCAAGGCAGCGTCGCACAATTCGGCACGGTCTTCATGCTCGCCTGCAACCGCGCCAGCGGCACCGTATCGCTGATCCGCAGCGGCGCATCACTAGTTGCCCTGCCGATGTCGATTGTCACGTCGAGCGAGATTCGCGCCCTCTCGGCAGAGCCTGCCCCACAAGGGCAGCCGCAATTGATCGCCTCGCTCCGCACCGCAGACCCGCTGCTCGATGCCATGGCCTTCAGCAGGGGCCGGTTTGCGGTCGAGGTGAACGGCTTGCCCACACTCTATCTGCCCGCATGGGCGGAAGTGGGCCGCGTGATCGAGGATTGCCGCAACCGCTAGGCAGCACGCTCAGTGCAGTTGCGAAGGCGGCATACTGACGCCAAAAAAAATGAATTCAAGTCTTGTTGTTCGGCTCCGAATGAATCACATTGGTTTCAAGGCCAACGGGGTTTCAACCGGGGCCCAGTCATCCGGAAGGGTGGCGCATTATGGCTCAACAGCGCGAAAGGAGGTGATCCGATGTCTCATGGTTCAGCACAGAGGTCGGTACAGTCCCGCGCGAGGCATTATCGCTGAGTTTCGATTAAGCGATAGAGGCTTCGTGGGCGGCACTTCCGGCCGCTGACCATGCGAAGGGCCGCCCGGATCGACCGGCGCGGCCCTTCACATTTATTACATATCGCTTGCTATCTGCGCAACAATAGTACAACGGCGCTTTCCTAACTTTTGCGCAAGGACCGATTTCCCATGGCGACGACCGCCGATTCCAGCCTGACATTCGCCCACACGCCCCATCCGGCCCCTACGGCTGTCGATGTGCGGGATGCTGTGCTGGCCGATCCGGGCTTTGGTCGCGCCTTCACCGATCACATGGTCGAGATCGACTATACGGAAGGGAAAGGCTGGCACGATGCCCGCGTCGTCCCTTATGGCCCGATCCCGCTCGATCCTGCCGCTGCCGTCCTGCACTATGCACAGGAAATCTTCG
The DNA here is from genome assembly GCA_964609325.1 of uncultured Novosphingobium sp. Classification (GTDB taxonomy): domain Bacteria; phylum Pseudomonadota; class Alphaproteobacteria; order Sphingomonadales; family Sphingomonadaceae; genus Novosphingobium. The sequence goes on along the minus strand of CAZSTP010000024.1, from coordinate 6,082 downwards.
AAGGCCTGAAAGCCTATCGTGACGCCGACGGCGGCATTGCGCTGTTCCGGCCCGAGGCCAATGCCGAACGCTTCAACGCCTCGGCCCGCCGCCTCGCCATGCCCGAATTGCCCGCGGACCTGTTCATCGAAGCCGTGCGCCAGCAAGTCCTTGCCGACAAGGACTGGTTCCCCAGCGTCGAGGGCGGCTCGATGTATCTGCGCCCCTTCATGTTCGCCAGCGAAGCCTTCCTCGGCGTGCGCCCGGCCAAGCAGTACAAGTTCCTCGTCATCGCCAGCCCTGCCGGAAACTATTTCAAATCGGGCGCGCCCGCCGTTTCGATCTGGGTTAGCGATTATACCCGCGCGGCTCCGGGCGGCACGGGCGCGGCCAAGTGCGGCGGCAATTATGCCGCCAGCCTTGTCCCCACCGCCGAAGCCTTTGCGCGCGGCCACGATCAGGTGCTGTTCCTCGATGCGGCTGAACACAAGTGGGTCGAAGAACTGGGCGGCATGAACCTGTTCTTCGTGTTCGATGATGGCTCGATCCTCACGCCAGAACTCACCGGCACAATCCTGCCCGGCATCACCCGCTCCAGCCTGCTGCAACTCGCCCGCGAAGAGGGCCTGACCGTGCGTGAAGGCCGCTACAGCCTTGACCAGTGGCAGGCCGACGCCGCCTCGGGCAAGCTGCTTGAAACTTTCGCCTGCGGCACCGCAGCGGTCGTCACCCCCGTCGGCAAAGTCGCCAGCCAGACCGGCGAATTTGCCATCGGATCGGGCGGCCCCGGCCAGTTGACGCAAAAGCTGCGCCAGAAGCTCGTCGGTATCCAGCGCGGCGAAATTGCCGATACCCACGGCTGGGTAAAGCGCATCGCCTAAGCGGAGTTGCCTTGCGCTGCGGCGCATGGCATCGCACAACCTATGTTAAGCGACCGGTTAGGCCGCCCTGTGGAGTTGTGTGGCATGAGCATTTCCTTCGAAGGCCGCGTGGCCATTGTCACCGGCGCTGGCGGCGGAATTGGCCGCGCCTATGCGCTTGAACTGGCAAAGCGCGGAGCAAAGGTCGTGGTCAATGATCTGGGCGGTGCGCGCGATGGCAGCGGCCACTCCGATGCCGCGCTCAAAGTGGTCGAGGAAATCGAAGCCATGGGCGGCGAGGCGATGCCGAACGGCGGCTCGGTCACCGAATTTGACCAGATGGCCGAAATGGTCGCCCGCGCCAAAGAGCGCTGGGGCGGCGTCCACGTGCTGATCAACAACGCGGGCATCCTGCGCGATAAAAGCTTTACCAAAATGGACCCGGCCGACTTTGAAATGGTCGTGAAAGTCCACCTGATCGGCTCGGCCTTCGCCACCAAGGCCTGCTGGGATACGATGCGCGAACAGAACTATGGCCGCATCCTGATGACCGCGTCCTCCTCCGGCCTGTTCGGCAACTTCGGTCAGGCCAACTACGGCGCGGCCAAACTCGGCGTCGCAGGCCTCACCAAAACGCTCTATCTCGAAGGCGCAAAGAACAACATCAGGGTGAACTCGCTCGCCCCCGTCGCCGCCACGCGCATGACCGAGGACATCTTCCCCGAAGAAGCCTTCAAGCTGTTCAACCCCGAGAGCGTCGTCCCCGCCGCCCTGTTCCTCGTCTCGGAAGACGCCCCCACCAACGCCATCGTCGGCGCAGGCGCAGGCGCCTACCACTCGGCTTGGGTCACCATGAACAAGGGCGTGCTGTTGCCGCCGTCAGAACAAACCGTCGAAGGCTTCGCCGCCCACTGGGACCAGATCAGCGACCGCACCGGCGACTTCGTACCACGCTCAGGCCCAGAGCAGAGCCAGGTGATCATCGGGCAATTGCAGGCTGCGATGAAGGGGTGAACGCCCGACAAGAACGGGGGAGCCATGAGCCTACTTAAATTTATCCAGCGTTGGACTCGCCGCGAAGAGGTGGCTCTTAGACAACAATTTCACGGTAAGACGATCAAGCAGCGTTTTCGTGGTCTACGAAGATCTGAACGAAACGAAGCAAAATTGTTTCTTATCGCGATGACACCGGTGATTTTAACCGGGCCTTTCATTGGAAAGTGGTCTCATGCTTCACCTGTAGGCAAGGGTATCATGATCATCACTGGCTCTTGGATGATAGGGATCATGATCGGCGGCGGATTTCTATTGTTCAGATCAATCTATCGATCCGCGCGCAAGCGAGACGACTGAGCGATAAGACCTCAACCTCTCCGCAACACCACCACAATCCCGCCCTCAGGCACCTCACCCCCAGCCAGCACCCGCACCGCATCGGCCCGCGCGCGCGACAATATCTCCGGCGCAACGCCAGCATCATGCACCACAACATCTGCCTGCCCCAGCAGACGCGCGGTGCGCAAGGTCAGGTCTTCGGGATCATTCGAGGCCAGCACGATCTCGAACCGGCCTGATTGCCCTTCCGCGCCCGAGGTCAGCCACGCGCCAACCCGCGCGTCGCTACCCGCACGGAACAAGTCCAACTCCCCGCCCTCGTCCAGCGCAGCATCCAGCGCACGCCGCCGATCCGCCACTTTGTCCCAGCGCGCGCGCATCCCCTCGCGCGCCTCTTCCAGCGCGCGGGCCAAGGCGCCCAGCCCTTGCGGCAACAGCCGCTCCAACCGCAACCGCAGGATCTTGGCCAGCCCTGCCGATGCACCACCCGTGCCCACCGCAATCAGCACCGGATCGCGGTCAAGGATCGAGGGCGTGGTGAAATCGCACAGTTCGGGCCGGTCAACCACGTTGACCAGCAGCCCCGCACAGCGCAGCCGGATCGCATCGCCTTGCGCCATGTCAGGGTTGTCATGCGCGATGAAGGCCAGCCGCGCGCCGGCATCAATGCCCTCGGCCATATCGCGCACGATCTTGCCACCCGCGCGCTCGATCAGGCGCTGCTTGGCCTCCGCCGCATCCCCCTCGCCCAGCAGAATGACCGGCTGTCCCGCAATGCGGTGAAAGAGGGGGAGCGACTGCATCTTACTTCAAGAAGTCTGGCAGGCGTTCCGCCGCAAGGATCGTGGCCGGATCGATCCGGTCCGCCACCACAGCCCAGATTGCGCCGTCCACCATTACTTCGGGCACCAAGGGCCGCGAGTTATAGGTGTTGGCCATCGTCGCACCATAAGCGCCCGCCGTGCGGAACACGGCAAGATCGCCACGCTCTACCGTATCGATCGTGCGCGCCATCGCGAAGGTATCCGAGCTTTCGCAAATCGGGCCGACGATGTTGGCAACAAACGTCTCGCCCCTGGGCTCCACTGCTGCGAAATCATGCCAGGCATCGTACATCGCAGGCCGCGCCAGATCGTTCATCGCGGCATCGACCACGACCCACGGAGAGCTCGCGCCTTCCTTCACGCGGATCACTTGCGTCACCAGCACGCCGGTATTGCCGGTGATCACGCGGCCGGGTTCGAACATCAGCGTCACGCCCCAATCGGCGGTGACTTTGGCGATCATCGCGGCATATTCGGCAGGCTGCGGGAACACTTCGCCCGCCTTGTAAGGCACGCCCACGCCGCCGCCGAGGTCCATATGCGTCACCGCATGGCCGCTCGCCCGGATGCTCTGCATCAGCCCGCCAACCTTGGTGAAGGCGGCTTCCAAGGGATCAAGCGAGGACAACTGGCTGCCGATGTGCAGCGCCAGCCCGCGCATGTTCAGCCCCGGCGTCTGCGCCAGTCGCGCATAGATTGCCGCCGCACGGTCAAACGGCACGCCGAACTTGTTTTCCGCCTTGCCGGTGGAAATCTTGCCATGCGTTCCGGCATCGACATCGGGATTGACGCGCAGCGCAGCCGAGGCGACCTTGCCCATCGAAACCGCGATGGCGGCCAATTCCAGCCCTTCTTCCTCGCTCTCAAGGTTGAACTGGCCGATCCCCGCTTCAATCCCCCGCCGCATTTCGGCCTCGGTCTTGCCCACGCCGGAAAACACGATGCCATCGGGCAGCATACCCGCCGCCAGCGCGCGCTCCATCTCGCCGCCCGAGACGACGTCAGCGCCATAGCCTTCTGCCGCCAGCACTTTAAGCACCGACAGGTTGGGATTGGACTTCACCGCAAAGGCGATCTTCACCGCAGGCAAAATGCCCAGCGCATCGCGGAACACGCGCGCATGGCGCGTCAAAGTCGCGCGCGAATAGACATAAACGGGCGTGCCCACTTCAGCCGCAATTGCTGGCAAGGGCACGTCTTCAGCGTGGAGCACGCCGTTGTTCAATTCAAAATGGTCCATCGGAAATTCTCAGTTTTCGGGTGGAAGGTCGAAAGGATCGTCTTCGCGATCCTGCGAGCGGCGGCGCGGCTCGACATTGCGCGCAGGGGCTGCCTGCGCGGGAGGTTTGAGCAAGTCATCCGCCCCGGGCTGAACCTCCCGGCCATAGGGGATCGGCGGCGAGGTCTGATCGGGCGCAAGCTTCAACTCGGCACGATTGCCGCATCCCGCCAGCGCGAGCGCGGCAAGGCCAGTCAGCAGAAATGAGCGCCGGACGTTCAAGCCGATTCCTCCAGCCCCAGCGCCACACGCGCCTCGGCCACACGCTTCCTTACCTCGTTTGGCGCGGTTCCGCCATGGCTGGCGCGCGAGGCGACGCTGGCATCGACCGAAAGCGCGGCATAGACGCGATCATCGATCCGCGCATCAATGGTTTTCAGATCATCCAGCGGCAATTGATCAAGCGCCACGCCCCGACTTTCCGCCAGTTTCACCGCGCTGCCAGTGATGTGGTGCGCTTCGCGGAACGGGATATTGGCCTGGCGCACCAGCCAATCGGCAAGGTCCGTCGCGGTGGCATAGCCAAGCTCAGCCGCCGCGCGCATGCGTTCGGTGCGGAACTTGGCCTCGGCCACCATGCCCGTCATCGCGGCGATGGATAGCGCCAGCAATGATGCCGCTTCAAACACCGGCGGCTTATCGTCCTGCATGTCCTTTGAGTACGCGAGCGGCAGGCCCTTCATCGTGATCATCAGCGAAGTGAGGCAACCGACGATCCGCCCCGAATGGCCACGCACCAGTTCAGCCGCATCGGGGTTCTTCTTCTGCGGCATGATCGAGCTGCCGGTCGAAAGGCTATCGGGCAGCGTCACAAAGCCGAAAGGCTGGCTCGCCCAGATAATGAACTCCTCGGCCAGACGCGACAAATGCAACGAACATTGCGCGGCGGCCATCAGGTAATCGAGCGCGAAATCCCGGTCGGACACCGAATCGAGGCTGTTGTCGGTCGGGCCGTCAAAGCCCAGCGCCTTGGCCGTTCGCTCGCGGTCAATCGGAAAGCCCGTGCCCGCCAGCGCCGCTGCGCCCAAGGGGCTGCGGTTCATGCGCACACGCGCATCGGCAAAGCGCGAACGGTCCCGCCCGGCCATCTCGTAATAGGCCATCAGGTGATGCCCCAGCGTCACCGGCTGTGCGGTTTGCAAATGCGTGAAGCCGGGCATGATCGAATCGGCATGTTCGCCCGCACGGGTCACCAGCGCGATTTGCAACTGCTTGAGGCCCAATTCGGCCTGATCCATCGCATCGCGCACCCACAGGCGGAAATCGGTCGCCACCTGATCGTTGCGGCTGCGCGCGGTGTGCAGCCGCCCCGCCACCGGCCCGATCAGCTCGGCCAACCGGCTTTCGGTGGTCATGTGAATGTCTTCCAAGTCCCAGTTTTCGGGGACTCCGTGCGTTTCGTATTCCGAAGCGACGCTATCCAGCCCTTCGGCGATCTGCGCTGCATCTTCCTGCGAAACGATGCCTTGTGCGGCCAGCATGTCCACATGGGCCTTTGACGCGGCGATATCTTGCCGCCACAGCGCCTTGTCGAAGGGAATCGAGGCGTTAATCTCGCGCATGATGGCCGAAGGGCCGCTTGCGAAACGCCCGCCCCACATTTGGTTGGAGCCTGAATTGCCGCTCATCTCGTTCCGTTCGCCCATATTGCTGTTAGTCTCGGCGCTCGCCGCTGCGGGGTGCGATAGGCAAGCTACGCCCGACTCGCAACCGCAGAGCAGTGCCACCGCGACGGAAAGTTCGGCGGAAGGTTCAGCCAAGGGCGAATTCAACGGCACTTTGGACATCGCATCACGCGGCAAAGA
>CAZSTP010000023.1:0-22963 GCA_964609325.1 uncultured Novosphingobium sp. | reverse complement strand
AGGCTACATCATCTCCCGCCCCGTCCGCTTCGATGAATATCGCGCGTGGCTGCGCGGGAGCTAGGGTCAGGACCTATTAATCCCGCCTTCGAGGTTTGAGGCAAAATGGCCTGGTGCAAGGCGGATAGGCGCAGGAATAGTGGTTCTATTTCAAGCCTATCCAACGCAGCATCGGGCCATTTTGGTCAAATCCCTGCGGGACGCCGGAATGGCTTCCATCTCGGCCAGATAGTTGCTTGGAAAGGCAACCAGCCTTCCCTGCGCACCTATCCGCCCGATATGTTCGCCATTCCGGCGCCTCGAAGGCGGGATTAACAGGTCCTGACCCTAAACTCTATCCGCAAGGCGGAGAGCCACGCCCGCGCCCCTATCCGCCCGATAACCGCCCCATAAGCTGGCCCTTTCCCGACATCCGGAGGGGTTATGAAGCGCTTGGGCAAGATCGTCGCCGTCATCGTACTCGCCATCGCGGCGCTGCTGGGCACCATGCGGGCGGGGCTGTGGAACCCCTCGTACGAAAGCGTGAAGGCGGCGCAGGCCACCGCGCCCTCCACCTTCGTAAAGGTCGGCACTGCCACGCTGCACATGCGCGATGAAGGCCCGCGCACCGGCCCGGTCATCGTGATGCTCCACAGTTCGATGACCAACTTGCGCGAATGGGACGCATGGGCCGATGCCCTGACCGACAAATACCGCGTGATCCGCTTCGATTGGCCGCCCTATGGCCTGTCGACCGATAGCGCCCCCTCCACCGGCATGCCCGGCATCGTCACCCTGCTGGAAAAGGTCGTCGCGCAAAAGGGCGTGGGGCGTTTCGCGATCGTCGCCACCTCCAGCGGATCGACCATCGCCACGCTCTATGCCGCGCGCCACCCCGATCAGGTCACTGCGCTGGCGCTGTCGGCCCTGCCGCTGGAAGCCCCGCCCCCCACCGATTTCACGGCGCTGACCCAAGCCATGATCTGGACGCACACAAATCTGGTGCCCAACTATTACCCCCGCGCCTATTACCGCCAGTCGCTGTCCGAACTCTATGGCAAGCCCGAACGGCTGACCGATGCCACCGTCGATTGGTACTACCAGACCAACACGATTCCCGGCGGCTTTGCCCGCGTGCAGGAATACTGGCTGGCCAACAAAAAGGCCGTCTGGGCCAAAGGCGCGGCAGGCGATGCGGCAAAGGTCACCGCGCCGATCCTGCTGCAATGGGGTGATCGCGATCCCGTCCTGCCCAAGTATCTCGCCGCCAAAGCCGTCACCCAGTTCAAAGCCGCAAAAGTAGACCTGATCCACTACCCCGACGTCGGCCACTACCCGATGCTCGAACTCCCCGCCGAAACTGGCCGCGATCTGCGCCAGTGGTTCGACAAGGTGCTGAAATGACCGCGCTTCCCGATATCGCAGGCCTATGGGCGCTCCACGGCACCACCCTCGCCCCCGATGGTTCGGTGCTCTATGAATGGGACGCAGACCTCGAACTCGTCGCCACCCCCACCGGCTTTTCCACGATCACCAGCACCAAAGGCGGCGCCAGCGGCGGCCGCAACTCCCGCTCCCTCAGCTTCGCCGAAAAGCTCACCGCCTTGCCCGACGGCCGCTGGCACTTGCGCTACGGCTACGAAGCCGACCCCGAACACGACGCAACCACGAGCCACGAATTCTTCGGCCTCGCGCAACTGACCTTCGCAGCGGATCTGGCAAGCGCCGAGGGCACGTCGTGCAATTACAACGGGCGGTATGTGATTATGCGATTGGGGTTGGCGCGGGGGTGAGCATATAACACGTCAAGCACCTCTGCCTCGTCTTATATAAATGACGTGTGGTAATTTATGGTGAGATACTACCATAAAATTCGATGGCGAGCAGCTTGACTTGTTGGATTCTACTCACCACATTTACCCTGCTCAACGAGAGAGTGTTATATCATTTGAATATTATAGGAGCGTTCGCATGATCGAAAATTAAGATTTTCGTTTCTCTGGCCGATTTTCAGGCGGCTTATTTTATATCTTTCAGTTGCAAAATTTCTTTTCATATAGGTAGAATAAACATGGACGTATTTTTGTATAGCGGTGGAATTGAACGCAGTGAAGACTTGCGATTCATTGAATTTATAGCGGAAAATCAATCTAGTAGTGAGCTGACACTTATTCTAGTGACCCCCGGTGGTAATCCTGACGCAGCATATAAAATCGCACGCTACATCCAGTCAGTCTATGCAGACTTTCGATGCTTTGTGCCTGGCCTTTGTAAGAGCGCAGGAACCCTATTGGCTATCGGAGCGAATGAATTGATTTTCTCGCCGTATGGCGAACTGGGACCGCTTGATGTTCAGCTAACCAAAACTGACGATCTCATTGGGCAGGAATCAGGGCTGAATATCAGCGAAGCATTCCGAACGGTTGAGAATCGCGCAAAGCACACATTCCACGCGGTAATCGGCGAAATCATATCGAGCAGTGGTGGGGTGGTTTCGTTTCAAACTGCGTCGCATTGCGCGTCTGAAATTGTAGCGTCACTTTATGGCCCTATCTTTGGCCGTATCGATCCGGAAGAGGTTGGCTCTCGTGCGAGAGCAATGAGACTGGGTGAAGACTACGGCGTGCGCCTTAACCAGAAGTTTGAAAATCTTCGCGACAGTGCGCTAACCCGATTGTCCCAATCATACTCCAGCCATGGTTTCGTGATCGACGCTAACGAAGCTTGCGCGCTTTTCCATCGTGTGCGATTGGCTACTGAAATTGAAAAACGTTTGGTTCAAGAGCTAGGTCCAAAAGCTAGGTTCCCCGCTCCCAGCCCGCTGATGGAAAACTTTTCGGAGTTATTTGCGGCGCTAAACGTTGACCCGGCAACGGAGGATGTAGTTGATGAGCAAGAGCACCACACCACCGACGACGCCACATCAGGCATCACACAATCTACAAGCGAACTCAATGGAAAACATTCTAAAACGTCAGTCTCAGGTGAACGTGCTACGCCCAGTTCGCGAAACGCACAGTCAAATGGAACCGATAGCAATGCAGTTTGTTAGCCAGTAATTGGCTGATTGTTTTTGTACAATAACGTTGTTGTATTGCATTGATGCAGATTATCTATCCGCTCTGAAATAGCGATTAGATTATGAACGCCGAAAGCTCTGGGCCATTAAGATTTGTAAAATTGGTCCAGAGCTTTATACCCCATCAAACGCCGCCACTTTCGCCCGCAGAAGTGGTGCCAGATCGCGCCCAATCGCGATCACATCTTCCACCGGATCAAACCCGCGCAGGATAAACGCTGATACGCCTGCTTTGTAGTAATCCATCAGTGCGTCAGCGAGTTGTTCGGGGGTGCCGACGAGGCAGCCGGAGTTGCTTTGGCCGCCACGCAATTGGTTGATGCCGTTCCAGAAGCACTTTTCGAGACGGTCGCCGCGCTGGGCCAAGGCTTCGGTGCGGCGGAATCCGTCCGCTTTGGCGGCGGGCGCGTTGACGCCCAGCTTGCCCATGTTGGCGGCGACAATATCGCGGATGCCATCGGCGCGCGCCCATGCGGCCTCTTCGGTGCGGGCCATGATGATGCGGATCGACATCAGGAAGCGCGGGTTGCGGCCATGTTTTGCGGCCTCCGCGCGCACTTTGCCCACCACCTCGGTCATGCCTTCAACCGTGTCTGACAGCGTGGCGAACATGTCGCAGCATTCGCCTGCCACCGCCAGCGCCGCCGGGCTCATCCCGCCGAAATAGACCGGGATCGGCGCGGCAGGCTTTACTGCGGCAAACCCGCCGTTGAAGCGGAACCATTTGCCTTCGTGGTCAAACGGCGCGGCCTCGCTCCACATCCGGCGCAACAGGCCGATATATTCGCGCGCGCGGTCATAGCGTTCCACCTTGGTCTGGAAATCGCCGTCGGCCTGGGTTTCTTCGTCGCTGGCGGCGGTGATGATGTGCACCCCCACACGCCCCGGCATCAGCCGGTCGAGCGTTGCCAGCATGCGCGCGGCCATTGTCGGCGGGACAAAGCCCGGGCGGTGCGCCAGCATCACGCCCAAGCGCTTGGTCTGCGCCGCTACAAAGCCTGCAATCGTGAAGTTATCGGGCATGATCGAGGCATTGGCGACCAGCACCTTGTCATAGCCCCATTCATCATGCAGCCGCGCCATCTGCGCGATGCCTTCGGGATCGAACGTGTTGAACGGCAGGGGGTGCGTCTCGCTCGACACATTATGATTGAGCAAGCCGTTGATCTCTACTGGCATCCTGGGGCCCTTACCCTACGGCAGAGCAGGCATACCAGCTGCCCAGCATCGAACGGCCTTCGGGGTGGCCTTCGGTGAAGAAGTCGGTGCGGTCCACTTTCAGGAAATAGGTGCCCTTGCGGTATCCCGCCGCCACCTGATCCCGTTCAAAGCCCGCAGACTCGGCCACTTTCACCCAATCGGTGCGGGCGAGCGAGGTCATGAACGGTTCGTTGTTGTAATGGCTTTCAAAATCGCAGCGCATCTGGTCCCACAGCGCCAGATGTTCATGGCGCGGCGGCACGTCGACATGGCACATCACCCCGCCCGGGCGCAGCAGGCGGAAGCATTCGCGCATGATCGCGCGCATGCCCTTGGCCGATGTTTCGTGCATCACCGCAGAGGACGTGACGAGATCAAAGCTGCCATCGGCAAAATTGGTGCATTCGGCGTTCTGCTGGCTGAAATGGATGGCCACACCCATCGCCTCGGCCCGCGCATGGCCATAGCGCAGCATCGGCGCGCCCAGATCAATCGCAAAGACTTCCGCCTCGGGAAACGCCTGCGCAATCGCCACGGTGGAATGGCCCACCGAACAGCCAAGGTCCAGAATGCGCTTCGGCTCAAGGTCCGGATAGAAATCCTGCACGTGGCTGGCCAGCGTGTGCCCGCGCCCGTCGTTCTTCCAACCGCCGTTCAGATTGCGCAAATAGGTGGAGGCAAAGCGGTCATAGAGCGCGCCTGCGCGGAAATCGTTGTCCGCCGTATCCACGGTATAGCTGCCGGGCATGCGGTGATGATCGAGCGCGCCGATATAGCGCGGCACTTCCAGATCGGGGTTCAGCGTCAGGCTGCCTTTGGCCTGCGCCACCGCCGCCTCGATCTTTTGCGCCAGCTCGTCATATTGCCGGTCAATCGCGCCATCCAGCACCTGCCAGATACGGTCCTGATAGAACAGCGAGAGCGTGAGCCACAACTGGTGGAACGGATGCGCTTCCAGGGCCTGCCGCACTTGCGCGCTGCTTTTGGGCGCAGAGCCGGTCCTGGCGGTCACTTCCGGCACGATCACTTCATCCAGGAGCCGCCGGTCCAGCGGATCGATGTGCTGGTTGGTCCACGCACGCATGGCCAGGAAGTGGTCCTCCATCGCCTGCTCGTCATGCGTTGCCTGCGGCATTACCGCGTGGCCAAAATGTTCGTGATTCATCGCGGTCATCGGATAGGCTCCCTCGGATCAGTCGGCAGCGACAATGGACAAGGTGCTTTCATAAGCCTGCTGTTCGGCCAATGCCTCGGGCAGCAGCCGGTCCCGCGCCACGCCCAGCACGCGGTCATAGCAGGCCTGCCGGTACGCCCCGCGATGCGCGCGAACCTGTGCATCGGGGCTGAACGCATCGACATCATCGGGCCCATGCAAACCGGCGGCGGCCAGCAAGCGTTCGTTGGCATCAAGCCGGTCTTTCAGCACTGCCACCTCGCCCAGCAGCGCCAGCACCATGCCCGCCAGCGCATCGGTCGTCGGGTCGCCAAACACCACCGGCTGGCTGCCTTTGGCAAAGGCCTTGCGGTCAAGGTTCTTGCGTTCTGCCATATGTCACTCCGCCAAATCGAAACGGAACACGTGGCCGGTGCGCGCCACGATGTCCTTTTTATCAAGGTCCGGCCCGTGGGCTTCCTCGGTCACCGCGTCTTTGGATTTCAGATCATATCCGGTCTGGCTGGAAAGGATCACGACCAGATCGGTCCCGTCCTCCACCGCAAAGGGAAATTCGTGCCAGGTGCCAAGGTGCATGGCGAACCCTGCACTGCCATCAAACCGGAACGCGCGCACTTGGCCAAGATCAGGCAGATCGCCGTCCGTTGGCGGGGCCATCACCGCCACAAACGGCTTTCCCGCCAGCGGGATAAAGGCTTGCGTATGCTGGAAATGCCGCTCCATATAGCGCACTTCACCCGGCCGCCAATCCATCTGCGCCAGCGTGATCTCCACCGGATGTTCGCAACTGAAGCGCGCCGGATAGCTCATCTTCACCGCGCCTTTGTAGAAATCGACATTGACCGGCGGGATCGCATCAACCCGCCCGATCACCTGCCCGAAAGCGGCCAATGCCTCGGGCGTGGCCTTCTCGACTGTCAGCGTGATGGTGGTCGGCGCAGCACTCACACAAGAATCCTCTTGTTCAATCAAGGACATGATGCGCCGGACAAGCGTGAACTCGATGGCCAAGCACTATCTATCCGAACAGCGGATAGACGCCTTCACGGCTTTGCCGCCCCCGGCACTTCGGCATCCAGCCACCAGCCGAATTCGTCCAGCCAATGGTCTGCCGTGGTGCCGCGACTTGCCGCGCCGAAGCCGTGCTTGCCGCGCGCATAAAGGTGCAGTTCGGGCCGGTATCCGGCGGCAAACAGCTTGTCGTAAAATGCCCGAAAGCCCAGCCCCACGGCCATATCGTCTTGCGCCATGATCATGAACAGCGGCGGCAGGCGTCCCGGTGCAGGGGTCGGCGCTGGCTGCAACCACGGCTCGGCGGCGCTTCCTGCGGGCGGTGGCAGATTGGCAGGCGGGATCGATGGCCCCGGCTCACCAAACGGCATGCCATAGACCAGCGCGGCAAAATCGGGGCGCTGTGCCGGATCGGGTGCAAACATCGTCATCCCGGCCACGTGCCCGCCTGCGGAAAAGCCCATCACGCCCACGCGCGCCGGATCAATGCCCCATTCCTTCGCCCGCGCCCGCACGATCCGCAGCGCCTCTTGCGCATCTTCCACCCCCGGATCGCCACCAACACCGGGCGCCATTGTCTTCAGCACCCGCTGGCGCATGGCCTCGTTGCTTTCCCCCGGCGGGGTCTGGATCAACCGGTATTTCAGCACGAACGCGGCCACGCCCCGCTGCGCCAGCCAGCGCGCCACCCGCGTGCCTTCGTGATGGATGCCCAACAGGCGAAAACCTCCGCCCGGCGCAATGATCACCGCCTTGCCCGTGGCCTTGGCCGGATCGGGCAGGAACGGTTGCAGCGTCGGCACGGTCACATTGAACACTTGTTCGCCGTTCTCGCGCAGTTCTTCCTGCACCGGCACGGCGGCCAGCCCCGGCCAGCCCTTCATCAATGGCACGCCCTCGGGCCAGACCGGCAGCGGTGCCAGTTCCGTCTGCGCCCTTGCCGGTAAAACGGCCGCCAGAGCCAGCGCGACGATCAAAGCCAGACGCATCATTGGCCCTCCAATGCAGCCTCGGCCGCCACCACATGAGCCGGGTCCAGATCATAGCGCAGCATCGTCAGGATCGCGGCCAGCATGGCCAGCGCGGGCACCACGGCCACGCAGAGCATCACCGCCAGCACCGCGCTCCCGCTTTGCGCCACGGCCTCGCCCTTCGATGATGAAACATAGCCCATCAGCGACAGAAACCCGCCCATCGCGGCCACGGCTGTCGCGCCCGAAAGCTTGTCAAACAAGGTGGTAAAGCCTGCAAACGCCCCCTCGCGGCGCTGCCCGCTTTGCACATAGTCATAGCGCACCGCATCCGACAGCAGCGCATAGGCGCACAAGATCATGCCGCCGCCCGAAAATCCGCTGAACACCGCGCGCACCACCACGCCCGCCACCGGCTCACCCGCGCCCGCCAGTGCCCATGAAAGATGCGCAAGGCCGAACCCTGCCATCGCCGCGATATAACAGGCCTTCTTGCCCACACGCGCCGAAAGCCGCACCCACACCGGCATGGACAGCACCATCGCGGTGGTTGATGCCATGAAGTAATTGCCCAGCACGCCATCGCCCGCTTGCAGCACATAGCGGCTGAAATAGGCCATCGCCGCAGATCCGATCGAGGCTCCGAACAAGAGGAAGATATGCGCGATCGCCAGCACCCGGAACGGACGGTTGGCCCATGCAAGGCGCGCCTGACGGCCAAGGTTATATTTCCGCGCGCTGCCCTCGGGCGGCACGGTGCGCGGTGCCAGCGCCAGCAGCCGCAAGGCCAGCAGCGTTGTGGCCAGCACCACTGCGCCCACCACAAGCGCCACCACCATATGCCCTTCGCGCCCCGCCCCGAACCGCACCAGCAGCCATGCGGGCATGGTCGAACCCAGCAGCGTACCCACCGCGGTGCCATAAGTCCGCCACGCCATCAGCCGCGTGCGCTCATGCGGGTCGGATGAACTTTCCACCAGCATGGCAAAGCCGGGAATCGTCAGCAGGGTATAGCCCGAAGCATGCAGCGCCAGCGCCACGGTGACGAACACTTGCGTCCACACCACCGAGGCAAAATCGGGCACGCCAAACAGCATCGCAAGGCCCAGCGGCATCGCGATCCCGCCCAGCGCCAGAAACGGCAAACGCCGCCCCCAGCGCGTGCGCGCATTATCGCTCCACGCACCCACTGCCGGGTCCAGCAGCCCGTCATAGATCTTCACCAGCGCAAAGATCAGCCCCGCCGTACCCGCTGCCATCCCGGTATTATCGGTCAGGAAGCGCAGGCCCAGAACGGTCACCACGTTCTGTCCCGCCGCATGGGCCAGCGGCACGCCAAACGATCCGAAGCGGATGGCCCAGACGTTGCCCTCCTTGGCATTGCCTTTTGCCATCGCGCTTGGCTCCATGGCTCAGCCCTCCACCAGCGTGACGCTGATATCCGCCATGCCTTTGCGCAAGGCTTTGAGCGGCGCATATTCCGGACTGTTCCAGAACCTCAGCGCGGTCTCGCGGTCGGGCCACTCGATCACCACGGCAGCCCCACCGTCCGTATCATCGCCCTCCAGCACTTGCCCGCCGCGCCCGCGCACAATGTACTTTCCGCCCATCGCTTCGACAATCTTCGCGGTTGGCGGCGAATAGCGCGTGGTAAAGCCTTCGCGATCATGGACATGGGCGGTGATGATGAACCAGGCTGGCATGGGAATCTCCTTGTAAGTGTGGAGACTGACCGCCTGCATGTCTTTGTGCCAAACCCTCCCCCGCCCTGTCCGACAGGCGGAGCATCTTGCATCGGCCCCATTTGAAAGCAGGCCAACCACGCGCTAGAGATCGAAACACCATCCCGATCCCACAGGAGCCCCCCATGCAAGCCCGCGTTGTCAGCCTTACCCGCACCGGTGGCCCCGAAGTGATCGAATGGACCGATGTCACCCTGCCCGCCCCTGCTGCCGGTGAAGTCATGGTCGAACACACCGCCGTCGGCCTCAACATGATCGACACCTATTACCGGCGCGGCATCTATCCTGCGGCCCTGCCTGTGGGCCTTGGCGTCGAAGCTGCCGGACGGGTTGTCGCGGTGGGCGAAGGCGTCACCAGCCTTGCCGTGGGCGATCGCGTCGCCAGCTTCGGGCCGGAGCTTGGCGCCTATGCCACCGCGCGCCTGTATAAAGCCGCCTCGCTGTTCAAGCTGCCCGATGCGATCAGCGATGAAACCGCCGCCGCCGCCATCCTCAAGGCCTGCACCGTCGAATTCCTCGTCGAACGCTGCGCCCATGTGCAGGCAGGCATGCCCGTGCTGGTCCACGCAGCCGCTGGCGGCGTCGGACTCTTGCTGGTGCAATGGCTCAAACACGTCGGCGCAACCGTGATCGGCACCGTCTCGACCGAAGCCAAGGCCGATGCGGCCCGCGCCGCCGGGGCCGATCATGTCATCAATTACGCCACCGATGCGGTCGCGCCTGCCGTCCGCGAACTAACGCAAGGTGCGGGCGTACGCGTCACGTTCGATGGCGTCGGGCTGGATACGTGGGAGGCCAGCCTCGATTCCACCGGCAAGCGCGGGTTGATCGTCAGCTATGGCAATGCCTCGGCCCCCGTCACCGGCATCAGCCTCGGCGTGCTCGCGCAGAAAGGCTCGCTCTTCAACACGCGCCCCATGCTCTACCACTATTACGAAGACCCCGCCGAGCGTGCCGCAGGAGCCGCCCGTGTCTGGGACCTCATCGCAAATGGAACGCTCGATGTCACCATCGGTCAGACTTACGCACTGGCCGACGTGGCGCAGGCCCACATCGATCTTGAGGCACGCCGCACCACGGGTTCAACGGTCCTGGTGGTCTGACAAAACCCCCGTTGGCAAATGTGCGCGCTTGTGTGATAATGTACACAAGCGAACACAAAGGCCCCACCGATGACCAGCACCACCATGACGATCCGCGTGCCTCTGGCCGTGCAAGAACAATTGGCCCGCCTGTCGCAAAGCACCAAGCGCAGCCGGTCATACCTCGCGGGCGAGGCGGTGGCCGCCTATGTCGAACGCGAACTCGCGATCATCGAAGGCATCGAACGCGGCCTTGCCGATATGAAAGCAGGCCGCGTAACGCCGCATGAAGAGGTGATGGCGCGAGCCTATGAGATCGTTGCCGAAGCGAGGCTGAAGCAGTCCACAGCCCAATGAGGCGCGTTGTCTGGTCGGATACGGCGCGTGACGATTACTTCCAGATTCTGCGTTTCATCGCTGATGACAATCCCGATGCCGCCGAACGCGTGGTCCAGACAATCGAAAAAACCGGCAATGCCCTCGCCCTATTCGCCACCGGCCACCCCGGGCGCGTCAAGGGCACCTACGAAAAATCCGTCGCCCGCCTGCCCTACATCATCGTTTACGCCCTGAACGACGACGCCACCATCGTCACGATCCTGCAAGTGATCCACACTTCGCGCGATTGGCCGGGTGATGAACAGGCGGAGTGATCGGGCTCCAAGTCCAATCCTTGAACCTCATGGCAATTTTTGCCATATAACAGCCAATGGAGGATTCAGGCGATGGCTACCATGAATGTGTCCCTGCCCGATCCCATGCGGGATTATGTGCAAAGCCAGATCGACAGCGGCCAATATGCCAGCGTTAGCGATTATGTGCGCGATCTGATCCGGCGCGATCAAAACACCATCGCCGACGAACAGCGCTGGCTCACAGACCTCGATGCCTCGATTGATGAAAGCATTCACGAGATGAAAGCCGGTGGCGGCCATGATCTTGACGATCTGTGCAACGCCATCATTTCCGACATCGGGCAAGCCGCAACAGGCAAAGCCTAGCGATGCAAGTGCGGCTATCCTCACGCGCCAAGCGTGACCTCGAAGGCATCCGCACCTTTATCGGAAAGGACAACCCCGCCCGCGCCATCTCGTTCATCGGCGAATTGCGCGATACCGCCAAACGACTGGCAGACATGCCACGCGCCTTCCCGCTCATCCCGCGTTACGAACAGCACGGAATCAGGCGGCGTTCCTGGAAGGGCTATGGTATTCTCTATTCCGCAGAACCGGACTGTATCTTCATCCACCGGATCATCGGGCCGGGACAGGATCACGACGCAGCCTTGCAACTGGATTGAGCCCGATAACCACCACCCTCCCCTTGTCCTTTGAACGCTCGGCCCGCAAAGGTCCGCTGGCTTGGGCCAGCTTGCTGATAGGCGCGGTCTTCCTTTATGCTGCGTACACGGTCGACCCGCAGAAGAACTGCGATGAATCGGGGCGGGAATGTGCGCCTTGGCTGGTGCCGATTGGCGGCATGATGGGCTGGTGCGTCATCGCGATGGCGTTGGGCCAATTGTGGGTCAATCCCCGCCGGGGCTATAGGATTGACGCGGAAACCGGCGATCTGCTTTGGTGGAAAAACCGCACATCGCGCAGCGCAGGTGATATGGGGCGCATCCATCCCTCGCGCATCGCCGGCATCCGGATCAACCGGCGGCAGGAAGACGAGAGCCTAAGCCTGATCGGCGAGGATGGTGAGCGTCTTGCCTATTTCGATGAGGAATTGATTACCTGGCGATGCGATCGCTGGGCGGAACAATTCCAGCGCGCCTATCCGCACGTCCGCATCGATATTCTGGACTGACGATCAGCCCGCCTCGACCAGTTCCACCAGTTCCCCCGCCGCCCCGCGCGCAGTGCCAGCGCGGCGGCCTTCATAGAGCGCGCCCTCACGCACCGCAGGCGGCACAATCCACTCCACCGCGCAAAGCTCCAGATCGGGCACGGCCAGCGTTACCATCGCATTGCCCGGCGGCAGCAGCCCTGAATGGCAGGGACGTTCAGCCACGCCCGCCGGATAATCGTCCACTTCCACCACCGGCATCGTGCCACTGGCGACCATCGTCAGCGTGGTCTGGTGATCGGCGGGCAAGGCAAAGGCGCGGTTGATCATGCTATAGGGGATCGTGAAGGTCGCGCTTTCCTCAAGGCCCAGCGCTTCGGTATACCAGCGCACCGATGCCGCGCGGTCCCTGGCCGCCAGCACCACGATGAACGCGCGGTCCACCGGCGATGCGGCGCGCGGCAGCTCGAAGCCGGGCATCTGCCCCACCACTTCGTTAAGGTAAATCATCTCCTGCCCCGTCCCCAGCACCTGCATCGGGATAAAGGCGGGCTCCATATTGGCGATGGTCTTGGGCGGGCCGATAATCTCGAAGGCTGATCCGGCCAGCTTACCGGCCCAACCAAACACGTCCTGCACGGTCAATTCATAAGCCGCCCAGCCATAAGTCGTGGTCGGCACGAAACCATCGTGGCGCGGCTGCTCCACCAGCCTGATCCAGAACGCATCGCCACTGCGCGGACGCAACATCGCGTACAAACGACCAGCACACGCCGCAGTGCCCCAGCTCTGCGCCAGCGCCGCATCGACCGCGCCTGTTTCACACAGCTCCAGCCCCAGCCCATCGCGCCAAGCCGCGATGGCAGCGTCCAGATCGGGCACGGTGATCGTGCCGCCCATAATGGTGCCGGGCTGCATCGTTCCGCGCTGCATTATCGGCCAAAGACAGGCTTGCGCTTTTCGACAAACGCCGTCGTCCCCTCACGGAAATCCGCGCCTTCAAACGCCGAGGCAAAGATCCGCAAGCTCTCTGCATCATCGGCCACCTGCCCGTCGAGCACGTTGCGGACAAAGCCCTTGATCGCCTTGGTCGAAAACGGCGACGCGCTCACCAATTGCGCCACCAGCGCATCCGGATCATCGGCCAGTTCTTCCACCAGCCCAACCGCCAGCGCTTCCTCTGCCCCCAGCAACATGCCGGTATAAAGCATCCGCCGCGCCTGCCCCGGCCCCACCAGATCGGTCAGCAGCTTCACATCGTGTAACGGGTAAACCAGCCCCAGCTTGGCCGGCGTAATCCCCATGCGCGCCTTTGGCCCTGCCACGCGTATGTCGCAGGCCAGCGCAATCCCGCAGCCGCCGCCCACGCAATCGCCCTCGATCATCGCCACCGTGGGCAAAGGAAAGCGCGTCAATTCATATTGCGCGCGGTTCAACGCCTTCTGGTTTTCCGCGCGCCAATCGGCATCGTCCTTGTTCGCCAGCAGTTCGGCAATATCCGCGCCTGCACAAAACGCCCCGCCCGCAGCCGATTTCACCACCAGCACGCGAAGCGCCGGATCGGCCGCTGCCTGCGCCAGCAATTGCGGCAACAACTGCCACATCGCGATGGTAAAGGCGTTGCGCTTGTCCGCGCGGTCAATCAGCAGGTGCGCAACCGGCCCGTTTGTTTCCAGACGCAGCGTCATGCCGGATCAACCGCCGCCAGGGCTTGCGCAATCTGGTGGCGCGTGGCGATCCACACGTCATCATGTTGGCGCACATGGGCCAAAAACTGCTCCAGCGCCCAGATCCTTCCGGGGCGGCCAATAATCCGCAAATGCAATCCAAGGCTCATCATTTTCGGGTTCCCCTCGCGCCCCTCGCGCAACACCTGATCGAAGTTGCGAACCGCATAGGCCAACCACTGTTCGGGTCCAAATGCCTGATCGGTCCACATCTTCATATCATTGGAATCAACCTGATAGGGTACGATTGCAATCGGTTTTCCGGGCACCGTTTCGCGGTCCCAGAACGGAACGTCGCCCGAAAAGTCGTCCATGTGATAGGCAAACCCCTCCTCGATCAACAGGCGGCGGGTGTTACCGGTATAGAGATAGCGCGAAAGCCAGCCATAGGGCCGCACGCCGCAAGTTTGCGTAATCGATTCAACGGCTTTGCGGATAAATGCACGCTCGGCCTCTTCGTCCATGCGGAACTGGTGGACCCAGCGATAGCCATGGCTGACCGGCTCGTGCCCCAGTTCCACAATCGCCTGCGCCAGTTCGGGATGCGTCTCAAGGCTCATCGCCGCCACGGTCCAGCTTGCGGCAATGTCATATTGCTTCAGCAGCTTGATAACGCGCGGCGCGCCCGCCTTGATGCCATAGAGGTAATTGGATTCATTGGCGTAATTGCGTACCGGTCCTTTCACGAACACGCCCAGTTCGTCCACCGGCTCCATGCCCTTGTCACCACGCGCCAGCGATTGCTCCGAACCCTCTTCAACATTGACGACGATGGACAACGCCATCGCCGCGCCATTCGGCCAATCGATCCGTTCCTCAGCCATCGGCATCAGTGCATTTCCTCCCCGCCGGCCACATTGATCGCCTCGCCGGTCACATAAAACGCATCGTCACTGGCCAGCCACGCGCAGGCCGCCGCCGTATCCGATGGTAAACCGGGCCGCCCCATCGGGTTCTTCGCCGCCATATTGGCCAGATAAGCCTCAACGCTGGCAAAGCCCAACAGCTTGGAGAAGTATGCGTTCTGTTCAGCGCCCAGCGCGGTGGTCACGTGGTTCGGGCACACCGCATTCACGGTAATGCCGTGGCTGCCCAGCTCGATCGCGCTCGCCCGCGTCAGCCCCACCATGCCGTGTTTGGAGCTGACATAGGCGGCCAGATGCGGGAAGCCGGTCTTGGCGGCCTGGCTGGCGATATTGATGATCCGCCCGCCGTTCCCTGCCGCCACCATCGCGCGCGCTGCGGCCTGCGTGCAGAAGAACGCGCCCGAAAGATTGACCGCGATCACCTTGGACCAATCGGCCGCTTCCACCTCCAGCAGCGGCTTCATCATGAAACCGATCCCGGCATTGTTGACCATCACATCGATGCTGCCGAACGTCGCCACGGTTTGCGCCACCAGCGCGTCGGCCTGCGCGCTATCTGCCACATCGCACGCGATGGTCGCCACTTTGGCACCACGTGCGCGCAGCTCGGCAGCCACGCCCTCGGCCTCGTCGCCGATCGTCAGGTCAGATACCACGCAGTTTGCGCCTTCATCGGCAAACCGCTGCAAGATGCCCTGCCCCAGCCCCTTGTTCCGGCCCGATCCGGTGACGACCACGGTCTTGCCCGCAAACCGCGCCATGGCTCAAAGGTCCTCGGTCAGGATGAACTGCGGCGCATCGGCAAATTCGCCAAAGGCTGCCGCCACTTTCTGGAATTCCGCATCGGTCACATCAGCGACAAACGGCTCCATCGCCGTAATATCAATCACTTCGATGTATTGATAAGGCGATGCCGCATCCGATCCGAACAAGCCCGTCGCCTTATGCACGGTATAGCCGGTAACCGAAGACAGCGCGTTAACGCCCGGAATATCCGTGCCCCGCGCCCAGGCCTCATACACTTCAGGATCAACACCGGGCTTCAGATTGAACAGCACAACGATACGCATAACAATGGCTCCCTCTCAACTATTCGGACGAATGGCACCGCCCAGTTGCGGCTCGATTTGCGCGGCCAGCGCGATCAGGCGGCGCTCCGATCCGGCAGGGCCAACCAACTGCACCGAAACCGGCAACCCGTCGCCATCCGTGCCCGCAGGCACCGCCAGCGCAGGCAAACCGGCCACAGAAGCAAGCGTCGTAAAATCGGCCTGATTGGCAGGCGGACGGGTACCATGGGCAAAGGCCGCTTGCGGCGTTGTCGGCATGACCAGCACCCCGTCATCGCCCAGCGCGGACACCAGTGTCGCCGCGGTTTCCAGCAACAGTCCGTCATCGGCAGGCTTGCCCGATATGGCGGCGATAAGCCCTCGCAATTCCGGCGAAAACTGCATGGCTGCGGCCCCCGCTGCCTGCTCAAGATAATGGACACAGCGCACCAACGCGGCCAGACGCAGTGCAGGCAAGGGGCCGGGAACACTCAACGCCATCGTCGGCAAGGCCACGGCAGAAAGCGCCCGCGCATAAGCCGCCATGACCGCAGGCTGGCAATCGACCCCGCCCAGTTGCCCCAGCACCACCATCTGATTGAACGGACGTTTATCAAATGCGGCATCGGGCGCCATTACGCCCCAGACCAGTTTCAACAGGTCCAGATCCATCGCCAGTGGCCCGATCACATCGAAGGCAGGCTCCAGAAACAGCAACCCGTCAGTCGGCACCGCGCCCAGCGTCGGCTTCAAGCCATATGCGCCGCAATAGGCCGCCGGAATGCGGATCGATCCCAGCGTATCGGTGCCCAGCGCCACATCGCACAACCCCGCCGCCACGCCTGCGCCACTGCCGCCCGATGAACCGCCGGGGGTGTACCCTTCACGGTGCGGATTGATCGTGCAGCCGTAAAACGGATTGTCCGTCGTCGCCCCCAGGGCCGCTTCGTGCATGTTCAGCGTGCCCAAAATGGCCGCGCCGCCGGCACGCAACCGCGCCACCACAGCGGCATCGGCGCTCGCGCGGTTATCGCGGAAAGCGCCAAGGCCGCCGGTCCACGCCAAGCCTTTTACCGCGATATTGGCTTTCACCCCGATGCTGGTGCGGCCCAGCAAACCCTCGCCATACGCGGCATCACCAGCCCATTCGACAAAGGCATTCAGCGTGGCGTTGCGCGCTTTAAGGGCTGTCAGGTCCATCATCGCAAATCCATTATGGCCCCTTCGATCACGTGCGCGCATCGATCAGCCGGATCGGCTTCTGCCGCTTTTCCACTTGCGTGGCCGCAGCCGTGCCGCCCGGAGCGCAGAGCGTTACGCGCACATCCACACCCAGCCCGCGCCGCAGCTGCTCTGCCAAAGCGGCAACATCTGTGCCGCCACGGCTTTCCATCATCACGTCCATTTCATCGCGGCCCGCATGATCGCGCCGCAAATAGCACACATATTCGCCGGTCAGATCGGCATTGGCCTCAATCAGGCCGGAAATCGCGTGCGGGAACAGGTTGATCCCGCGCAGCTTCACCATATTGTCGCTGCGGCCCCGGAAGCCCGCAATCCGCCGGAACGCGATCTCGCCCCGCCCGTCCAGTTCGTGCGTAATATCGTGCGTGTTAAAGCGGATGCAGGGCGCGATATCGTCCTTGAACAGGCAGGTAACCACCATATCGCCGGTCTCGCCCATTGGCACCGGCGCTCCGCCATCAATATCCAGCAGCTCCAGATAGTGCGCGTCTTCCCACACATACAAACCATCGCGGTCCGGCCCTTCGGCGGCAATCGGCCCGGTATCGCCCACGCCATACCAGTCATAGGCCTTGGCCCCTGCCCATGCGCTTTCAATCGCAGAGCGGTCCTCGGTGCCCAGATGCCCGATGATCAGGCGCGCCGGGATACGCTCGAACACGCCCTCGGCCTTGGCCACTTCGGCCAGCTTGCGGATGTAATCGACAAAGCCGACCACCACGCTCGCCTGAAAATCGGCCATCAGATGCACTTGCGCCACCGAGCGCGTCTCGATCCCCGTGCCCGCAGACAGGAACAGCGCATTGGTGAAATGCGTCACGGCCTCACGGATAAAGTGCCCGCCGTTGATCATGCCGTGGCCATAGACCGAATGCACCACATCGCCCGAATGCACGCCCAGCCAGCGGTACAGCCGCCCGACCAGCAAGTTGATCACCTCGCGCCCCTTGGGTCCGAACATCAAAGGCTGCGGGCGTCCGGTGGTGCCGCTGGTGGTGTGCAGCACCACCGGCGGACGCGCAGCGCCGCCACCTCCGAACGTATCCAGTCCGCCGAAATCGCCCAAGGGCGGGTGTTCGGCGATGGACGCCATCAGGTGCTGCTTGTCATAGACGGGCAGCTTGGTGATATCGGCCAGGCCCTTGATATCGCCCGCCTCAATGCCTTCAGCACCCCACAGGCGCTGATAGAACGGGATCTGCCACCCGCGCGCCATCACCTTGCGGAACTGCGCGTCTTGCAACGCGAACATCTCGTCGCGGCTGATCGAACGGAACTTCGTCAGGAAGTCATCGCCAATGGGATGATCGGCAAGGATCTGCTTGATGTCGAGCGTTTCAAAGTAAGTCGGGAACGTCATTGCGGGTCCGTCAGATAGGAAAGAGGAGCGTCGAACAGGCGCAAGTCCGGTTCGGCAAAGGCAAGGCGACGGCACAAGTCGCGCTTGGCGGCGGCCTGCGCGGGCGAAAGCGGCGCTTGCGGCGCGCCCAATGTGGCAGGCACGCCGCATTCCACGCGCGTGCCATTGCCCAGCGTCACCACCAGCCGTTGCGGCGAAAGCGCGTTGGGATCGCGATTGCCATCATCATGGTGCGAAAACCGCGCGGCAAGCGCGGCGATCTGCGGATCGGCGAAAGTTTCGGGCACAAACCGGCGCGGATCGATCTCGCCATCGCGCAGCATCAGCGCCGCAAGGAATGGCAGGCACAACCTTGCATAAGCAGGCGTCATCGCCGGATCATAGGCGCGGCCCACAAGGTGGCGGATAAGCGGCGGCACATAGGCTTCCACCGCCTTAACATCCGCCCCATGGAATCGCGCCAGAGTGCCCAGCACGGCATGGCTCGCGCGGCCCGAAGGATAGGGCTTGGTGCTGATCTCGCCAATCAGCCAACGCGTGCCGAGGATGCGGGTATACGTATCAAGGCTGCCCCGATCAAACAGCTTGAGGTGCCCGAACGGTCCTTCGATCACGTCATGCGCGGCGGTGAGGCCATGGCGCACAAGGTCCACCGCATGGATCGCTCCGCGCGCGGCATTGGCAAATTGCAACGGCAGCGCGATAGACCCTTCGGTATGCGCCTGCATCGTGCCCGCCGCATGGGCATGCGCCATACCCAGCACATCGGCAAAGGCTTCGGCGGGCAGGCCCTCGATCCGCGCCACCGCCAGCGCCGCGCCATAGATGCCGGCAATGGCCGGGCGGAAAAAGCTTAAAGCGCTCTCCGCCGCCAGCCCCAATCCGGCGGCCACGTCCACACCCACGGCAATGGCCTCGACCACCACATCAGGATCGCAGCCGCCCTTGCGGTCCACCGCCGCCATCACCGCTGGCACCACGGCAGACATCGCATGAACCACCGCGCCTTCATGCACCGCGTCCCATTCCAGGCAATGGATCGCAAAGCAATTGACATAGGCCGCGCCTATCGCGGGCAAGCGTTCATCACGCGCGATCAGGCGAGCCTCATCTCCCCGCCCCCAACTCCGCGCCACCGCCAGCACGCCGTCCATGCCCGGCCCGGTCGATCCGGCAGCGCCCACCGCCAGCGTATCGGCGATCAGCCGCAGCGTATCGGACCGCACCGCAGCAGGCAGCGCATGGCGCGCTGCGGCAAAGGCGACAAGCTGCTCGGTCGGCGTCATGATAATCCCCGCATGGCGAAGATGCTGGCAGGCAAAGCTTGGCTTTTCGCCCCTTTGCGCGATAATGACCGGACAACGGACATTGCACCGAAGGGCAAGCGGACAGGACCGCGCAGGAGAGGCTTTTGGACGAGCAGGCAACTCTGGTGAAAGACCGCGCCCCGCCGCGCTATCTGCAATTGGCGGGCGAATTGCGGCGCAAGGTTCTGGCGGGCAATTTCGCCGGCACCTTCCCGACCGAAGCCGAATTGTGCCAGCACTACAACGTCAGCCGCTTTACCGTGCGCGAGGCTTTGCGCCGCCTGCAAGCCGAAGGCCTGATCGCGCGCCGCCGGGGCTCTGGCACCACGGTGCAGCCCGCCGCCGCACGTGGAGGCGCGCTGCACCAGCCTATCTCGAACGTCGCCGAATTGCTGCAATATGCCAGCGGCTCGCGCATCCGCTATGCGCCGCGCGGGGCCGTGGAACTGCCCGGCCTTGCGGTGGGCCATCTCGGCGATAGCGGACGGCGCGACCGCTGGATCTGCTTTTCCGGCACCCGCCGTCTTGAAGGCGATCCGCGCCCGCTGGCGGCAACCGACGTGTTCTTCCACCCCCGGCTGGAAGCGGCCACCGCCGCGCTCGAACTGGATCGCGGCACCTTGTTTGCCCAGCTTGATGAACTGGCCGGAATCCATGTCGGCAAAGTCACGCAGGACATTCAGGCCATCCCCGCCAGCACCGATGTGGCGCGCGCGCTTGGCTTGCGGCGCGGCATGCCGGTGCTGCGCGTGATCCGCTGCTATCATGATCTGGGCGGCAGCCTGTTTGAAATCTCGGTCACCCACCATCCCGGTGATCGCTTCGTCTATTCGATGCACATCGACGTGGATGGCTAGGCGCGCCATTCCTAACCCAGTTCGGGAACAGGGCCGGGCACCCACGCCGGTTCGCCCGGAAAGCTGATCGGCGGCGCTATGTGGTGGCGGCCATCGGCTTCCACCATCAACCGGCGATGCGCGGTATGCGGCTGGTCGAACGCCTCGCGGAAATCGAGCACCGGCGCAAAGGCCACGTCGATCTGCTCCATCCAGTGCGTCCATTCATCGCGCGTGCGCGTAAGGAACGTCTCGCGCAGGAAGGCAATCAGCGGGGCCTGATCGGGGCCAGCCTCGGCCAAAGCAAGCGGCAGCAAATCCATCCGCCCCAGCGCGCCCAGCAGATTGCGCGCAAACTTTTCCTCGCGCCCGCCCAGCACCACGTGCTTGCCATCGGCGGTGGCATAGACCTGATAGAACGCCGCCCCGCCCAAAGACCGCTGCGTGGCCGAACGCGGGCTGTCTCCGCCTGCAATCGCGCTGCTGGCAGTGTGGACACACCATGGCAGCATCGTATCGAACATGGCGATATCGATGTAATCGCCCTTGCCGGTCTTTTCCCGCCCGATCAGCGCCATCAGCACCGCAGACAGCGCAGTAAGCCCCGCGCCCATATCGGCGGCAGGAACGGCAGGCACCACCGGCGTGCCATCGGGCCCATCGTTGACCGACATGAAGCCCGCCAATGCCTCCACCGCCATATCGTGCGCGGGGTGGCTTGAAAGCGGCCCGTCCTGACCGAAGGCCGAGATCGAGCAATAGACGATGGCCGGATTGATCGCACTGACCGCCGCATAATCAAAGCCCAGCCGCTTCATCACGCCGGGCCGGAAGCTTTCGGCAAAGACGTCGGCCGTTGCGATCAATTCACGCAAACGCGCTTTGTCCGCCTCAACCTTCAGGTCCAGCACCAGCGATTGCTTGCCGCGATTAAGGTTGGCAAACCACACCGATTGCCCGTTTTCAAACGGAGCCATCGCGCGCACGGGATCGCCTGCGGGCGGCTCCACCTTGATCACGCTCGCGCCCTGATCGGCCATCATCACCGTCATCGCAGGCCCGGGCAGGAACTGCGTCAAATCCAGCACGGTGATGCCTGAAAGTTTGCCCATTTATACCACTCCAGCAGATCGAAGCGCTGCGGCCTCCTCGTCTGAATAGCCAAGTTCGCGCAAAATCGCTGCGCTATCTGCACCCAGCAGCGGCCCCGCGCGGTTGGGCAGGCGCTGCCCGTCCACCTTGATCGGGCTGGCCAGCACATGCAGCCCCGCGCGATCGGGGTGATCCACGGTATCGCGCATGCCGATGGTCTCCAGCCACGGATTGTCCATCGCCTGATCCAGCCCATAGACCGGCGATACCGGCACATGGCCCTCCAGCAGCGCCATCCAGTGCGCCACCGGTTGTTCGCTGAACGCGGTATCCAGCACTTGCGTCAGCGCATCGCGATTGGCCAGCCTGTCGGCATTGGTGGCAAAGGGCAGATCATTGGCGATATCGGGCCGTTTCATCCGCGCCATCAGCACGTCCCAGAACTTGGGCAACTGGCACATCACGAACATCCAGCCATCCTGCGCCTTCACCATCTGGCTGGGCGTGGCCGAAGGATGCGCAGAGCGCGGGGTGCGCCCCGTCACATCGCCTTCGTTCATATACCACAGCGCAGGGTAGCTGGTCTGGTGGACGCCCGCCGAGAGCAGATCGGTATCGATCTCGCGGCCAAGCCCGGTGCGCTGCGCATCGACCAGCGCGGCGAGCAAGCCCACCGCCATGATCGTGCCGGTCATGAAGTCGACCATGGAAAGCCCCATGCGCTGCGGCTCGCCATCGGGATCACCGGTCAGCATGCAATAGCCTGCCTCGGCCTGCATCAGATAGTCATAGCCCGGCCACTTGGCCCGCGCATTATCGCGCCCATAGGCAGACAAATGCGCACAGACGATGGCCGGATTCACATCCTTCAGCGCCTCATAAGTCACGCCCATCTTGGCAGGCAGATCACCGCGCATATTGTTGGCCACCGCATGCGCGGTCTTGACCAGCTTGTGCAGCACCGCCTGCCCCTCTGGCGTTGCCAGATCGAGCGTCAACGAACGCTTGTTGAGATTGAACGCCTGAAAATACAGGCTCTCATCCTTGCGCAGGAAGTGCGGCCCCACCGCGCGCGCCGTATCGCCGCCCCCTTTGCCATCCTTGCGCGGCGGCTCGATCTTGATGACCTCTGCCCCCAGTTGCGCCAGATGCATCGTGCCATAGGGACCGGCCCCGTACTGCTCGATCGAGATGATCCGGAAACCGGCAAGGGGGAGTGATCGCTGTGTCATGTTCAATGTTGTCCCTTGCAATCTGCCCTTGCGTTTCCGTCACCCTGAACTTGTTTCAGGGTCCATCTCTCCTCACGCGCGAACGGCGCAAACCGATAGATGGATGCTGAAACAAGTTCAGCATGACGGTGCTGGAGGCCTGAGTTTTTCACCGGAAGCAGCGTCCCGTCATGCCGGGTTCCGCTTTACCCATTGCTTGGAAATGATGATGCGCTGCATCTCG